>JAZLIW010000095.1:0-22026 GCA_045617585.1 Eubacteriales bacterium
GCTCTTGCGAGCTCGACCAGATCCTGCCCGTATTTCTTGAGGACGTCGTAGGTGCCTTCCGGGTCCTTGCCCGTGACGCGTGCGTTTCCGCGCACCTTGCGGAGCGCGTCAAGGAAGTTCTGACGCGTGACGCCGTGAGAACGGAAGAGCTTTTTCAGCCCCTCCGTCGGCTTTGCAAGGAAGGCGAGGAAGAGGTGCTCGACGGAGACGAAGTCGTCCTTCATCTGCGCCGCTTCCGCTTCCGCCTGCCGGAGCGCGGCGTCCAGCGTACCGGAGAGGTAGAGTTTGTCGGCTGAGGCGCCGCTGACCTTGGGGAAGCCGGAGACCAGCGCCTCTGTTTCCTTTTCCATGGCGTCGTCGTCCGCGCCGGCGTTCCGGAGCAGGGCGGGGATCAGGCCGTTTTCCTTACGGAACAGGGCAAGGAGAACGTGTTCCTCCTCCAATTGCTGATTGCCGTATTCCGCGGCGATGCCCTGGGCACCGCGGATGGCGTCGAGTGTGTTTTCGGTGAATTTTTCGGGGTTCATGGCTGTCTTCCTTTCTTTCTGCCGGCAAACGCCGGCCATCCGGCGAGGAGGCGATCTTATCCGTTACAGGAACCGTTCCCCGGCGCGGCGCAGATACGCGGCGTAGACCGAGGCGACGGAAGCCGATGCGCGTTCGGGATCGTTCAGCTCGTAAAAGTAGGCTTTCAGCGCGCTGTCAAACGCGCTGACGTAATTGGCGATCAGTTCTCCCGCCTCCTCCGCGGAAAGGGAGGAGACCGGGGCGTTCCCGCGGGTGCGGAGGGTCAGCTTCCGGAAGAAGCGTCCGTCCGCGCTCTCGCATTCGGTCGGACCGACGGAGCGGCGCTCCAGAGCGGTCCAGAGGGAACAGAAGCGATTCATCAGATAGATCAGGTCCCGGTTCTGCGTGCGCAGCTGGACCTTCAGGAGCCCGAGGTCTCCGCCCTCCTCCCGATACAGTTCCACGCTGTAACGTACCGTGGGATTGTATTTATAGGAGATCGCGGAACGGAGGTTCATCATGCTTTCAGACGGCTTCATCATCAGCTGGAAGCCTTCGTCTCCGGTCAGCATCGTTTCCAGACGGTCGAAGACGTCCCGCATCCGCTTTTCGGGCGTGACGTAGGAGACGTACTCCGCGAGGATCTGATTGATCATGTTGGATCGGTTGGTGTTGCGGGTGTAGGCAAGACGGTCGATCTTTTCGATGATCTCATCGGTCAGGACCAGACT
The DNA here is from genome assembly GCA_045617585.1 of Eubacteriales bacterium. Classification (GTDB taxonomy): domain Bacteria; phylum Bacillota; class Clostridia; order Oscillospirales; family CAG-272; genus CAKRZE01. Next base: position 1,239 of record JAZLIW010000095.1, read on the forward strand.
GTAGACGCTTTTCGGCATGGTTTTGTACTCCTTTTCTGTCTTCATGCATATTATACCACATTCAATATAATTTGTCAATAGTTTTATATAAATTGTTTTGCAAAATTTTCAAACTGCAAGACGGAATATGGAAAACCGGTGAAAAATAATTGTTCATAAAAATTCTGTTTACTTTCCGCCGCTGCTTTGCTATAATAATATGATAAATATTGAAACGATTCGGAAAGGACTTTTTGATATGGCAGAAAAAAAGAAGCGCCCGCAGCACCCGATCGCGTCCCGTCTCGGGGTCGTCGGCGGTCAGGCAGTGCTTGAGGGCGTCATGATGAAGAGCAAGGACCGCTGCTCGGTCGCGGTCCGGAAGGAAGACGGCAGCATCGAGGTGATCGACCGTACCTTTACCTCGGTCCGCAAGAAGAACAAGCTGCTCAACCTCCCTCTGATCCGCGGTGTCGTGAACTTTGTGGAGATGCTGATCCTCAGCTATCAGACGCTGACGGTCTCGGCGGAGGCGATGGGGATCGAGGATACGGAGCCGGAAAACAAGTTTGAGGAATGGCTGATGAAGGTCTTCGGCGAACATCTCTTCGGGGTGATCATGACCCTTGCGATGATCCTCGGCGTCGTGCTTGCCATGCTGATCTTCGTCGGGCTTCCTGCGCTGATCGTCAAGGGGCTGGCGCTCCTTTTTCACACGACGTTCGGTCATCTCGTGACCAGCCTGCTCGAGGGCGTGTTCAAGATCGCGATCTTTATCGCGTATCTTTCTCTCGTCTCCCTGATGAAGGACATCCGCCGTACCTTTGAGTATCACGGCGCGGAGCATAAAACGATCTTCTGCTACGAGGACGGGACCGAGCTGACGCCCGAGAACGTCAAGGAGTATATCCGCTTCCATCCGCGCTGCGGGACGAGCTTCATTTTCGTCATGCTGCTCCTCAGCATCCTCATCGGCGCGCTGCCCTTTATTCCGACCGATCCCGTGCCGCTCCGCATTCTCTGCCGTCTGGCGCTGATCCCGGTCCTGGTTGGCATCGGCTACGAGTTCATCATTCTCGCGGGCAAGCACGACAACGCCCTGACCCGTGCGCTTTCCGCTCCCGGTCTGTGGATGCAGCGCATCACGACGAAGGAGCCGGACGCCGAACAGATCGAGTGCGCGATCGCCGCGCTGAAGTCCGCGCTCCGGGAAGAGTTCCCGGATTTTGACCCGAACGCGGGACGGAAGACCGATGCCGCGTCAGATGCCGATACTCCGGCAGCAGAAGCTCCGGCAGAGGAAACGGCCGGGGAAGAGAATGAAGCACATGACGGAGAATGATACTCTGTCTCCCGGTCCCGACTTCAGAGAACGGGGGATGCTGCGGGAAAAATACCCGGGAGAGGATGAATACCGGGACGCCGTGGAACGGATGCGGCACGGGGAACCGCTCGGCTACGTCCTCGGCGAATGGTATTTCTACGGTCTGACCTTCGTTCTCAACCGTGACTGCCTGATCCCGCGCCCGGAAACGGAGCATCTCGTCGACTATATGATCGCCCACCTGCCGCAGGGCGCCTTCTTTACCGATCTCTGCACCGGCTCCGGCTGCATCGCGATCTCGGTCCTGAAGCACCGCCCCGACTGCACCGCGCTCGCGGTCGATATCTCGGAGGAGGCGCTTTGCGCCGCACGGGAAAACGCGGAGACGAACGGCGTTTCCGACCGGATCTCCTTCCTGCACGCCGACGTGCTGTGTCAGACCGTGCTTCCCAAAGGGACCGCGGCGATCGTTTCCAATCCCCCCTATATCCGTACCGACGTGATCCCGACGCTTGCCCGTGAGGTACGGCGGGAGCCGGTCCGCGCGCTGGACGGCGGGGAGGACGGGCTCGTCTTTTACCGCCGCTTCGTTGCCGATTATCTTCCGCACCTTTCCCCCGGCGCGTTTCTCTGCCTTGAGATCGGTTACGATCAGGGGGATGCCCTCCGTGCGCTCGGCTGCACGGAGATCGGGAAGGATTACAGCGGGAACGACCGCGTCGCGGTCTTCCGCCGCTGACCGCCGTCCTTCCGAAGGGAAGGAATACCGTTTGACCTATAATAATAAATGAAGGAATATCATTTGGCCAATGATAAACCCGTAAGGAGGATCGAACCATGAGCCGTCGCATTCTATCCGTCCTGATGGCAGTGCTGACGCTCCTGCCCGCTGCCGCACTTCTCCCGCTTTCCGCGGAGGAGGAAACGGTCATTCAGGACGAGATCCCGTTCATCGAGATCACGTCCTCCAACGCGTCCTCGTTCGGCAGCTCGACGTCCTATTCCGCAAAGAACGTTCCGGAGGGCGCCCTTGCCGGGAGCCTGACCGCGCTCAACCGTCCGGTGCCGTACTGGACGCCTTCCACCCCGGTGCAGGAACCGGTCGAGGTCGTTGAAACGCTCGGCATTCATTACGAGCCGGGCAGATCCTCCGATCTCGGCGTTGCGTTCTGGCTTTGGCTCGGGGACGACAAGACCCGGGACGCGCTGCTGACCTCGTCCTTCGGACTGATGGTGCAGATCGGCACCACCGATTCCGCGAGCGGTCCCTCCTTCATCCAGCAGGCGGCTGGCAAGGCGCTTGCCGGTCTGCAGACCGGTTGGAACGAGGTCGTCGTCAAGCACAATCCCGCGTGGACGACCGGAGGGACGCCCGATATCGGGCAGGGGATCACCTGGATCAAGATCCGTTTCGAAAGCCTCGGCTCGACCGGGCTGAACTTCGCGATCAACGACATCCGTCTGGTCCGCACGTCGCAGACCGACACGTTTTCACTGAGCCGCCCGGCGGAAGGAGGGGAGATCGTGATCCCGAAAGAAGAAAAAGTCAAAAAAGAAGTGACCGACGGGGAAGGGCTGATCGTCAAATCCCTTTCCTTTATTACAATCACGCGGGAGAACGCAGATTCGTTCGGCTCGTCCTCTTCCGCCTCGTCCGATTATCTGCCCGAGGGCAAAGAGGGCGTGTCCCTGACCGGCTTCAACCGCCCGGTCGTTTACTGGGCGCCCATGACGCCGGTGCAGAAGCCGGTCGACGTCAGCGGTCTCGGCGTGACCTTTGAAAAGAAAAAGAACTCCGATCTCGGGATCGCCGCGTGGTTCTATATCGGCAGCGAGGAATCGCTGCGCGGTCTTCTCGATTCCGATTCCGGACTTTTCGTTGAGTTCGGGACCGACGTGACGCCGAACGGCGACCGCTGGATCCAGCAGGCAAAGATGGCGGCGCTCAAGGATCTGACCGTCGGCTGGAACGAGATCGTCATCAAGCAGAACGCCGAGTGGGTCTCCGGCGATCCGGATCTTGAGGACGGGGTCCGCTGGATCCGCTTCCGCCTGGAAAATCTCACCTCGACCGGGCTGAACTACGCGCTGTACGACATTCGCCTCGTCCGCACGACGCAGACGACGACCTTTGCCGTCAACGGAAAGATTGAAAAGGAAGACGAAGGCAAGGAACCGATCACTCCCGGCGTGCCCTTTGATCTGACGATGCAGCCCGGGAGCGACGAGACGGAGATCGGCTTCAACTGGACGGTGTGGGGTGAGCCCGCGGAGCCCGTGCTGAAGCTGGCACGTGCCGCCGACCGGGAAAAGGGAAGCGACTATGTCACCTATCCCGCGAAGGCGGAAAAGACCGGGATCGCGAGAGACGGGTACGAGCTCTGGGCGGTGAAGGTCACCGTTTCCTGCCTCAACCATCTGACCGATTACGTCAGTGAGATCGGAGACAGCACCGGGACCGTTCCCGCGTTCTCCTTCCGTACGCCCTCATCTTCTGACTTTACCGCCCTTGTCCTTTCGGATATCCATATCATCGAGAACCTGAACTGGGGCAGAGAACTGTCCGCCTCCGGTGACAACTGGCGGAACTCTCTCGCGCATTATACCGATACCCTCGATTTCTCTCTGATCGTGTCCCTCGGTGACCAGATGCAGGACACGACGAGACTGGACTACCTGAACGAATTCTTCACGCCCGCGGGACTGAAAAACAAGCCGATCTCGATCGTCAACGGCAATCACGATACCTCGCCGGAATCGATGAATCTTCGTCTGTTCTTCAATCAGGCGAACCAGATGCCGGATACCGCGGTCTCCAATATCGGGGACTACTATTTCCGCTACGGCAAGGCACTGTTCGTCATGCTGAACATTTCGCAGGACGGGACGTGGGACAAGTACGACCATTCCGCGGTCTTCAAGGCGGCTGCCGAAGCGTATCCGGACTACAAATGGCTGATCGTCGGTGCCCATTACCCGATCTACGGACCCTCCTCCGACGTGCCGGATCCTTCGATGCAGACGATCACGGAAGCGTACAGCCGGGTGTGCGGTCTGCTCGACGAATATCACGCCGATCTCTTCCTTGACGGGCATACCCACGTTTATGCCCGGACGCATCTGATCCGCGGCGGGGAATACGCCGACGGCGCGGAGAAGGACGTCAATACCTATACCGACGCGCAGGGCACGGTGTTCATTACCATGGGCTGCGCGACCGAGATGTGGGAGCTCTACGTCAACGAGCACTCCAAAAACGGGGAATGGATCAAGACCCAGCTCGAGAACACGCCGACCTATCAGGTACTGAAGGCAGAGGGGAACAAGCTGATCTTCGAGGCGTATTCCCTGAAAGACGATTCTCTGATCGACACGGTGACGCTCGTCAAGTCGGCGATCGACGAAAACGACGGCGCCGGTGAGACCGCAGAGCCCGATTGGGAACCCAACGCCGGAGCGGAGACGAAGGAACGGCAGGAGGAGAGCAAAGAGACCGATCCTGCGGAAAAGCCCGACGCCGGAACGCCGTGGGGATTGATCGCAGGGATCGCTGCCGTCGTTGCGGCGGTCGGCGCCGTGACCGCGATCCTCGTCGGCAAAAAGAAAAAAACAAAATAAGGGCGCCCGGCGCTTTACTTCCACCGGTCTGATCGTCCGGGGAGCTGTTGATCTTTTCAGCAGCTCCTTTTTTGCTTATGCGCTTGACGAAGCGGAGGAAGGGCGTTATAATAATTACAATAATGAAAAAACCGTATCCGGCACCGGGGGACATGGCAATACGGCAGCGCACGTCCGGAATGCGGAAGAAAGAGGACAAAACCATGACAGAACGTGAAATGAACGGCACACCGTGGATCCTGCCGGAATTCGCCCGGGTTTTCGGGAACGCGGCGGGAAGAGCGGTCACGGAAGAGGCAGACAGCGGCTTTACGCACGTAACGCTGATCGCGGAAAAAGAGGCAAGGGACGAGACGTCGGTCTCGCTCTGCCTGAATTTCGTTCCGGACTACATCTATACGCCGCATCTGGCGCCCGCGGAGGGGATGGCGGCGGCGCAGCACGTTTTCCGCTCTCCCGCGCTGATCGCCATGGGAGAAGAGAAGACCGTGATCCTGATCCCGGACGTCCGCGCGCTGAAGGACGGGGAGGAGCCCGCCTTTCTGGACTTCGACGCGGATCACCGCACGATGACCTACGGCAGAAGCCGGACGGCGGTCACGGATCATATCTTGTATCAAAAGGTCCCGGGCGCCTTCTTCCCGGCGGGAAGTACGCTTTCCTTCTATCTCCTGACCGCAGACGAGCGCCTTCCGGACCCGTACCGGAAAGTTCTTTCCTTCCTGTGGCGGCATTTCGGTGCCGCGGACGCGAAGCTGGCGTATGCCGACCGCCCCGATTACCGCGTTTTCTGCGACCGGACGTACCGCTGGGCGTACGGGAGCTGGAAGGACGTCTGCTTCCAAACCTTTTCCGTGAACGGAAAGGAGGTCGGCGCGCCGATGATGATCGTCTCCGCGCTGCAGAGCCCGAATCACGACGGAGAAAAACTTCAGCTTGAGCGGGTGGCAATCTGGAATCAGGCGTGGTTTTGCTCTCTGCGCAGCGCCTCGGGTCTGTACCGCTACGCGAAAATGACGGGGAACGGTGAATATCTCCGGTATGCGGAGATGACGAAGGAACTCGCGCTGTCCTTTCCGCAGGAGGACGGACTGTTCGACGCCGTGATCGCACCGCGGGACGGAAAGAACTGGGAGGACCGCTTCTTCGGCAATTCCAACCGCAACCCGTTTGACGGAAGGCTGGAGACCGCGCCGCGGCATATCCTCGATATGGCGTTCACCGCGTACTATATGCTGATCTGGTACGAGGAGCTGGAGCGGGATCCCCGCCTCCTTGCCTACGTGACGCCGTTTGCCTCCCGGCTTCTGCGGCTGCAGGCCAAAGACGGCTTCTTCCCGGCGTGGATCGGGAAGGACGGGAAGCCGATGGGCGTGCTGGACCGATCCCCGGAGAGCGCTATGCCCGCGGCGTTCCTCCTGCGTTTTTCCCGCCTGACCGGGCGGACGGACGCAAGGGACGCGGCACTGCGCGCGCTCGACGCGATCCGGCAGGAGATCGTCCCGGAGGACCGTTGGGAGGACTTTGAGACCTACTGGTCCTGCTGCCGCTACTGGTCCGACCACGTCGGAGAGAGAGTCCCGCGCAGCGGAGTCTTCAAGCAGTGCAATTTCTCCATGTATTTTACCGCGCTCGGTATGATGGAGGCGTGGAAAACGACGGGAGACCGCACATGGCTGCTCGCCGGGCAGGAGGTCCTTGACCGGATGCTGACGTACCAGTCCTCTTTTCAGCCGGACGGGCTGCCCGTTGCGGTCGTCGGCGGCTTCGGCGTGATGAACGCGGACGCCGAGCTGAACGACGCGCGGCAGAGTCTCTTTGCGCCGCTGATCCTCGAATACGGCAGGGAACTCGGGACGGAGGAATATCTGGAACGGGGCAGGGCAGCGCTGGACGCCGCGTTCTCCATGATGTTCTGCCCGGAAAACCCGTCGACCGCGGCACAGTGGAAAAAATGCTGGGGCTTCTTCGGGGAAGAGGATTATGGCTTTATGATGGAGAACTACGGTCACAACGGCGCGGTCGACCGCGAAGGCCTCGGCATCGGGATCTTCACGATCTACGACTGGGGCAACGGCGCAGCAGCTGAGGGCTGGCTCCGTGCGGACGCACTCGGACTGCTGGGACCGGCATGAATGATATTGACAAATGATGCGTCTCATGATATAATCAAAACAGCGAATAAAAAAAGGAGAAATACAAACAATGAAAAAACAGTTCAAGTCCGTTTTGACCGTATTTCTTGTTCTTCTGATGCTTCTTTCCGTTCCCGTCTTCACGTCTGCCGCGGAGATACCGGAAGGTGCACAGCAGGGCGAGGTGATGCTCTACTATGCCGGGACCGGCAAGGGAAACGATTACGCCGAGGCACTCGGGCTGACCGACGCGCAGATCACTGAGATCAAGGGCCTCATGGTCATGGAGCTTTCCGCGAAGACCGGCACGCTGGATCTCAAAGATTATTCGATCGACAGCGGCTGCTTCCACTATCTCGTGGACCTTCTGCTTTCCCTTGAAAACGGCATTGCCGTGGAGAGCGTCAAATACTACTACTATGAAATAGGCGTAGTCGGCGGTCTGGTCCTGGAATACTATACCGACGAACAGATCACCGAGCTCCGCGCGGCGGCAGCGGTCCTTCTCGACGGTCTGAAGGAAAGCACGCTCGACGATCTGGAAAAGACGATCGTTCTTCACGACCGTCTTGCCCTCTGGTGCGAATACGATTATCAGAATCTTTTGGACGGGCACGTTCCGGATGATTCCTACAATCTCTACGGTGCGCTGGTCAACCGTATCTGCGTCTGCGACGGCTATTCCAAGGCGTTCAGTTATCTGATGAACCGCCTCGGGATCCCGACGCGCCGGATCACCTCCGATCTGGACTGCCACGCATGGAACGCCGTCGTGATTAACGGGAAGGAATACCATATCGACGTGACGCACGACGACCCGGTCTGGGATACGATCGGCTTCGTCCAGCGCTCGCATTTCCTCGTTTCCACGGCTACGCTCAGTTCGATCTGTAATCTTCACGACGAGAACGACTACGACCGTACACCGAGCGATACGACCTATGAAAGCAGCGTCTGGCCGTGGGCAGGCAGCAACCAGTCCGCCTTCGTGTTTCTGAACGGTTCGGTCTATTATTTGAACAACGATGAGAGCGCTCCCGCTCTGTATCGCTGGAACGGCGGCACCGACACGACGAAACTTCTGGACCTCGGCAGCATGCTGTGGAGGGTCAGTGCGACCGGTTATTACCCGGGCAATTTCAGCCGCCTCGCGACCGACGGGGAAGCGCTGTACTACTCCGGTCCGAAGAGCGTTTACCGCTACGTTCCCGGCGATACCGAGGCGGAAACGGTCTATTCGCTGGATCCGTCGACCTATATGGTCAGCGACAACATTTACGGCTTCCGTATCCGCGACGGTCTGCTGGAAATGTGCGTCAGCTCTACGCCGAACATGACCGGGAGTGAGCCGGTGCTCACCTACAACGATACGGCGAAATTCGATACCGCGAGTGCGACGCTGAACGGTGACATCGATATGAACTTCTACATGACGCTCCGCGGTCCCGCAAAGACCGAGGACGCCTATATGGAGTTTGAGGTCGCCGGAAAGACCAAAACGGTCAAGCTGAGCGACGTCACGCCGGAAGCGGACGGCAGATACCGCTTTACCTGCAAGGTGACCGCGATCGAGATGGCGGATACCATCACCGCGACCTATTACTACGGCGACGGGAACGAAAAATCGGTCTCCAAAGATTATTCCGTGAAGGAGTATATCGAAGCCGTCGCTGAAAACGCGGCGCGCGGAGACGCCGCGTGCCTGAAAGCGCTGGATCTGGTCAAGGCGCTCGCCGATTACGGTTACTACGCGCAGCTTGCACTGTCTGAGACGAACGGCTGGACGATCGGCACGGATCATGCGGAAATGATCCGTTACAATACCGCTCCCGACACTTCTCTCCTTCCCGATTCCTACTGCGCGGTCGAAAACGGCTCCGCGGAGGGCGTTGAAAAGATCACGAAGACCCTGCGTCTTCAATCTGAGACTGCGCTCGTTCTGTACGTTTATACGGACGGCGAGACGGCTCTGACTTCTTCCGATATCGCCGTGACGAAAAACGGCGTGACCTGCTCCGATTACGGCTTCGCTGCCGTTTCCGAAGGGAAATACAGCGTGACCATCCCCGGGATCGCCGCGAATGAGCTGGCGGATGAATTTACCGTGACGGTGAAGGGGACCCGGTCCATCACCCTCTCGGCGCTGTCCTATGCGGAAAGCGTTCTGCGCGGCACGACACAGTCCGACGCGGTCAAGGATGCCGTCGCCGCTCTGTACGCCTATTATCAGGCAGCGGCAGCTTACCTTGCGTAAACCCGATCGTGCTTCATGATTGATAGAAAGGAAAAACATCATGGAAAAATACGAAGAACCGATCCTCGAGATCGTGACCTTTGAATCGACCGATATCCTGACTGACAGCACCGAGCTGCCGGAAGAATGAGAATGATCTGTTCCTGACCGGAACAAAAGCCGGGACCGTATCGCGGAAACGATGCGGCCCCGGCTTTTACATTCTGCCAAAAAGAAAGCACCGGGGAACCGGTGCTTTCGGGAGATTCGGATATTATTTTGCGTAGTCGACCGCACGGGATTCGCGGATCAGGGAGATCTTGATCTGTCCGGGATATTCCATGCTGCTCTCGATCTTCTTGACGATCTCACGCGCGGTGATGATCATCTGATCGTCGTTGACCTCCTCGGGCTTGACCATCACGCGGATCTCACGGCCCGCCTGAATGGCGTAGGACTTGTCAATGCCGGGGAAGGAGTTGGCGATCTCTTCGAGCTTCTGCAGACGCTTGAGGTAATTTTCAAGGTCTTCGCGTCTTGCGCCCGGTCTTGCGGCGGAAACGGCGTCGGCAGCCTGAACGATCATCGCGATGATGGTCTGAGGCTCAACGTCGTTATGGTGCGCTTCGATCGCATGGATGACGTCACGGGATTCCTTGAATTTCTTGGCGATGTCGACACCGAGCTGAACGTGGGAACCTTCGACCTCCTGCGTCATCGCTTTGCCGATATCGTGGAGCAGACCCGCGCGCTTCGCAAGCGTGCTGTCCACGCCGAGCTCGTCGGCGATGATCCCGGAGATGTGCGCGACCTCAATGGAGTGCTGAAGAACGTTCTGACCGTACGAGGTACGGAAGCGGAGACGTCCGAGCATTCTCACGAGATCGTTGTTGATGCCGTGGATACCGACCTCAAAGGTGGCACGTTCGCCCGCCTGCTTGATCATGGATTCCACGTCCTTGCGTGCTTTTTCCACGGTCTCCTCGATGCGGGTGGGGTGGATACGGCCGTCGGAGATCAGCTTCTCGAGAGCCAGTCTCGCGATTTCGCGGCGGATGGGATCGAACCCGGAAATGGTGATCGCTTCGGGCGTATCGTCGATGATGAGCTCAACGCCGGTCAGCGTTTCAATGGTGCGGATGTTTCTGCCTTCTCTGCCGATGATGCGTCCCTTCATGTCGTCGTTGGGCAGGGGAACGACGGAGACGGTGGTCTCGGAGACCTGATCGGACGCGCAGCGCTGGATGGCGAGCGCGATGATCTCGCGCGCCTTCTGCTCCGCGTCTTCCTTGAACTGGGATTCCACTTCAACGATCTTCATCGCGGTCTCGTGGCGGATCTGTTCCTCCATGCCCGCGATCAGCTGATCCTTTGCCTGCTCGGCGGTCAGCCCCGCGATTTCTTCGAGTTTGACGGTTTCCTGCGCGCGAAGCTCTTCGATCTTTGCGTTCAGTTCCTCGTTCTCGCGGATCTTGCGGTTCAGGGTCTCTTCCTTGCGCTCGATGTTTTCGGTCTTGCGGTCAAGGGATTCCTCCTTGGAGGAGAGACGACGTTCGGTCCTTGCGACCTCGTTGCGGCGTTCCTTGAGTTCCCGCTCCGCCTCGTTCTTCTGCTGCAGGATCTGTTCCTTCGCCTCGAGCAGCGCTTCTTTTCTGCGCGTCTCGGCTTCCTTGATCCCTTCGTCGACGATCTGCTTTGCTCTTTCCGCAGCGGAACCGACTTCCTTTTCATAGTCGGCAACGAACTTCTTTTCAAAGTTCTTCTTGCTGACGATCGCGTAAACGATACCGCCCGCAATGCCGAGTACGGCAATGATCGCACCGATAATGTATGGTGACATGTGCACCTCCTTATGTGGATAAGATGTTATAATGAGTAAAGGCCCGTAACGGCACGGTGCGTCAGTGCCGCATTGAGCCCAAAATGCTCATAATACAGATATTTTACTCTTTTTCTTCTAATATGTCAATAGAAAAAGAAGCGTGCGATAAAAGTTTACCAAATTCGCACAAATTGTTTTCCGGATATGTCATTCCATGCGGTAGGATTCGACCGGGTAGTGGACGACGGAGGCGACTGCCTCGTCCTCGAGCGCGCGGAGGTCCAGCTTCCGTTCCTCTGCCTCGACCTTGCAGAGCTCCGGCTTCGTCTTGGGATGACGGGGCGTAAAAACGGTGCAGCAGTCCTCGTAGGGGAGGATGGAGGTCTCGTAGGTGTTGATGCGGCGCGCGATCTGCACGATCTCTTCTTTATCCATGCCGATCAGCGGACGGAAGACGGGACGGTCCGCCTCGTGGTCGGTGACGACCAGTGCGGGCATGGTCTGCGAAGCCACCTGTCCCAGTGATTCACCGGTGATCAGCGCGGATTCCTCGTACTGCGCCGCGATCCGGCAGGCGATGCGCATCATCGAGCGGCGGAGGAGCAGGGTGAAGTATTCCTCGTCGCAGCGGTCACGCAGTTCCTCCTGCAGTCGGGTGACGGAAACGACGTGGACCGTCATTTTTCCGGTATAGGCGGTCATCAGACGGGCAAGCTCCAGTACCTTGTCTCTTGCCTGCTCGGAGGTATAGGGGTAGCTTTCAAAGTGGAGGGCGTCCACGGTCACGCCGCGCTTCGCCATCATGAAGCCGGCGACCGGGCTGTCGATCCCGCCCGAAAGGAGAAGCAGCGCGCGTCCGCCGGTTCCCATCGGCATACCGCCCGCGCCCTTCGCGCTGCCGGCGTGGATAAAGGCGTATTTTTCCCGGATCTCGGTCATGACGACGATCTCGGGGTGCTTCATGTCGATCGCGACGTCGGGGCACATATCGCCGACCGCGTCGCCGACGCGCGCGGAGATCTGCGGGGAGGTGAGCGGGAACCGCTTGTCCGAGCGGCGGGAATCCGCCTTGAAGGACCGTGCACCGCGCAGGAACTTCGGGATGTAGTTTTTCGCCGCCTCGGTGATCTTGTCGATGTCCTTTTCGACGACGACGGCACGGCTGACGGCGATCAGACCGAAGATCTTACATAAGACGTCTTCCGCGGCGTCGATGTCCTCGTTTTCGGTCAGGGGCTCGACGTAGATCGTGCTCTGCGCGTTTGAGACGTCAAACTGACCGACGGTGCGGAGGCGGTGACGGATGGTGCGGAGCAGATAAGTCTCGAAATAATTTTTGTTGAGCCCCTTCAGGATGAGCTCACCGTATTTGCAGAGGAGCATTTCTTTCATAGGAAAACCCTTTTGCCTTCGCGAAGCGAAAGCGTCCTTTCATGGGTGAATTTGCCGCGGTGCGGCATACCCGACCGACTTCGGTCAGGCAGACGGAGGCTTCATGGGAGCACGTGCCTTTGCAGTGAGCGCAAAAGCGTCCGCGCATTGCAGGGAGAGCGCGACGAGACCGTCTCCGTATCGGAAAACGAAGACGTAACAGTCCCGCGGGAACAGGTCGGGGCAGTAGTCGTAATATCGACCGATGGGACCGTACTTCTTTTTCAGCGCCTTTCTTGCGGGCGAGAACTCGATGCCGACGAGATCGGAGAGGAAAAGACGGGCGGAGGTCGTCCGTCTGCCTGCCTGGATCCGCAGGACGGTCAGATCGTTGTGCCGGTCCAGATCCGCGGCTGCGGTCAGATAGTATTCGTAGGAGCCGAGCAGAAAGCGGGACGCGGTCTGGAGTGCGAGGATCAGCGCGGCGGCGCCGACGCCGAGAAAAACGAAGCGGAGAGGGCTGTGGAGCAGGGATCTGCCGACGATGCCGAGCGCGGCGAGAATCAGATAGAGCGCGAGCGCCGCCCAGGCGTTTCCGTGGTGCTTGACGGGCGTGTCTCTCATGCGTTCCCTCCGTTCATACGGTCCCGTGGCTGAACAGCAGCACGCCGCCTACCTCGGTCACGACGCCGAAGGAAGGCGTTCCGTTCGACGGATAGGAGATACTGCCGGGATTGAAGAGGTGCAGGGGACGGTCTCTTCTCATCTCCTCGGCGGAGATCACCTCATGATACGCCTCGTGCGTATGACCGAAGAGGATCGCGTCGTAGTCGTTGTTCCGCGCAAAGGGGATCAGCGGATCGGTCCCGGATTTGACGCCGAGCCGATGCCCGTGACAGAGGTAAAAGCGGAAGGGACCGAAGGGAAGGACCCTGCCTGCCGGAGCGCGGAGCGCGGCGGAAACGGTATAGTCCTCGCCGTTCCCGGCGACCCAGGTAAAGACTGTGCGCGTATGGGCGTATCGCGCGGCAAGTGCCTCGAACTCGGCGTTTCCGTCCCCGAGATGGACGGCAAAATCGGGCATGACCTTCCAGCGGTTCAGGACGGTCTCCATCCGCCCCGCGATGCCGTGAGAGTCGGAAAATACGAGCAGATCCATCGCTTCGTTCCTTTCCTTTTATATTATCTTTAGCCGTCGTACGCTTCCCGGCGGTGAAAAGGTAACACTTCATATCATTATAACATAAAATAAATATGAAATCCATAGCAAACCGCCGTTTTTCCGAAAAAAAGAAAAATAATTTTGTGTCGGAGAAGCGGTGAGGAAGAGGAGGAACGGAAAAATGAGCAAAGGGGAAGAACTGATCGGGCTCCTGAAGACCGTGGACGACAGGACGCTCGGCGAACTGGTCACGAAGGCGGCGGAGGCAATGGGCGTATCCGAACGGGAAAAGAACGCGGCGATGCGGCATCTCCCCATGGTAAGGAACCGTCTCGTCCGTACGCGGCCGGAAGAGCTGGAAAAGATGCTCGGCAGGCTGAACGAAAAAGACGCCGCGGCATTGACGGAGGCGATCAGACGGAATGGAAAACAGTGATTTTTCCGCGCGGCTGAACGAGCTGCTGGGCGACCCCGAGATGATGGGAAAGGTCATGAGCGCCGCGCGGAGCGTCATGGGCGCAGTCGGCACGGCTGCCGCGGCAGACCCGGCAGGCAAAGACGGCATGGATAGCGGCGCCGATGACCCCCGGGCGGAAGCCGGCCCCGCACGTCCCGCGGAGGAACGCAGAACGGAAACGCAGGGCAGGACCGCCGTACACGACGCGGACCGCGTCCGCCTGCTGCGGGCGCTCTGCCCTTTCCTGAACGAAACGCGGCGGGAGGCAGCGGAATCCCTCGTCCGCGTAATGTCGGTCATGCAGGTCCTGCGGGCGGGAGAAGCGGCAGCGGAAAGGGGAGGAAACTGATGTACACGAGGAATTACCGACCGACGTTTTCCGTGTCGCCGCCGCCCGATTATTCGGGTACGGCGATGGCAGGGGTCCCCGCACCCGCGCTTCCGCGGGAACGGGAAGAACGCACGGCGGGGGAAAAGCACGATGAAACCGCCTTTCCCCCGGTCCGGGCCTCGGCGGAAACAGGATCTCCCGCAGGAATGGGGGAGGAGGGGCAGAGGACGGCGGAACCGACCTTTGCCCGCTTCCCGCTTGAGGACCGGGCGTCCTACGGGAGAGAAAAGAAGCGCCCCCTCTCGCTCCCCGCGGTCAGGGCACTGCTCCCTTCCGCTTCCGGTGTTCCGTTTGCGGATGACGACTGGCTGCTTCTCGGTCTGATCCTTCTGTTCCTGACCGGATCCGCGGATGACGTAAACGAGGGACGGGAACTGCTGCTCCTCCTCGGTTTTCTGTTTTTTGCGGGCAGGGCAGGGAGTACGTCCCGCCAGAACGTCTGACGGAACAAAAAAAGGGCGGTTCCCCAAAAAACGGGAACCGCCCTGCTTCTCGATCAATTACTGCGTGTCTGCGTTGGTCTCTGCGACTGCGACCGTGGTCTCTGCGTCCTTCGTGTTGTTCTTGACGTAATCAAGCTCGGTATCCTTCTGCGCGACGAAAACGGCGAGCGTAAGGACGACGAAGACGATCGCGACGATCGTGGTCAGCTTGGACAGCTTCTGATCAAAGGTCTTGCCCTTGGTCTTGCCGAAGAAGGTCTCGGCACCGCCGGCGATGGAGCCGGACAGACCGTGGGACTTCCCGGACTGCATCAGGACCGCAACGATCAGAAAAATAGCGGCAATAAAGAGAATGATAGAAAGTACGATATCCATATGTTCCTCCTGCAATTCGAGACGGCGGATCAACCGTCAGCGAGCGTATAAATTTCATCAGTGTATCTATCATATCACAAAATTATCAGAAATGCAAGATGTATTTGATATTTTCCTGATTTTTTTTGCGGCAAACAGATTGACATTCACGCCGCGTTGTGATAATATAAATACGTTGCCTGTCGGGAGTCGCAAAAACGGAGTCCCGGACGGCGCAAAGATCCGGAGGGATATCGAAGCGGTCATAACGAGGCGGTCTTGAAAACCGTTTGGGAGCAATCCCACAAGGGTTCGAATCCCTTTCCCTCCGCCAAAAACGAAAAGCATCCTGCTTGTCAGGATGCTTTTCGTTTTTAATCAATATGACCGGATTCGAACGGGTCGGAAGTGAATGACAGCCCGGTGGGCTGTCAGACCCGACCCTGACCGAGCCCGCAGGCGAGAGCGAATCCCTTTCCCTCCGCCAAAAACGAAAAGCATCCTGCTTGTCAGGATGCTTTTCGTTTTTGATCAATATGAAGGGATTCGAACGGGTCGGAAGTTTTATATTAAAATGATGAAAAACCAAATTCACGCCATACTTTTCGGGTAAAATAATGTTAACGACTATCCGGAGGTAAACAATGAACGGAACAATCATCACAGAAGACGTCATCAGACAATATCAGACAAAACTGACAGAGGAGGAAAAAAGCGACGCAACGAAGGAAAAATATCTGCGGGATATCCGGGTATTCGCCGCATTTTGCGGCGGCAATGATTTGGCGAAAGAAACCGTCATCTCCTACAAGCAGAAGCTGCTTGATGACGGCTACGCCGCGCGGAGCATCAATTCCATGATCGCCAGCCTGAACAGCCTGTTTTCGTTTCTCGGAAGGCACGATCTGCGCGTGAAGTCTTTGAAAATTCAGCGGCAGGTTTTCTGTCCCGAGGAAAAGGAACTGACGAAAGCGGAATACGAGCGGCTTTGCCGTGCTGCCGAAAAAAAGAAAAACCGACGTCTGAATCTGATCATTCAAACGATCTGCGGAACGGGCATCCGTGTCAGCGAGCTGAAATTCATTACAGTGGAGGCTGTCAGACGCGGCGAGGCCACCGTATCTCTCAAAGGAAAGACACGAACCGTGTTTATCGTGAAGAGCCTGCAAAAGAAGCTTTGTTCCTTCATTCGGGAACGGGATATCAAGGGGGGACCTGTTTTTACGACAAAGCACGGAAATCCGACCAGTCGCACGGTGATCTGGAAAGAGATGAAAAACCTCTGCGCGGACGCGGACGTTGATCCGCGGAAGGTATTCCCGCACAATCTGCGGCACCTGTTCGCACGGGTGTTCTACGGCATTGAAAAGGATATCGCCAAGCTTGCCGACGTTCTCGGACACAGCAGTATCAACACGACACGCATTTATATCATTTCCACGGGCATCGAGCACCGCAGACGTATGGAGCAGATGCGGCTCATTATATAAATACGGAATAAAAAAGGACGCTCGAAGCGTCCGGATGACATAATCCGTATTATGTTGATACAGATGTCAAATAAAGAACAACCTAAATCAATACAAAAATATTATATCACGTCGTATATGAAAAATCAAGTGCTTTTTTAAAAAAGTTCGGTTTGAAATTATGTTTTGTTTTGTAAAAACGCATAGAAACATAGCCCTATATAGATTTTTTTTAAAAATAGTATAGGGCTGTTGTTTTTGTACTCATTTTTCCCTTACGCACTATACTGATAATCAAAAGAAGTCTCTGCACGGTTACATAATACGGATTATGTTGCTTCTCCGTATTCCTGCAGAGACGTTTTTCTTTATGGTGAATACGATGGCAGATAAAGGGCATCGTTCGGGGTTATTTGCGAAGCAGCCGGAAAAGAGAAGCGCCTTTGATGAAGATCATGAAAATGAAAAGCGAGCAAAAAAACGCGGTCAACGTTTCAATGCTTGAAACCGAACTGAAACGGATCAAACATAAAGAGAGGTTCGTAAAGCTGCTTCAAAGCACGGTTTATACGTTGATCGTCGTGGCGGCATGTGCGGTACTCGTTGCCGTTCTGCTTATGCCGGTACTGAGAATTTACGGCAGTTCCATGAATCCCACGTTGAACGAGGGAGAGATCGTCGTTTCGATCAAGGGCTCTTCCTTTCAGTCCGGTGACGTGGTGGGCGTATATTTCGGAAGCAAGCTGCTCGTCAAGCGCGTGTTGGCGACTGAGGGGCAGTGGGTTGATATTGATGCGGAAGGGAACGTATACGTTTACGATGAGATCAAGGGAGAACCGCTCGACGAGCCGTATCTTGCCGAAGGCAGTAAAGCGCTGGGAGAGACAAATATTATCCTGCCGTGTCAGGTGCCGCCCGAGTCGATCTTCGTGATGGGTGACAACCGTGAAACGTCAATAGACAGCAGAAATACTTCGGTCGGTTGTATCGACATTGATAACGTTGTTGGAAAAATCGTATTCAAAATTTGGCCGCTGAGCAGCATCGGCACTTTGGAGAATCGTTAAACCGGTGAATCAGAATGAGTGTAATTGATAACAGCAGAAATTGGAAAATAAAACGCACGATGCGCAGTGTCCTGACGATACTGGCTGCTGTTGTTGTGTTCATTACGACCTATGCGCTGATCATTCCGGCTATTACGTGGGAGCGTACGCTGATCTGTCCGCTGGAAGAACACGTTCATACGGATTTTTGCTATGACTCCAAGGGAGAACTGAGGTGCGGCAAGGAAGAGCACAAGCATACCGACGCCTGCTTTGATGCGCCGAAGGGGAACGATAAAGAGTTTTTCTGCGGGAAAACGGAGCATACGCATACTGAAGATTGTTATTTTGCCGACGGCAAACTCAGATGCACGATCTCTGAACATACGCATTCCGCTCAATGCAGGATAAAGACCGATAATAATTTGAAAATCAGAACGATCATTTCCGCCCCTGCCTATGACGGTGCGGTCGCGGCGGTGACCGGGGCGATCCCCGAAGGGGCGGAAGTCCGGATCACGGCGGTTTCTTTCTCTGCCGATGATCTTGCCGCATATTTCGGTGAAGAGAAGGCAGCTTCGATGACCTCTTACGTCGCGTACGACATCAAGATTTTCGTGGACGGAATGGAATGGCAGCCTGACGATTCCGTGAGTGTTACGGTGGAGCACCTTGACATTGACGCACCGGCGGACGGACTTGCGGTCGCTCATATCAAAAGCGATGACAGCTCAGTGGCGGCGGTCCGGTCTCAGGTGAACGAGGACGGAAATCTCTGCTTCCACACGGACGGCTTTTCCGTCTACGTGTTTTATGTGTTTACGGTCGACTATTATTTCGGGGATGGGGAATACCATCAGCCGGGTATGACTTCTATGGATCTTTCCGATCTGTTTGCCGAGCTGAAGATCGACCGTTTGACAGAGGAAATAGCTTCCGTCAGATTTACCGATCCCGAGCTGCTGCAGATCGAGGCAGTCGACGGCGACTGGACGCTGACGTCTCTCCGGGCATTTGAATCGGCGGAAATACTGACCGTCCGTTTCAATGACGGAACCGAGATCGGGATCAACGTATTCGATGCGACATCCGTAAAAATTACGGTAAATGAAAACTACAATCTTGTTACTCGATTTACCCCTGCGGAAGAACTGCTGAAAGCGTTTGGCGTTCGAAGCGAGCTCAGCGGGTACGGTATTACGGATACCACGGCAATCAGGAGCGTGACGGTCGGACCGAATAACCTTAACACCACCGCGGCAACGGTCAATGATGTAAGGGGCATCCAATGCACCACTTCTTCTGCGACTTCGAGGACAGTCACGATCGAGTTTAATCAAGTGGATTCCGAAGGCAATTATATTGCCTGTACTTTTACCGATGTTACGAGCTACACCGACGACCTTTTTACGATGTGGGATTATAGTAATATTGCCTCGCGCCCCCAGGAAATCCGCGGAGACTTTAATAATTTAATTGACTCTCCTGCTATTGGACTATTGGGTATACCGTATTCGTGGAATACGGGTATCAGCATAAATAATCTTCCTAACGCCCCTATCGGGTCAGGCACAGTCATTACCAATAAAGGGACTGCTCTTGATGATAATCTGGTAATCGACGGAGTGGAGTGCTGCATCTATGTGGCAAGGAAAGGAAACCTAGGAAACATGGCGCAGACGACGCGTCAGGCAGACTCTCTTCCTTGCGTTTATGTTAGTATTCCGTATGTTGCGTGGATTGAGGATGCAGCAGGAAATAAACTCATTATGCCGGACGTTTGCCTTGGGAACCAAGGCGCAAACAATAAGTGGTATTGGCAGTTCGGCGGCAGAGGCAATAAGTATATTTATACGAATGACGACAGAGGATTGACCTGGGACGGTACCTGGGGGACTGTAGTACATGATGACGGTGATTTTCAGGGCATTCAGCCGGACGAAAACGGTTATTATTCATTTATGATTTCCAACAGATCAAATCCTACCGGTGCATTCGGTACATATGATGAGATTTCTGTATTTCGTTTTAGTACTTCGGCAGATGTAAAAAAGAAGGTCCTTGACGAAAAAGGCAATCCTATTAGCGACAAGGAAGATGAATTTGATTTCTGGATCAAATACAAGCCGCGTACCAGCACGTCTCCGACAGAGGATGATGTGGATTTCAAACTGAAAAACGGCGATGATCATCCTTTTTTTGGAATTATCGACAAGGAATATACTGTCTGGGAAGTCGTTGACCAGGATTACGTCACAACGATCAAATTAAATGGCACCATTCAGGAGACGGTCACGGAAACAGTTAAAATCAAAGGAAAAGATTATGATGTCATCCGTTTGAAGTCCACACCGACTTTTAAAAATAATGAAGATACGATAATTGAATTCGTCAACCAGAAGAAACCCAAAAAACTAACGATAGAAAAGAAGGTCAACGGCGGAGTACTGGACGAAACCGTACCTTTTACGATCAGGATCACCGCTAAGGACAAAAACAGCAATGCACCTGCGGACCTGAAACGCTTTGAAGGAGACGTTGACAAAGCATCGGTATCAAACGTCAAGTTTATCGAGTCGACTACGGGTTCCGGCATTTACGATATTGTGACGTTCGACATCCTTCATAACGGTCATTTTACGATCCCGCTCTTTAACGATATGAGTGTGGAGATCGAAGAATTATCGCACGACGGCTGGTGTCCGAAGATCAAAGCGAAGGTCACGGACAGCGGCGATCCCTACGGCAATCTGGTCATCGGAGATAAATACACGCTGACCCAGATGCCGAAGTTCGACGTTACGGTAACGGTCACCAATAATCTCTCAGTCGTCCTTCCCGCAACGGGCGGGAACGGCGTCTGCCCCATCGTTATAACCGGTATCTGCCTGATCGCGATACCGCTTATATACTTCGTTCTGAATCCGAGGCGCAAGCGCGAAAGGAGGACGGAAGAGTAACCTGCCTCCCATGACGCGGCAAAT
>JAZLIW010000096.1:0-5380 GCA_045617585.1 Eubacteriales bacterium
TCGGAAACGTCCGACGGAACGGAGAAATCCGGGGCAGAGCCGCGGCACGAGCTCGATATGTCGGCACTGACCCCGTTTGAGGGCAAGCACTTCGGGCGGCTGTACAGCTGGAAAAACGCGCTTTCCTCCGCGTGGAACGACAATTTCGCGAAAAAACAGAAAAAGGGCACGGTCCTGCTCCGCGTGACGCTGGCACTGCTCGCCATCGTCATCGTCTTCACGACCGCGATCTCCGCGGTCAGCATCCGCGGGCTGGTCGATCTCTACCGGGACCACGACCCGAACCTCTTCTTCGTCCGGCTGACGCCGGACGGCGACTTCTCTCATCTGAACGATCTGCCCGTCACCGCGGGGATCGACGGCAAGTGGCTGACCGGCGCCTCGGTCTGGGGGGCGGAGGAGCTGTTTACCTTCGAGACCGCGCAGTTCATGACCGCGCGGGCGCCGATCGTTCAGGGCAGCGCTTACGCCGCGCCGCTGACGCTGCTCCGGGATCCGGTGACGGCGGCAGGGACCGCCACCCCCGCGGGACCCGACGGCGTGGTGATCACGACCGCGCTCGGCGACGAACTGATCGAATCCTCCTCCGCCGCCTATCTCGACGGATATGAGGATCTGATCGGGCTGATCAGCTCGATCAGAGGGAGCTACGGTCAGAGCAGCCTGATCCGCATCGCAGGCGTCGTCCTCTCGGACGAGCGGATGCTCTACATGGATCCCCTCGCCTTCGCGGAACGGATCCATTCCGGTGCCGAGGATCTGACCTCCGCGGCTGGCGTCTACGCGATGTCTCGGCAGGGATCCTACCGGGGCACGGCGCCGGGGAAGGGCGAGATCGTTATCCTCGACGGGATCCTTGAGGCAGGGGAGAACGTACGGATCTTCGGGCAGGACTTCCGCGTTGTGTATTCCGACCGCAGCGCGACCTTCAACGGACTGACCGATTATTACCTCTGGTACCTTGACAAGACCGGGCTCGCGATCACGACGGCGAGCGAT
The DNA here is from genome assembly GCA_045617585.1 of Eubacteriales bacterium. Taxonomy (GTDB): domain Bacteria; phylum Bacillota; class Clostridia; order Oscillospirales; family CAG-272; genus CAKRZE01. Next base: position 1,000 of record JAZLIW010000096.1, read on the forward strand.
TACGCGGAAAACGCGGCGGACGAGGCGGAGGCGTTCCGGAAGACCTGCGAGTGGGTGTTTGAGGTCTTCCCGCAGGAAGGCGCCTTCCGCGACTTCTGCCGTCTGCTGGTCAGCAATTACGTCCCGTGGATCTCCCGGGACATGACCCCCGAACTGTGGTATTATGCCGAGACCGGGGACATGAGGGCGTATCTGTACCTTTTGGAACAGCTCAATGGTCAATCCGTCGGGCTCGGAACGGGCAGCGCTTATCAGACCTCCCCGCTCGGCAGCTGCTATGACGCCTACGCCTGCCTGAAGTATCGGGAGAAGACGGGCGAATGGCCGGATTCGATGCAGACGATCGGAGACGATACGTTCCGCGAGGCTTACGCCGCGTTCGAGAATATCGCGATCTATGATTTCTATCCGGGATACGAAGCCTTCATGAATTCCGCAACGAAACAGAGCAAGCCGACCAAGGTGCTTTCCGACGCGGATTATATCGCCCTGGCGGGCTGCGTCGGACCCTCGGACGAAGCGGTCAGCGTGTACGCCTTTGATTCCTACGAGGAGACCTGGGCTGACGGTGGGGTCTATTATCAGAACCACATGGTCCTCCACGCCTCCGATCCCGAAGCGGCGGAGGAGTTCCTTGCCCGGGAATACGGCGATCTGCTCGTGACGCCCGATTCGATCTTCCGGGATATGCTCGCGGAGGGCAAGGGAGAGATCATCGCGGGCGCGGTCACGATCCTCGTCATGGTGGGTCTGATGTGCCTCTGCGTCTTCTTCATCATGCGCGCGTCCTTCATGCACCGCGTGCGTGAGGTCGGCATCGCCCGCGCCATCGGCGTGACCAAGCGGAACCTCGTCTTCCGTTTCGCGGTCGAGGCGCTCCTGCTCGTCTGCCTGACCGTCGTGCCCGGCTTCCTCTTCTCCTCGCTTCTCATCATCTATCTTTCGGGCGGCGTTCTTCTCGGGACGATCTTCTACTTCCCGGTCTGGATGGCTGCGGCGCTCCTCATTCTCCTGATCGCCGCTTCCGTCTTCTTCGGCGTCCTGCCCGTTATGCTCCTCCTCCGCCGCACGCCCGCGGAGATCCTTTCCAAGTACGATATCTGACACGGATAACGGAATCCATCATGAAAACAGCAGACCCGGCATGGTCCGGATCTGCTGTTTTTGGGTGTGCCGTTCCGTCTGCTGCCCCGGTTTTTTCGCGTTTCGGGGGAATATTGACATCCGGCGGAAAATGTGGTACAATAAAATTGTAAATTTTATTTGCAAACGTGTCACTGACTTTCCTGCCGGGTCTCTGCGGCTGCTTTAGGGAAACTTATATCAGCATGAACGGCGATCAGGCAACAAAGATCACGATCCTAAGCGAAAACAATACGGTAGCTGCCAATTACACCTACGACGCTTGGGGAAAGTTGCTGTCAATCACCGACGCGAACGGGAACACGATCACGAGCGGAATCGGTGTTATCAACCCGATTCGGTACAGAGGTTATTACTACGATACCGAGACGGGATTTTATTATGTATCCAGCAGGTACTATGATCCTGAGGTTGGTAGGTTTATTTCACCTGATACAACAGATGTACTGACAGCAACGCCCGACCAACTCACAGACAAAAATCTATACGCATACTGTGATAATAATCCAGTTATGCGTGTGGATAAGGATGGTCGCTTTTGGAATTTTATCATTGGTGCTGTTGGGGGGGCATTAATTGGCGGTGGAGTACAGATTATTAGCAATTTGGTATCTGGAAAGAACTGGTCAGATGGTTTGGGGGTGGCAATGGCAACGGGTGTCGCAAGTGGATTACTTGCTGCTTCGGGTGTTGGGTTGATTGGCTCAATTGCTGGTAATGCTGCAATCTCAATGGCAGGTAATGCAACAAATCAAGTTGTAAAGAATAATGGTTTTAACAATTTTGATGTTGGCGATATGGTTATTGATGGCATAATTGGAGGAGTTGCAGGCGCAGCTGGTGGAAGCGGAATGGGGAAATCTGCAAACATTAGCACATTAAACAGAAACTTAACTAAAAAAGTCTTCTCGGGTTCTACACAAGTTGCCAGACAAGGCGCAAAATACTATTTATCGCAAACTAAATACTTGTATAAAGAGTTTTTGGTAAAACCAATGCTTAAAGCAGGAGCAGCATCGGCTATTTCATTTGTCGTGAAAGATGTATTGTGGTAATAGTATGAAGATTTTCTTTGATATGTTATTTGGTTCCTTTTTGCTTATAGGCTTATATTTGATGGTATACCTAGGAGCGTTTTCTGTATGCCTCTCGGATGATGTCGAATTCCATTACGGCAAGAAACGAATGAGGAACCAAAGAAAAAAGCAAAGAGGGTTTTGGCGGAAATTTTTGTTTCTTGACATACACAAGGAAGTTGTTACCTGGCATTATGCTATGTTCTGGGTCAATTTAATTTCCTTTATTGTGGCGCTGATTATGTTTAATGTGTATATAGCTTATAGCAATGAAATAATAAGTATTATCCTACGAATTAGCATCGGATTCTTTTTTCTAACCTCCACAATTATTAACTTTGTCCGTTGGCCATTGTATGCAGGGAACAAAGTTAGGAACAGGAAGAAATACCGCAAGAAATAAAGAACCCCAAAGTAAATGAAAAGTTGTTCGGAGATACCAAGACATTAGGATTACATAACAGGAAAAAAATAAGACTCAGAAGAAATAAATCTTGAATATCGGCGGCTTGGATAAATATTTCTCTTGCGAAGAAGACCCTGCGCTATTCTTGTGAAAGGAAAAAATATCAATGCGTCCTTTATCCGGGACGATTGGTACGTATTAATATGAATCATTGGGAGTTGGCATATTGCGAGAATCAGAAGTGTGAGAAGTTGGATGTCCGCTCGCGTTCGGATATTGAACGTTTTGGCTTTCCGGTGATCCCCGCCCGGGTTCCCGGTAATTTTGAAACCGATATGATGCGTGCGGGGCTCCTTCCCGACCTGTTCTTTTCGGAAAACACCCTGCAGGCGCAGAAGCTGGAAAATCTTCATTTATGGTATATGACGGAAGTCGACGTCGCCGATCCGTCTTCCGTTCTGCATTTTGGCGGCGTGGATACCGTTGCTGAAGTCTTCGTTAACGGTGAATTTGTCGGCAGTCACGACAATATGTTCACCGCGTTCGATCTTTTTCCCGATTTTCACGTCGGGAAAAATGAACTGGTGGTTCATATCAAGCCCGTCTGTATAGCAGCTCGGGATTTTGTTATTCCGCCGAGTTATACGGCAATGCGTTATAATTATCCTTCTTTGGTTTTTCGCAAGGCGGGACATATGTTCGGTTGGGATATTATGCCGCGGATCGTGTCAGGAGGAATTTGGAAACCCGTATTGCTTGAGCCGAAAAAGAATAATTACATCCGCGATATCTACGCCGCAACGATTTCAAGCGACGTGAATTGTGCGGCTGTTAATTTTCATTATTCGGTAGCCGTTGATGGGGATAATATTACCGATTATTGCATAAAGATTACTGGAACCTGTAAGGACAGTTCTTTTTCCTTTGAAGACGTCCTTTGGCATACGGATGGATTGATTCGTGTTGATGTGAAGAATCCTTATCTCTGGTGGCCGAAAAACAGCGGCGACCCCGATCTCTACGATACGACGGTCGAGCTGTACCGGGGCGGGGAACTGTGTGACAATTACCGGATGAATATCGGTATCCGTCAGATCCGTCTCGTCAACGAGGATATGAATCCGGACGGGGAGGGCGGCGAGTTCCGCTTCGAGGTGAACGGGAAAAAGGTATTTATCATGGGTACCAACTGGGTCCCGGTGAGCCCCTTCCACGGTTCGGACGAAGAGCGGTATCCGAAAGCGCTTGCGCTGCTGGACGACATCGGCTGCAATATGGTACGCTGCTGGGGCGGAAACGTCTACGAATCCGATACGTTTTATGATTTCTGCGATCGGCACGGTATTCTCGTCTGGCAGGATTTTTCGATGGGATGCGCCTGCTATCCCAATGATGACCGTTCGATGCGGCAGCTGGAGGAGGAAGCGGTCTTTCAGATCAAGCGGCTTCGCAACCACGCCTCCCTCGCGCTTTGGGCGGGTGACAATGAATGTGACGTCGCGGCGACCGGCTGGAACGGTGTCCGCATCGATCCCGGGCAGAATCTTCTGACCCGTCAGGTGCTGAAGCGTGCTGTTATGATGTGGGACTATGCAAGAGACTATCTGCCGAGTTCGCCTTTTATCAGCGAAAAATCCTATTGTGAACAGTTGCCGTTGCCTGAAGATCATCTTTGGGGTCCACGTGACTATTTCAAAGGAAATTATTATCGGAACGCATCCTGCCATTTCGCGAGCGAAACGGGATATCACGGATT
>JAZLIW010000097.1:0-2206 GCA_045617585.1 Eubacteriales bacterium
GTGCGGCGGGAGCAAGCCCCCGCCCTACGGTGACGGAGGCGCGGCGCGAAGAACGCGCCTTACGCGGTGGGACGCGTACAAGGTGCGGCGGGAGCAAGCCCCCGCCCTACGGTGACGGAGGCGCGGCGCGAAGAACGCCCCTTACGCGGTGGGACGCGTACAAGGTGCGGCGGGAGCAAGCCCCCGCCCTACGGGATTACGGGCGCGGCATCGGTTCGCTTTCAGCGAACCGAATCGCCTTCGGCGAACCGCGCCTTTGAGATCGGGATGCCTATGGTGGCGGCGGGAGCAAGCCCCGGCTTGCGGGGTGGGGGCGATTTGCGCGTGTCGAATGCTGACTGCATGAGTACGTACGCAAAACGGACGGCGCGTGCGGTTTTTCAGCCTCTTCCTTGGTCCGGGTTCTTCAACGTGCCGACCGCTTCAGCGCGTCGACCACTTCAGTGTGTCGACCACTTCAGTGTGTCGCGCGGCTTTGGTCGATTTTGGAGATGAGGTGGTTCCCGACGTCCACGTAGAGCTTCAGCAGGATGTCGATCATTTCGGGATCCATGATCTTGAAGTTCATCGGACCGCTGCATTCGTAGGTCAGGTCGCCGCGGTAGTCGATCTCGCCGAGCGCCCGCGTGACCTCGTTCCAGTCGATCTGCGCCATATAGGGGAGGTAATGCAGGTCGGAACGGTAGTCGGTGTCGTGGACGTGGAGCGCGCCCAGACGGTCGTGCCCGAGCGCACGGATGAAGTCCCACGGCTCGTCCTGCTGCTCCACGAGGGTGGTGTGACCGATATCGAGGCAGGCGGTGATCTGCTCGCTGTCGAGCGTGTCGATATAGCGTATAAAATCGGGGATCTTCGAGCAGGTGTCGGCGCAGATATGCCTCCTGCGGGGGTCGGTCTGCCACATATTTTCCACGCCGATCCTGATCCCGGCTTCTTTGGCGTAGGGAATCAGCTCTCTGTAATATTTCATATTGATCTCAAAGATCTCGTCCTCGTGGCCGGGGTAGACGTACTGATGCCGCGGGTGGATCACGAGCACCCCGACCCCGAAGATCCCCGCGATCTCAATGGCGCGCAGCACTCTCGGCGCGATGACGGTCCCGTAATAGCCGGGATCGTTCCATTTGTCGTTGCTCCACGAAAAGGGCGCGTGGCTCTGGTTGATGGGCAGACCGATCCTGTCCGCGTGTCTGCGGAGCTCTTCGGCGCGTTCTCTCCAGCCGTCTCCGCAGAAAGGGTCCGCGTCGTTTATCATACAGTTCAGACCGCAGTCGATCGCGGTGAACCCCGCCTTTTTGTAAAGGTCCATCGTTTTTTCAAAGCCGACCTGCGCCGCCAAAAATGAGCTTGCCGAAAGATACATGATCCCGTTCCTCCTGTTTTCCGTTCCCGGATGTTTCCGGGAACAGTATAGCATATCCGCCCCGCTTTTGCAAGGGCGGAGGAAAATTATCCGGCAGGATCGGGAGAGGAACGAAAAACGGTCTTCCGCGTACCTGAGACGGAAGACCGTTTTCTATGTCCGATCAGTCTGTTCGATCCGGATTTCCCGTGCCTGCTTCTTTTTCGGCGGTCGATCCTCAGCCGGGCAGCGTATTCGTCGGAGCCGATTCTTCATAGGGATAGGACACCCCGCGTTCGCGGATCTTCATGCGGCACGAACCCCGCCAAATAAAAAGCGGAGGCATCACACCTCCGCTGTGCTCATTGGTTATCGTAAATCCATTTCAGCAAATCATCATATTTCATTTCACCGGAAGCAACCGCAAGACCGACCCGGGCAACGTCTTCATTCGTCGGATTGATCCGGATGCCGTTCGTCTCAAGGAACGTGAGCAGAACGTACATCCCGATCCGTTTGTTTCCGTCTACGAAAGCGTGATTGGATATCAGAGAGTATCCGATTCTCGCCGCTTTCTCCTGCTTCGCAGGGTACAGTTCTTTTCCGTCAAATGTCTGGTACGCCGATTCAAGCGCGCTGTCGAGAAGTCCCATATCCCTCAGGTTCGGATCTCCGCCGGTTGCCTCGGAAACGATCTGATGAAGGAGCAAAACCTTTTCACGACTGAATTTAATCATTTGGCAAGTTCCTCAAAAGCTTTTCTGTATTTTTTCAGAATACGTGCAGCAACGAAATCGATTTTTTCATCATCCGTCATTTCGATATCCGTATCCTGCTCGATGTCGATAAGCTTGTATTTCGGTT
>JAZLIW010000098.1:0-5557 GCA_045617585.1 Eubacteriales bacterium
ACGACTGCACTCCATTCGAGGGGACTTTGAAAAAAGTCCGGCGGTTGCCTCTTTGGTACGGTCCGCCGAAGGCGACCCGGTTCGCCTTCGGCGAACCGGTTTCTCTAAGAGAAAGAACACGTACCCCTATACTCGTTCGCCGTATTGAGCATGGCGAAATAGCCTTCCACGGGGACGTAGTGGGGGATGGAGTTGCCGCAGCCGAGAGCGAAGCCGCCGCGGCCGACGGAGGAGCGGATGCAGGCGAGGGTCTTTTCGCGGATGACGTCGGGGGGATCGAGGCAGAGGACGTTCATATCGATGCCGCCGAGGTTGCAGATGCGGTCGCCGTAGCGTTCGACCCAGACGGAGAACGGGGCGATCTTATCCTCGTTGGAATGCTTGGCGTCGATGCCGAGGGCGATCACGTCCTCCATGATATCGAAGATCTTCCCGCAGGAATGGAGGATGAACGGGCGGCCGCTCGCGTGCGCGAGGTCGATGACGCGCTTATAGGCAGGCAGGATCAGGCGGCGGATGTCGTCGGGGCGGATCAGCGTCTGCGAATCGTAGCCGAGGTCGTCGCCCATGCGGCAGACGCAGAAGGGCTCCGCATAGTCCCGCAGGAAGCGCGACCAGATCGCGGCGTAGAGGTCGGAGACGTGGGAGAAGAGGGATTCCACCGCCTCCGGCTCGTCGGCGAGGAGGTAGCAGAGCCCGGGATAGCTGACGAGGTCCTGCACGGTCTCGAAGATGCCGTAGCCGGGTCCGCCGAGCGCGCGGAGCTCCCCGTGGCGCCGCATTTCCTCGGCGAAGAGGGTGAAGCTCCTCTCGTTGTCGGCGAAATAGAGGTCGGGGATCTTGTCCCACGGGTAGTTTTCGATCTCCTCCCCGGTCGAAAGCGGGGGCGGCGTGTGGAGGCGCAGGGAGCCGCTGCCGGGGCAGGACGGCGGGATGCCGAGCTCGAAGCTGACGGTATCGTAGCCGCAGTCCTCCCAGAAGGAGACCGTGAGGGCGAAATACTTTTTCGGGTCAGTCGCAAAGATCTCCTCCATCGGCTGCCCGATCGCCTTGGAGATGAAGCCCGGGTCGATGTTGTGCTCGTAGAGCGGCATCCGTTCGGGCGTGCGGTTTGCCATGGCTTCCATGAAATAGCGGTAATTCGGCTCGATCTTTTTCATTTCGTACCGTCCTTTTCCCACGGAGCGGGGATTTGTTTCATTTTGGCTTCGTAATAGTCGGCGAGCAGTTCTCCGGCGGGCTTGAGCGAGCCGTCCGAACGGATGACGCCGTTCTTCCGTTCGACGACGACGATCTTCGCCTCGCCGACGTAGTCGTAAATGCACCACTGGAAGGTGCCGAGCAGGTTCCAACCGTCGGCATAGAGGCGGTCGAAGGCGGCGAGATAGCTCTCGTACACCCTCTTCTGGAACGCTTCGTCCTCGCTGCCGCTCTTGTCCTCGGAGGAATAGCCCCATTCCTCCATGACCCACGGTGCCGCGCGGTCGAAGTTCGCCTCGTAGCCGTCGGCGACGCGGTCGGCGGGGAGGTCGGACTGGATATAGCCGTGATAACTGCCGAGCTCGGTCTCAACGCCGAGCTTCGTCAGGTTGTCCAGCTTAAAGCCGGTGCCGACCATCGTGATGTGATCGGGCGCCCACTCGTCGCGGAGGGCGGGGTAGCACTCGGTCAGGAAGCGGGAGAAACGGCCCTGTTTGCCGGAGGCAAGCTCGCTCTCCAGTTCCTGATACGTGTCGATCTCGTTTGCGAGGTCGAAGGCGAGGATGCGGCCGTCGTAGCGGAGCAGCTCGGCGATCGTGCGCAGATAGCGCGCGTTGTCGGCGAAGCGCTCCAGGAAGCCCGGATTCGACCCGGAATTGAGGCAGAGGATGACCTTCAGCCCGCATTCGTCGGCGACCGACAGGAACCTGCCGAGCCGTGCCAGCGCCTCGGCGGACGGGAGGTTCGCTTCCTCCCACAGTTCGTCCGCCCCGAAGATCGTAAAGGCGCGGATGGCGTTGAGGTGCAGGAGGGAGACCGATTCATTCAGGTCCTTCCGCCACGAGTCGGTATAGTCGGGATAGTTCCAGTCCCTGCCCCAGCAGTCGAGGCGGTTGAAGTAGTTCGCGCCGCGCAGCATCCCCGGCTCCAGATCGGAGAGAGAGACGCGCGGGGAGGCGGGGATCGTGACGCGGTCGGGCGCGTCGGTGATCTCAAGCGTTCCCTTCCAGATCACGTCGCTGCCGTTTTTCAGTTCGGCGTCGAGCAGGCCCTCGTACGGGGCTTCCAGATAGAAGACGTCGGAGACCGTGCGGTCGGAGGCTTCGATCGGGAGGATCTCACGCACCGCTTTCTTTCCGCCGTTCCGATATTCCAGCGTCAGGTGCTCAAACGCCCGCCCGTCGGGGTTGTCGATGCGAAGGACGACGAGCTTTTCGGTCCTGCCCTCGTCGTTTTCCCGGAGCACGTCGGTCTCGGACGGGGTGACCTTCACGTGGACGAGGGCACCGGGCTCCTCGGACGGGGTGAAGTGCTTACGGACGAAGGGCTCGGTCTCGGCTTCGGTCTCTTCGGGATGGGGATCCGTCCCCGCTCCGAACGGGTCTTTGATCCCCGCCCAGATCCAGAAGAGGGCGATCGGGAGCAGACCGAGGAGAAAGAGTTTACGCTTCTTTTTGATATAGAGGACGATGAAGACCGCCGCGGCGGCCGCGGAGACGCACGCAGCAGGCAGGATCAGACCGGTCAGGTCCTTTCCCTTTTCCGGCTCCCCGGTTTCGGTCTCCGTGACCGGAGAGGTCTGCGGCTCCGTTTCCCGTTCCGTGACCGGGTCCGTGACCGGAGCGGTCTCCTTTTCCTTTTTCAGTTCTTCCGGCGCCTCGGCACGGCTGCCGAAATAGAGATATTCGACCGTGAACTCCGAGCCGTCGTAGTTCATATCCGCGAAGGTCAGGACGACGTTGAGATCCCGGACCCCGCCGCCGAGCGCACCCTTGACGTCGATCGCGTAGACGCCGGGGACCGAGCGCTTGTCCTCGGTCAGGCCCGCCGAGGGTCCCGCCTGATCGAAGTCGCATTCGGTCGCGCCGACGCCGAGCCAGTCGCCGCGGTCAAAGCCGATCTTGCAGTAGAGATAGGGCGTGTCGTCGAGGTCGACCTTCGTCCGGTAGGCAAAGCGCTGGAAGAAGTCCGCCGCGCTGCCTGCCGGCCAGGCGAAGGAGGCGTAAAGCGAGCCGCCCGGCGCTTCGTCGGGATAGCCGGTGTCGAAATACAGCGGGCAGTCGCCGTCCCTGCACTGCGAGACCGTGCGGCGGATCACGTCGCCCCGGTCGTTCTTGCCGTAGTAGGTGAAGTCCTGCTCCGCAAAGTCGAAGGCGTAAGGCTCCATCGTCCGCTCGACGTCGTTCACGTCGAAGGAAAGGGCGTCCGCGTCCCCGATCATCAGGTAGTCGAAGACGAAGTCGCAATCCTGCCGTGCCGGGCAGACGAGCGCGAAGTTGACCCAGAAATTCCGGACGCCGCCCTCCGGATAGAGTTCCGTGAGGTCGAATTCCCCTTCCCCGGCCTCGCGCACCGTGAGCGCGGTCGCTCCGGCGAGGGAGGTATCGAACTTGATCTCGACCGCGCCGCCCGCGGGCAGGGAGGCAAGCGAATAATAGAAATACGAAAAGCGGTCGAGGTCGATCTGCACCGGGATCCCGACGTTCGCCCACGTGTCGGCGCAGTTCCCGCGGAAGCGGAAGGCGAAGGTCATGCGGTCGCCGCCGTACCGGTTCATCTCCCCGGCGGTCAGCACCACGCTCCTGCCCTCGTCCCCGCGCGCGTCCCCGAAGGTGTTCGACACCACGGTATCGGAATTGTCGCGGGAATAATACCACCAGTCGCCTGCGGTCGCGCCGGAGGCGGTCCAGCCGACAAGACCGGTGCTCCCCGCCGACGCGGGGAACGCGGGGAGCGCCGCCGGCAGGCAGAGAAGGAGGAGAAAGATCGACAGAAGTCGGTAAACGTGAGGTCGTTTCATAGCGGTCCCTTTCCTGCGGATAAAATGTCGTTTGATCGTTTTATTTTTCCTTTGCGATCCGGAACGTGGCGATCTCAAACGGCTTCAGGACGTACCGTTTCGCCGCTTTTCCGGTCGGGGTCTCGAGCAGGTCGGTGCGCTTCATGCGCGTCCCGGCGCGGAGCACGGCTTCCTTCCCCGCGCTCTCGTACACGCGGAGGACGAGATCCCGCCCGTCCTCGGAGCGCTTGAGCGCCGAGACCGTCACGTTCTCCGGCAGGGCGGTGAGGAACGAAAGCCGCTCCCCGGTCAGCGTCCCGACCGGTGCAAACGCGTTTTCCCCGTCCCATGCCCGGGGCAGGAAGCAGAGCGGGAGAGAACGGAAGGAGGCGGCGCGCGCCGCGGCGTTCCCGCGGGCGAAGTCCCCTCTCCACGAGGTCAGCGCGACCTCGCTTTCGTGTCTGCCGCAGTCGTTCGAGTGCTCGTAGCCGGTGTCGCCCCAGCGCGGGCTGCGGTGCAGGCTGATCTGGATCGCGCCGTCACGCAGACGGACGCCGGGCAGGCCGCTTTTCAGGATCGCGGAGGAGAAGCCCTTCCCTTCCGCGCCGACGTAGCCGAGGGTCGGCCACTCGTCCTCGATGCCGAGCTTATCCGAGGATTCGATCTTCGCGCTGCGCGTCAGGCAGCCGAAGGGCACCTCTCCGGTGATCTTCTCCTCCGGGTCGAAGGGCAGCGGGAAATTCAGATAGAGATGGTTGTCGTCGCCGTCCCAGTCGATCTCCGTCGCGCAGCGGACCAGCCGTTCGCCCTTGCGGAGCGTGATCTTCTGCGTCCATCGGAGCGAGCGGACCGCGCGGGCGGGATCGGAATATTCCCCGGTCAGGACGAAGCGCTGATATTCGGGCGTGACCTCCGCGGTGATCGCCGACGCGGTCACGAAGCGGTGATCCGACTCCGGGACGGTCCTGCCCCACGGGTGGCCGCGGTCGGTCGAGAGCGAAATGCCGAACGTGCCGGGCGCGAAGACGACGCGGCGCAGGGTCTTGTCGTAGACCGTTCCGATGCCGTTCCCCTTCCGCGTCACACGGTAATATTCGTTTTCGATCACGGTGACGTCGGCGGCGGGGACCGGCTCCGCTTCCTCTTTTTCACGGAAGAAGAAGACCTTCCAGCCGAGGGCGGGGACCGACGCGCGCACCGTCGCCGTCAGGGTCGAGCCGCGCTCGGTCTTAAAATACGTCAGGTCGGAAAGGAGGAGCGGCGTGCCGTCGGCGTCGAGTACCTCCGCGTTCTTCACGTCGGTCTCGAAGTGCAGGACGAGCGACGCGAAGGACGCCTCCCGCTCGTCGGGGTTGAAGTACACCGCGGGCGAATATCCCTCGGGGACCGCGATCTTTGCGTTCTTCGTCAGCTCCTCCGCGGCGTCGCGGCAGATCTGCCACGCGCCGAGGCGGATCTCCCTTGCGGTGCGCATCAGCTCCCGGTAGCTCGCGTCCCCGTGGCTGGAGGTGATGCAGTCGTGGAACTGCAGAAACGCCATCCTGTTCCAGAGCGCGATCAGCTTCTTCTGGGGATAGG
>JAZLIW010000099.1:0-23651 GCA_045617585.1 Eubacteriales bacterium
CGACCGGCACCGTCGGGCCCGCCGCGCCCGCGCCCGCGAGATGCGCCCCCATGCCTGCCCCCGCGATCAGAACGCCGAAGCCGTTCTTTTTCGCGTCCGCCGCAAACGCTGCCGCCTCGTCCGGGGTCCGGTGCGCGGAAAAAACATGGACCTCGCAGGGGATCTCCAGTCCCTTCAGCGTATCGATCGCTTTCCGGACGACCGGAAGGTCGCTTGCGCTGCCCATCACTATACCGACTTTTTTCATTCGTCTGCCCTCTTTCTTCAGTGTCGTCCGGCCCGCCGCCCTTCGCCTTCCCGCAGGAAAACAAAAACGGGCACACCTATCCGGCAAAGGATAAGTGTGCCCAGACGGTCGGCCGTTATGAACCCCCGTTCCCCTTGCGTACTCGCAATTTATCCGTCAGTTGCGGGGGCTTTCTCTGTTGACTCTATCTTACCATATTCCCGCCGTTTTGTCAAGAAAAAGCCGTCGGAAAAACTGTATAAAAAATATCGCCGTTCTCCGTCGGTTTTTCGGTAAACAGACGCCGTGCCGGCAGCGGTCTCCGTCATCCGTCAGGAAAAAGATCTGCCGGAAAAAGGCCGTAAAGTCTTTTTCCGGCAGACGTGCGCGGGATCAGCCGTACATATCGTACACGTGATCGTAGACGCGAATATAGTTCTCGTACAGACGGGATTCGTTTGAGGCGAACCAGGAGGCGAGCTGCGCCTTCGGATGCTCGACGAAATACTTGGCGGGGATGAATTCAAGATTGGTGCAGAAGGAAATGCCGTAATCGTAGATGATGTTGGAGAAGATGATATCCAGCATCTCGGAGGACTCGTTATCACGGGTGATCTTGCCGTTCAGAACGATATCGTAGTACGCGGGAACGATATACTTTCTGGAGAGGGCGCACATCGCTTCCACGATCGCGCCGGTGCGTTCCAGATCGGACGCGGTGATCGGGAGCGCGCACGCGAGACCCCACTGGTTCGCGTAACTCGTGTACTTTTCCTGCGCCTCGTCGTACTTCGGGTAAGGCAGGATGCCGAAATCGGATTCCATGCTGCGGAAGTTGGAGGCGTGCATCAGGACGTCAAAGTAATAGAGCGCACGGTTCTCGAAGAACATCGGGATGCCCTTGGAATCCTCGGTGAAGTCGAAGGTCTCGGTATAGGAGACGTTGTCCTGGCAGCAGAGCATACGGAGGTAGTCGATGATGTCCGCCAGCTCGTCGGTCATGAAGTTCAGGACCGGCTCTCCGTTCTCGATCTTGACGGTATGATAGTCCGCCGCGTAGACAAAGCCCGTCACGCCGATGATCGTGTTCTGGATGCAGCCGTAGCGGTCCTTCGTATCCATCTTGCCGTCACCGTTGACGTCGAAGGAATACTCGCTGGCGATATCGTACAGGGTATCGAAGGTCCATTCCCCGTTCTTGACGGTATCGTACGGATTGCCGACGAGATCCGGGAAGTCGCGCGCCACGACCTTGTTGAAATAGCAGACCGCGGTCTCCGGCATCGTGAACCAGTTGATGTCGCCGACGATCAGGAAGCGCTGGTCAAGGATGGCGAGCGTCTCGTTGATGTTGGAGTTCCACCACGGCTTGTCGGGATTGATGTAGGGCACGTCGTTCCACGGCATGATATAGTCGTTCATGATCAGGCTCGCGCCGGACTGATAATAACCGACCGCGATCAGGTCGATGATATCGTCGTTCGACATGATGTAGGTCTGCAGCTGCGAGGTCTGCGAATCGGTGGTGCCGAGCGACAGCGTCTCGATATCGATATCGAAGCGGGACTCGATCTGACGGTTGCGCTTGTAGATCGCGTCGTTGATGTCGTCCGCGGTCGTTTCCTCACGGTCGTAGGACGCGACGCCCCATTCGTCGGGCCAGGGCGCCGTGATCGTGAAGGTGCGCCCGTCAAAGGTCAGCCCTTCCGGCACACCGTCGTAAAACGGGTCGGTCTCCTCCGGTTCGGTCATGGACTCTGTCGGGGTCTGCTCGGTCGGCTTCTCCGTGCAGGCCGCGAAAGCGGGGAGCACCGTCAGGACCAGCAGGAGCAGTGCGAAAAATCGTTTCAAAAGGATCACCCTTTCTTTCCGTCGTAATAATATCATTATAGCAGTTTTTCCGTTTTTGTAAATAGTGCTTTTGGAAAATCGTTATTTCAAACACATGAGCTCCGTTTCTTTTGTACTATTTCACAAAACCGCCGCTCCGAACCGCAGAGAAAAAAGCGGTTCCCCGCCCGGAACGGGCGTGCGGGACCGCTTTGACACGGAACGGAAGACGGAGGAACGGTCAGTTTTCCACCGTGATGACGGGAAGACCGGGCACCTTTTCGTCGGTGCCGGCGTAACCGGCGGCAAAGATCACGGAGAAGGAACGGGTCTGACCCGCGGGAACGGTAAAGAGAGAGGAATGATCCTCCGCGTTGAGCGCGATCAGACGATCCTCGACCACCAGTTTACCGAGGTCCTCCGGGAACTGACCGAGGAGCGTGACCTTTTTTTCGCTGCCCGAAACGTTCTTCAGCACGACGGTGCAGCGCAGCTCGACCGTATCCCCGATCACGGTATATCCGTCGAAGGACGAGCCCTCCTCCTCATAAACGACCGCGGGCCGCCCGCGGAGCGCCGCGAGGACGACGCCGAGGACCACGAGGACGAGAAAGCCGATCCCGACGATCCACTCGACCGGGGTACCGCGGGACCCGGCGGTCTTACCGGTCCGGGGCGCTTTGATCTTCGTGCGGCCCATTATTTCTTCCGCTTGATCAGCGTCAGAACGAAGCCAAGCGCGGTGAAAATGTACGCCTCGACCAGCTCGCCGATATACTCACCCTTCAGCTCGTTGATCCCGATCAGCTCGCCGAAATACTTCGCGCAGGAACCGATCGTCTCTCCCTGATCCTTCAGATTGATGAAAAAGAAGACGACCCAGGAGGACCAGACGGCGGCATAGGTCGCAGCGGCGCAGATGACGATCGTCAGGATCAGCCCCTTGACCGAGCCGGGTCTGCCCGAAAACCTGCCGTAGAGCAGGACACCGAGGAATGCCATCAGTGCGCCGACCAGCGCGGAGATCACGCCGAGCAGCGAAAACACGTTATAGAGGGCGATCCCGGCAAGCGCGGCGATCAGGATCCCGAGGATCCCCTTCCCCACGTTCTCCGGCTTGTCGTCGGAATACACGGTCGCGCCGTCCGCCATCGGCTGGGCGTAAGCGGACGTGCCCGTTCCGGTTTCGTACGCGGCAAACGGATCCGTTTCCTGCGTCTGTTCGGTTTTTACGTCTTTTTCTTCTTCGTTCATCTCTGTTGTCTCCTTCTCTTTTTTCGGGAGCTTCAGGTCCCGTTGTTTGACAAATATTCCAGATATTCCTCAAGGCACATCCCGAGCTCTGTCATGCGGTACGCGTGATACCTGCCGACGAAACGGAAATGCCAGGATTCGTAGGAGATGCCTGTGACCCCGGTCTTGTCCTCCGGGAAACGGAGCACGAAGCCGAATTTCCAGCAGTTTTCGGTCAGCCATTTTCCCTCTTCCGTCTCCGCGAAGACGTGCGCGTAGGTCACGCTTGCCGACTGCTGATTGTGCATATCGCAGCAGAGCCCGGTCTGATGCTCCGAGGTGCCGGGACGGCAGGAATAGGTCGCGACCTCTGCCTCCGCCTGCGACCTCGTCATCGACGGGTCTTTCGCCAGCGTCGATTCCACGTAGGAATTGAACAAATATTCCTGATAGGAGTAGCCCCGGAACGCGCTCGTTACCGAAAGCTCGTATCCCGTCGAATCGTTCAGCATCCCCCATGCGTCCGCCTCGAGATAGAGTGCTTCCAGCGCGCGGGCGGCGGTCAGACGCATTTTCTGCGTGTTCCTGCCGTCCTTCCGGGTGTTGACGAGATCGGTGAGGTCTGCCGGATCGTCCGACGCCGACAGCGGATGCGCGGGGTTGACGAGGATCAGATACGCGTCCCGTTCCTCCCCCTGCGGGTCCATATACCGCTCGTAAGCGCCGAGATCCGCGCGGAAGGATACCTCCGGGACCGCGATCACGGGGATCGGTTCGGTTCCGGGATCCGTTTCCGGCTCCGTTCCGGGGTCCGTCCCGGGCTCGGTGTCGGGATCTGTTCCGGGCTCTGTCC
Organism: Eubacteriales bacterium; assembly: GCA_045617585.1. Taxonomy (GTDB): domain Bacteria; phylum Bacillota; class Clostridia; order Oscillospirales; family CAG-272; genus CAKRZE01. Next base: position 4,143 of record JAZLIW010000099.1, read on the forward strand.
CGGGCGGGGTTTCTTCTCCAGTCGGCGCGGAGGGGTCTCCGCTTTCGGTGTCCTGCGGGCGAGGATCGCCGCAGCAGCCGCGGAGCGCGAAAGAAAGGAGCAGAACGCAGACACCGGTCAGGAGGAGCGCCGCGAGGATCACGGTCAGTTTACGGAAGAGAACGATCCGTTTTTTGCGGCGGTTCGCCGTCCGCGTCCCGGTCCGTGCCATAAGGTCCCCTTCCTCCTTCATCCGTTATCTGCTCTTCAGCAGCTCGTCAAGCTGATCCTGACTTGCCCCGGCGGCGGGACGGTCCGCGACCAGGGTAAAGGAAAGCGGCGCGTCCACGGTCTCAGCGTATTCGTTCTTTACCGTGGCGCGGTCGATGTTCATCTTCTGGATCGAGTCGTCGTACGTGATCGTGATGCCGTTCACGTAGCGGTCGATAAAGGAGGCGGGGACGTAGAACATCCCGTTCTCCGTATAGGTCCGCCGGTCGAGACGGACGCGGACGCCGTTGACGTAGGCGGTCTCCCCGCCGACCGCAAAGGCGATCGTCTGACCGTCGGAGGTCAGATAGCGGAGCTCCCCGGCGTCTCCCGTCGTCGCAAGGTCGCCGAGCATCGCGATATCGGTCATGCTGACGTACATCACCCCGTCCCGGAAGACCGAGGACATCCGCTGCGTCCGCTTGACGTAGCGCGGATCCTGCTTGTTGGAGATGTGGATAAAGACGTTATCGCGGTTCTTTGCCGCAGCGGCGATGAGGTTCCCCCCGACGAACAGACCGATGACCGTCATCATGATCGCGTAAGCGACGAGAACGACTGCCGTGCGGCGGAAGAACAGCTTCCGGCGGCTTTCCTCCTCTTTTTTGAGGCGGAATTCTTCGCGCCTGTTGCGGCGCTTCATTTCGGTCACGTCGACCCGGCGGGAGCGGTTTTTCTCCTCTCTCCGTCTCGCGGGCGCCTGCGCGCGGAGTCTTCCCGCCATCGTTCCGTCGTCTTCCCGGCGCACGGCGTCCGGCTGTTTTTTCCGCGGCGCGTAAACGCGGGGCGCGCCCTCGAATTTGGGCGGCGAATACGTATCCACGCTGTCCGCGCGCTTCCAGTCGCCCGAGGTATCATAGCGGGGATCCCGCTCGTTTTTCACGGCGTCGGGACGTCTTCCGGTCCCGCGCACCGGACGGGAGCCCTCCCTGACCGGCGCGTTCCCGGCCGGCACGTTTCCGGCCGGCGCGTTCCCCGGCTGTCTTCCCGCCCGGGGAGTCCCCTCACGGATCGGGCGGGCGGCATTCCCGGCATTCGGACGCCCGGCTTCGGGGCGGGCGGAGGCGCGGTTTCCTTCCGCGTTCGCCGCGGTGCGGGGAACGGACCTGCCGGCGGTTCCCGTTCTGGCGGGACGGCGGCTGCTCTCTCCGAAGGAGATTCCGTACGCCGTTTTTTTGCCGGCCTCTGTGCCGGCCCCTGCGCCGGACACCGTACGCTTTGCCGTCCGCCGCACGTCCTTCTTTTCTTCCATTCCCGCTCACCGCCTTTCTTCCGTTTGCCGGTTTTTCTTCTGTCTGTGACCGGTCTCCGCAGCCGCAGCCGCGAAAACCGGATGCTTCTCCGATTTTATCCAGTATAGCACAAACGCGCCGAAAATGCAACCGTTTCCGACGCGTCCGTCCGTGTTTTTTATTCCTTGTTTCTCCCGCTTCTTCCGTCCGCAGGACAGAAAAAACCCGCCGGGCCGTGTAGACCGCAAAAAGAAACCCGCATTCCGCAGGTCGGTACCCTCTCCGACAGTTTGTGCTCCCAACGTCTCGACGCCCCGTGACGAAGCAGGGGGCGGGAGGAGGTCTGCATCCCGTGCCGGAAGCCCGGGTTCCATTTATCTCTTGTAGGTTTATTGAGTGATCTATCACGAACCAAGCAGGAATTATCCGTTATTCGATTGTAGGAGAAGAAGCGACCGGAGGAATTATTCCTCGTCGTAGTCGATCTCGCCGAACAGCTCGTCGTCGAAGATATCCGCGATGCGGTCGAACTCGTCGTCGTCGTCGATGGTCACGAGCATATCTTCTCCGTCTTCGTCCTGATCCATACGGAGGATCACGTATTCTTCTTCGTCTTCCTTTTCACCGATCGGAACGAGCGCGAGATACATGACGCCGTCCAGCTCGCGGCTGCCGAGCAGCTCAAACTGCGTTTCGTTCCCTTCCTCGTCCGTCAGGGTGTAAATTTCCTGTTCTTCAAAAAGACCGTCTGCCATACCGTTATCCTTTCTCATGTTGGATGTTCGTTGTCCCTATTGTACACGATAATCTCCCGTTTGTCAACTGTTTTTTTGTCCGGACGCTTTCACCGGAACGCGCGGGCCGCTTTTCAGGCAAAGGAGCACGCCCCCGACCCGAAAAACCGTGACTTTTTTCTTTCTCCCGCAATTTCCTCTTGACAAACGGTACGGTATCGTGTATGATACTGAATATGATTTTCATTTTCATTTTGCAAAGGAATCCGAAATGCAGAATAAACGTTTTTCCACGCTCTCTCTTCTGACCGCGGCGCTTGCCGCGCTGCTGCTCCTGCCCGCGCTCTTCTCCTGCGACGGAGTCAGGGCGCCGGAGAAAAAAGCCTTCACCGGGGACGGCAGGGTCCGTGTCACCGCGACTCTCTTCCCTCCCTACGATTTTGCCGTACAGATCGGCGGCGAACGCGTCGAGGTCGTCAAGCTGCTCCCGGCGGGCGCGGAATCGCACTCGTTCGAGCCGACCTCCGCGGACCTCGGGCTGATCGGACAGTCCGACCTCTTCTTCTATACCGGTCCCGACATGGAGCCGTGGGCAAAGACGGTGCTCGACGCGATCGGCACCTCCTCCGGCGTCACGCCGGTCGACCTCTCGGCGGGGATCACCGCGCTGGAAGAAGAGGACGGGAAGGAAGAGGAAGCCGGCCACGTCGGGCATCACCACGGGGTCGATCCTCACATCTGGACCAGCCCCCGCAACGCGAAGGAAATGGTCCGCACGGTCACGGACGCGCTGATCTCCGCCGACCCCGAGGGAAAAGAATACTACGAGACCCGCTGCGCCGCCTACCTTGCCTCGCTCGACACGCTGGACGAGCGTTTTTCGGTGATCGCCGCCGCCTCGAACGGAAAGACGCTGATTTTCGGCGGGCGGTTCGCCTTCCGCTATCTCGCGAACGATTACGGCTTCACCTGCGTTTCCCCCTTCGTCGGCTGCGACGCCGAGGCGGAGCCCTCCTCCGCGGCACTCGCGGTGGTCATCGACGTCGCCAAAGCGCAGGGGACCTCCACCGTCTTCTGTGAGGAAATGACCGAGCCGCGCGTGGCGAAAACGGTCGCCGAGGAGGTCGGGTGCGGGGTGACCGTCCTGCATTCCTGCCACAACGTCTCGGCAGAGGACCTCGCCGCGGGCGTGACCTACCTCGACCTGATGTCAGGGAACGCCGAGATCATCGCGGGCGTCCTCAACGGCTGAACGCGCTTCCCTTTCCCGGTCAGATCCCATACAAGCTGCCGTTTTTGCGGCGGCTTTTTTCTTTTCTAACGGACCGCCTCGAGATCGGTATCCCGGACGAACGCGATCTCCCGTCCCGCGCGGCCGACGGTCACCCGGTCACCGCAGACGCCGATCACCTCGTAGATCCCGCCGTCGGACGGGAAGCGGTGCCCCGTCCCGTACCGGACGGGACGCAGGATCCTTACCGTATCTCCCGGCGCGAAGCGCGGACCCTCTTTTTCACCGTTCTCCCTCCCCTTCCGCGGCGGAGATTTCCTGCCGGGCAGGACCGCCCCCTCCATATTCTGGATGCCGAGCAGCTCCGCGGGCTCCACGGAGTATTCGCCGCGCCGGATCACGAGCCCGACCTCCCCGCCGCTCTCCCCGAGCCGTTCCCCGACGAACAGTCTTGCCCCCACGCGCGGGAGGACCGTTTTCAGCCCCGAAAGAAGGACGGTCAGCCCGCAGTCCGCCTCCAGCACCGCCGTCAGACGCCCGGAGGGCGCGTCCGGCACGACGTTCGCGATCCTGCCGTACACCGGGGACGTGATCTCCCCGTCCTCCTCCGTTCCGTCCTCGCCGAGCCGCCGGAGCAGCAGCCCCTCTCTGCCCCGCCAATTGCCGTACCGTCCGGTCACGACCGCGTCCGCCGTCCCGAACGGGCTGTGGATCAGTTTCATTCCGTTCCCCGTCCCCCGTTTTGCCTTTCTTTTTTCCTCATTGTATGCCGCTTTCCGCCGGGTTATGCGAAATCCCGCACCGATGCCGGAGGGAACGCATACTCTGTAAGTGAAAGGAGCCCGCGGCAGACCCCGCGGGGAAACGAAGGGAACGAATGAACGGAAAAAGGACCTTATCCGCCGGGATCGCCCTTGCCTTGCTCGGCGCCGGCGTCACGCTCGCCGCCCTGCTGCCCGTCCGGGCGCTCGCCCTTGCCGGAGCGCTCCTGCTCCTCCCCGCCGGGTTCTGCCGCGCGGCACGGCGCTGACCGGATCCGGACGACGTCAGTCTGCCTCACATACGTCCGGCGAAAGGGATCACAGATGAAGATCATCGTCCTGAAGCCTCCGAAGTGGTGCTCCTCCCTGCTCGGCAGACTGCTGCGTCTGAAGGCGAAGAGCGCCGACTGAAAAAGTCCGGCCCGGGTCCGTGCAGAATCGGACCCGGGCCCTTTTTTTCGTCGATTTACATAATATTTACTTATTTTTTCCCTCCGGACCGTTGAAAAAACGGAAAAACCGTGCTATAATTCCGGTATTCTGTTATTAAACGAAAAAGGAGCTTTCTATGGAAAAAGTCAGAATTCAGGACGATCTTTATCAGTACGTCAACGCCGAATGGCTGGAGACCGCCGTCATCCCCGGAGACAAGCCCACGGCAGGCGGCTTTGCCGACCTCGGCAGACAGGTCGAGGAGCTGCTGATCGGCGACTTCAACGAAATGGCGAAAAGCGGCACCTACCCGAACGATACCGTCAAAAACGCAGTCACGCTCTTCCTGCTCGCGAAGGACGAAAAGAAGCGCAAAAGAGAAGGGCTCCGCCCGGTGCTGAAATCCCTCGCGCGCATCTCCGGTCTCACGGGCATTCCCGCCCTCAACCGTCACCTGAAGGAATTCGTCGTTGACGGTCTGCCCCTCCCCTTCAACATCGGCGTCGACACCGACATGAAGGACACGGAGCATCACTGCGTCATGCTGCAGGGCCCCTCCACGATCCTGCCCGACACCACCTATTACAAAGAAGAGATGGCGCAGCAGAAGGAAGCGATCCTCGGGATGTGGACCGGCATGGTCCGTACCCTGCTCGGTCATACCCGCCTGACCGCGGAGGAGACCGAGACTTATATTGCCGACGCGCTTGCCTTCGACGCGATCATCGCGACGCTGGTCAAGAGCAGCGAGGAATGGTCCGAGTATCCTAAGATGTACAATCCGGCAAAGACCCGCACGGTCAGCGCGATGCTCAAGCCGCTCAAGTTCAGAAAGCTGCTGGAGGATCTGTTCGGCTTCGTTCCCGAGACCGTGATCCTCACCGAGCCGCGCTTCTTCAAGGGCTTTGCCACCCTCTTCAACGAAGAGACCTTTGAGCAGTACAAGCACTGGGCGTATATCAACCTCCTGATCGACGCCTCCGGCACCCTCTCCGAGCAGCTCCGCGCGGAGGGCTCCTCCTACCGCCGTGCGCTGATGGGCATCTCCGAGGTCCCCTCGGTCGAAAAATACGCCTACAACCTCGCCTCCTCCTTCTACTCCGAGCCCGTCGGCCTCTACTACGGGGAAAAATACTTCGGCGAGGCGGCGAAGAAGGATATCACCGACATCGTCAAGGAGATCATCGCGACCTATCAGCTCCGCGTCTCGAAGAACGGCTTCCTCTCCGACGCGACCAAGGAAAAGGCGATCCTCAAGCTCTCGAAGATCGAGATCAAGATGGGGTATCCCGACAAGTGCGGCGAGATCTACGAAAAGCTCACGTTCGACCCCGAGGGCTCTCTCTACATCGCGGTCAGAGCGCTCGCGAAGATCAGAACGCTCGACAACCTCTCCAAGCTGACGAAGAACGTCGACCGTTCCGAATGGGTCATGCCCGGCCACATGGTCAACGCCTGCTATAATCCCTTCACCAACGATATCACCTTCCCCGCCGCGATCCTTCAGGCGCCCTTCTATTCCATCCGTCAGACGAGAAGCCAGAACCTCGGCGGCATCGGCGCCGTCATCGGCCACGAGATCTCGCACGCGTTCGACAACAACGGCGCGCAGTGCGACGAGAACGGCAACCTGAAGAACTGGTGGACCGCGGAGGACAACCGCAAGTTCACCGCCCGCACCAAGGCGATGATCCGCGAGTTCGAGGGCATCGAGCTGCCGTGGGGCAAGGTCAACGCCTCCTTCATCGTCAGCGAGAACATCGCGGACAACGGCGGCATGGCGGTCACGCTCGAAATGATGTCGAAGCTCCCGGGCGCCTCCTATGAGGAATACTTCACCAACTGGGCAAAGGTCTGGTGCATGAAGGCAAGACCCGAGTATCTTGCGCTCCTCCTCTCGGTCGACGTCCACGCGCCGAACGTGCTCCGCGCCAATATGCAGCCGCGGAACTTCACCGAATGGTACGATACCTTCGGCGTCAAGAAGACCGACGGGATGTACCTCGCGCCCACGAAGCGCGTCGTGATCTGGTAATTTCCCCCTCTCCGACAAAAATGCGCCCGCGTCCCGGGTGAAACAAAGATACCCACCGAAAAGAGAATTGATTTTCTCTTCGGTGGGTATTTTTCGGTCCGGTCAGCCGGGGCTATTCGTCTGCCGCGCAAGAAAAAATGTCGTGCTTCCCTTTTTGAGCGAATATTTCCCCGTATTTGATTTTCCCGAACAGCCCGATTCTGAACGGGCGTCCGATCACGACGGAATAACCGTCTTTGTTGTGAAAAAAGTCAGGCTTCTCCGTCCTCTTCGCTGCCGGACGCAAGGATCGCCTCCAGCTCCTCCGGAGAGAAGGAATAGACCTTGCCGCAGAAGGAACAGACCGTTTCGATCGGTTTTCCGTCCGCCTTGGATTCGGCGACGAGGCGGGTCAGCTCTTCTCTGCCGAGGGTCAGAAGCGCGCGTTCGTAGCGGTCGCGGGAGCAATTGCAGACGTAGCCGATCTCCCAATCGTCGAAATAGTCGAATTCGATCCCCTCGAACAGGGTGGAGATCACGGTCTGCGGGGAATCGGGCTTCCCGACAAGCGCGGAGACCGACGGGATCTTCCCGACGTTCTGCTCGAGGATATCGATCAGCTCGTCCTCCGCCCCGGGCAGAAGCTGGAGCAGATAGCCGCCCGCCGACACGCAGTTACATTCGCTGTCGCAGCGGACGCCGAGCGCGCAGACCGTGGGGGTCTGTTCACTGATCGCGTAGTAACGGGTGATATCCTCCGCCACCTCGCCGCTCACGAGGTCGGAGAGGCCGGTATAAGGCTCCGCGAGCCCGAGGTCCTTGGAGACCGAAAGCATTCCCTGCCCGATCGCGCCGCCGACGTCCAGTTTTCCCTTTTCGTTGGGCGGCAGCTCGACCTCCGGATGGCGCGCGTAACCGCGCACGTTGCCCTTATAGTCGCTGACGCAGCAGATGTTCCCCGCGGGGCCGTCGCCCATGAACTGGAGCGTCAGGGCGTTGTCCTTGTCCTTGAGCAGGGAGCCCATCAGGGCGCAGGCGGTCAGACAGCGGCCGAGCGCCGCGGTCATGGTCTTGGACGTATGATGGATCAGATGCGCCTGCTGGACGATCTCCGTCGTCTCCGCGAAAATGACGCGCACGCCGCCGTCGCGGGAAAGGGCGCGTGTGATGGCAGATCTCTGCATTTCAGATCACCTCGTTGTCGATCATATTCATGAGCCCGGTCACGACCGCAAGCTCCGGGTCGGGACGGGTCTCGGTCAGGACGCCGGTCAGCGAGCCGATCGCTTCCCGGATCCCGTTCATCGCGGAAAAACCGCCGGTCAGAACGACCTTGTCGGGGAGGTTCTTCTCCTGCTTCAGGACCTTGCGGATCTCCTCGGCAATGGGGGCGAACGCCGCCTCCAGCGTCGGGCAGAGCTCCCCTTCCTTCAGCGTGACCGACTTCGGCAGTCCGGTCTTCCGCTTGACGCCGGTGACCGTCATGGTCTTCTCCGGCTTTTCCGCGCGCGGGATGACGTCGCCGCCGATCGCGTCCGCGGGGATCTCCTCCGGCTTTTTCAGCGTGGCAAGACGGTTCTTGATCTTCTCGCAGGTGTCCTCGTCGAGAAGGATGCTGTATTTGCGGTAGACGTAGTCCCCGATCGCGTCGTCAAACGCTCTGCCGCCCACGTTCACCCAGCCGGACGAGGTTTCACTGCCCGAGGAAACGTACGAGATCTCGGTGCAGGAGGCGCCGAGATGGACGATCAGAAGATCGGAGAGCTTGCCCGCGTCGATCGCGTTCGCCGCGGCGCAGGTCGGCGGGACCACGACGACCTCGCAGGCGCCGGCGTCCCCCGCCTTATCGGAGAAGAATTCCTCCGCCGCCTCCCCCGGCTGACCGGGCAGAGAGACCGCAAGGTCGGCGCGGAAACCGTGCTTTCTGCCGATCTGAGCGGCAAGCGCCTCCAGCATCCCGACGGTCATATCGGGAAGAAGCTTTTTCATGTCGGTAAAGGGACGGACGAGATCGACGCCGCCGGGCGTCCGCTCGGCAAGATGCCGTGCCTCGTCCCCGAACGCAACGGGATTCCCGCTCTTGATCTCGGTCGCTGCGACCGACTCAACGGTGATGACCTCTCCGTTCGGCATCCCGACGCGGATATACGCGGACCCGAAGTCCAGCGCGATGGTTTTCTTCATTGACTGTCACGATCCTTTCCTGTGATCCCGAAGGACAGCACGCATACGCTTTTCGCTCCTGCGGCAAGGAGCAGTTCCCCGCAGCCGACCGCCGTGCTTCCGGTCGTTACGAGATCGTCGATCAATACGACGCGTTTCCCGCCGACGTCCGCCTCCCGGCGGGGATCGACGCGGTAAAGCTGCGCCGCTCTCTTTTTCCGCGCCGCGGCGGTAAGATGCTTTTGCTGCTCTTCCGTGCCCTGATCCGAACGGAGCAGGACCGGGACAAACGGCAGCCCCGTTTCCGCGGCGATCAGACGGCAGAGCTCCTCTGCCTGATCGACTCCCTGCTGCCTTTTGCGGCGGGGAGAACGCGGAACGAAGGTCAGGACGGCGTCCTCTCCGTCCCAGCCGCGTGCGCGCACGAGCCTTGCCAGCTCGTCTGCGGGAAACGACGTCCCGCGGGGCAGCGGCTTTTTCTTGAGCCGGTATAAGACCCGTCCGCAGGTCCCCGGCACACCGGGGTCGTAGCAGAACAGATGCGCGGCGGGAAAGCGCGGGTCGAACCGGCAGTGACATTCCGGATGCGGCTTGCCGCATTCCGGGCACTTTTCCCGCTTCTGCGTCATGAGCCCGGTGCGGCAGGACGGGCAAAGGGGCTCCGGCACCTCGGTCAGGTCCCGCAGGACCAGCCTTTCCCCGCAGGAAAGGCAGCGCGGCGGGAACAGCAGGGTGCCGAGAACGCCGCGAAGGTCGTTCTTCATCGGCGATCAGCCGGGTCGTCAGCCGAAGCGGCGGCGATCCGGAACGTCAGCCCGGTGAAGCGCTGCACGTGGCGGTCGTTGTCGACCATCCCCGTCACGCATTCCTTCCGCCCGACGAGGATGACCATTTCCTGCGCCCGCGTCACCGCGGTATAGAGCAGATTGCGCGTCATCATCCGCGGGCTGCCCTCTCCGACCGGAATGATCACCACCGGATATTCGCTGCCCTGGCTCTTATGGATCGTGATGGCGAAGGCGTGCTCCAGCTCGTCGAGCGCGGAGAATTCGTACTCCGCGATCCGTTCGTCGAAGTTCAGCCGCACGGTCTCGTTGTCGAAGTCGATCGCCTCGATCACGCCGACGTCGCCGTTGAAGATCCCCACGCCGTTCTGCTCCCCGCGCGTCCATTCGATATCGTAATTGTTGCGGATCTGCATGACCCTGTCCCCCTCGCGGAGGATCCGTTCCCTGACTTTTTTCTCTTTTTTGTGCCCATCCTGCGGGTTGAGCGCCGCCTGCAGCTTTTCGTTCAGGACCAGCGTTCCGATCCCGCCCTTGTGCATCGGCGTGATCACCTGGATCCCGCCGCGGAACCTGCCGGGATACGCCTTCGGCAGGCGGTACGCCACGAGCCCGACGATCGTCGCCGCGATCTCCTCCTCGGTCTGTCGGGGAAGGAAGAAGAAGTCCCCGTCCTTCGCGTCGAGCTTGGGATATTCCCCGCCGTTGATCTGGTGGGCGTTGGTCACGATCAGGCTTTCGCTCGCCTGACGGAAGACCTCCTTCAGCTTGACGGTGCGGAAGCGGTCGGAGGCGATCAGGTCGTTCATCACGTTCCCCGCGCCGACCGAGGGGAGCTGATCCGCGTCCCCGATCAGGATGACCCTTGCCCCGGGCTTGACCGCCTTGAGCAGAGCGGCAAAGAGGAGCGTATCCACCATCGACATCTCGTCAACGATGATCACGTCCTCGGAGAGCAGGTCTTTTTCGTTTTTCTGGAACCTCGGCTCGTCGTCCTCGGCATATTCCATTTCCAGAAGGCGGTGGATGGTCTTTGCCTCACGGCTCGCCGCGTCGGACATCCGCTTCGCCGCGCGCCCGGTCGGGGCGGCAAGCGCGATCTTCATTCCCATGCGGTCGAATACCAGCATCGCCGCGCGGATGACCGTGGTCTTTCCGGTCCCGGGTCCGCCCGTCAGGATCATGACCCCGTTTTTCAGCGCCGTCATGATCGCCTTTTTCTGCATCACGGCGTACTGCATCCCGGTTTCGTACTCGGTCTGCGCGATGAAGCGCACGACGTCGGTATCGGGCAGCGGCACCGTCAGCCTGTCGAGCAGGTCCAGTTTTTCGGCGATATAGCGCTCCGCGTCGTAATATTCCTTCAGATAGAGGCAGGCGTGCCCCTCGTATTTCACCGCGACGAGCTGTTTATCTTCGATCAGGAATGCGACGGCGGTGCTGACCTTTTCTTCCCCGACGCCGAGCATGGAGGAAACGCCCTCGGTCAGCCGCTCGCGCAGGAGAAAGGTGTGTCCGTTCTGGATCGCGTTGAAGCGCAGGAAATATTTGACGCCCGCCGCCACGCGCTCCGGCAGATCCTCCGCCATCCCGAGCGAGCGGGCGATCTTGTCCGCGGTCTCGAAGCCGATGCCGTACACCTCCTCGCAGAGGGCGAACGGATTCTTCCGGATCACGTCGACCGCCGAGCCGCCGAAGCGCTTGTAGACCCTGACCGCCGTTGACGGGCCGAAATAGTCCCGGCAGAACATCATGACGGAGCGGATCCCGAACTGCTCGCGGAATTCCTCGCTGATCTTCTTCGCCTTTTTCTCGGTGATGCCCGGGAACTCGGTCAGCCAGTCGGGGTGGTTCTCGATCACGTCGAAGGTATCGACGCCGTACCGGTCGACCAGCTTCTTCGCGGTCACCGGTCCGATCCCCTTGATCATCCGGGAGGAGAGGTATTTCCGGATCGACGCCTCGTCCCCGGGGAGCTGCTTTTCAAACTCCTCGACCCGGAACTGCTTTCCGTAGGTCGCGTGGACCTCCCATCTGCCGAAGGCGCGGATGATCTCGCCCACGCCGAGAAAGGGCAGGATCCCCGTTGCGGTGATCTCCTCCCCGTCCTCCGCGGTCAGCTCACAGACCGTGTAGCCGTTGCCCTCGTTCTGATAAACGATGCGCTCTACGGTACCGCTGATCTCTTCCCTCTCCGCTCCCGTTCCTTCCGCCGACGTATCCATCGTTCCTCCCGTTACGTTGACCGTTCCGGTCCTTTGACCGCTGCCGGTCAGATCCCCAGTTCAGCCTTCAGCTGCGCCGCGAGATCTCTCTTTTCCCACGGCAGATCGAGATCCTCTCTGCCCATGTGTCCGTACGCCGCCGTCTGCTTGAAGATCGGACGGCGCAGCCCGAAGCGGTTGATCAGCGCCGCGGGGCGCAGATCGACGCACTTGCAGACCGCCTCCGAAATGCGGTCAGCGGCGATCTTTTCGGTCCCGAAGGTCTCCACCAGCACGGAAACCGGCTTTGCCACGCCGATCGCGTAGGCAAGCTGGACCTCGCAGCGCTCCGCGAGCCCCGCCGCGACGACGTTCTTCGCGATATAGCGCGCGGCGTAAGCGCCGGTGCGGTCGACCTTGGTCGGGTCCTTGCCCGAGAACGCGCCGCCGCCGTGGCGGGCGTAGCCGCCGTAGGTATCGACGATGATCTTGCGCCCGGTCAGACCGGAGTCGCCCATCGGGCCGCCGATAACGAAGCGTCCCGTCGGGTTGACGTAGACCTTCGTCGCGTCGTCCAGCAGCGCGCGCGGGATCACGGGCAGCAATACCTCCTGGATGATCCCGTCCCGGATCGTATCGGCGTCAGCGTCGGGATCGTGCTGCGAGGAAACGACGACCGTATCCACGCGGACGGGCTTGTCCCCGTCGTATTCCACGGTCACCTGCGTTTTTCCGTCGGGACGCAGGAACGGCAGGGTCCCGTTCTTCCGGACCTCGGTGAGCCGCCGCGCCAGACGGTGCGCAAGGCTGATCGGCAGGGGCATCAGCTCCGGCGTCTCGTTGCAGGCGTAACCGAACATCATGCCCTGGTCGCCGGCGCCGGTATCCATCCCGTCGTCGGTCTCGCCCGCCTTTGCCTCGGCGGAACGGTCAACGCCGAGCGCGATGTCGGGCGACTGCTCGTGGATCGAGCTGACGACGGCGCAGGTCTCGCAGTCGAAGCCGTATTTTGCGCGGTCGTATCCGATCTCGCGCACGGTATCGCGCACGACGGTCGGGATATCAACGTACGCCTCGGTCGTGATCTCGCCCATGACCGACACGATGCCGGTCGTGGTCGTGGTCTCGCAGGCGACGCGGGACATGGGGTCCTGCCGCAGGCATTCGTCAAGGATCGCGTCGGAGATCAGGTCGCACATCTTATCGGGATGCCCCTCGGTCACCGACTCGGAGGTGAAAAGCTTTTTCATTGTCTTGCCTCTTTCTTCATCGTCTTTCAGAGCCGGAAAAGAATCCCCCCCGGACAGATTCCGAGGGGGGAACGATAAACCACTCTCATCTGTCAGGATTTGGCACCGAACCGATATACGGCAGGTTGCCGGGCTTCACAGGGCCAGTCCCTCCGCCACTCTTGATAAGACTGTTTCTTTTTATTCTGTATTTCTATCGTAGCACGTTTCGTGCGGGATTGCAAGTCGATAACTGTGAATTTTCGGTCACAAACCGTTCCCCGCCGCTTCAGGACGGCAGCAGGAATCTGAGGAAGCCGATGAAACCGTAACTGGCAAGGGTCATGATCACCCCTGCGGTCAGCACGCCGAGCGCGATCGCCGGCAGCGCCTTTTTCATCCGGACGTCAAAGAGCGCGGCGATCAGCGCGCCCGTCCAGGCGCCGGTCCCCGGGATGGGGATGGCAACGAAGAGATATAAGCCGAGCGCGCCGTATTTCTGCACCTTGCCCGAGTGCTTATGCGCTTTTTCCTCGACCCACATGGCGATCTTGTCGAATTTCAGAAACCGGACGGTCTTCATCCAGCGAAGGATCGCGCGAATGAAGAGCAGGATAAAAGGTACGGGAAGAAGATTGCCGACCGCGCTGACCAGATAATTGACCCACCAGGTCAGCTCCAGCGTCGCACCGACCGGAATGGAGCCTCGCAGCTCCACGATGGGCAGCATGGAAATGAAGAAAACGTACAGCGCGTTTTTCAGTTCGGAAGTCAGAATCTCGGTCATCGGTCAGGTTCCTTTATCCCGGCAGAGGGGTCATTTCACGTGAAGGATCGGCGATACTTTTTTATAGATCAGGAAGGTGATCAGCGTGCAGATCAGCCCCTTCAGGAGGTTGAACGGCAGGACGGCAAAGACGATCAGCGTCCTGAGATCCGTCACGTTCCCGTTGACCGTTCCCGCGGCGGCAACGATCTCTTCCAGCGGCCACTTGTGGATCACGGCGTACGCTGGGATCAGAAGATAATAGTTGAGAAACGCCCCGGCGGCGGTCATGGCGGCGGTCCCGGTCAGGGAACCGGCAAGCGCGCCGGTGCGCGACTTATGGGACTGGTACACCAGCCCCGCGGGAAAGACCATCGCGACGCCGACGAGAAAATTGGCAAACTCGCCGACGAACACGGACGAGGTCCCCTTGAACAGAATATGAAGCAGATTTTTGATCAGTTCGATCAGGATCCCGGCGACCGGACCGAGCGCGAACGCGCCCGTCAGCCCTACGACCTCACTCAGGTCGATCTTGAGAAACTCGGGAAAGAGGGGGAGTGAGAACTCAAGCAGCTGAACGACCGCCGCGAGTGCGGCAAGGATCCCAATCTTGGCGGCAAATACCGCCTTTTCACGGCTCTTTTTCATATATCGTTCTCCGAATACGGATAATCACGTTCCGTATTGCCCGCTTCCGTGCTTTACACGACCGCACGGAAGCGTGACAAAGGTAAACTCCTCCCCGTAAGCGTCAGGTCTGACCGGGAAGGAAAAGGGTGCCGTACGGAAGCACGGCACCCCGATGAGACTTAATCAGTCAAACAGCTCAGCGACGACGCCGGAACCGACGGTTCTGCCGCCTTCACGGATAGCGAGACGGAGACCCTTTTCGCAGGCGATAACGTGCTGGAGCTCAACGGTCATAACGACGTTGTCGCCGGGACGGCACATCTCAACGCCCTCAGGCAGAGCGATGGTGCCGGTGACGTCGGTCGTTCTGAAGTAGAACTGAGGACGGTAGCCGGGGAAGAAGGGCTTGGAACGGCCGCCTTCCTTTTCAGTCAGAACGTAGACGTTGGCAGTGAACTTGGAATAGGGGTGAACGGAGCCGGGCTTGCAGAGGACCTGACCGCGCTTGATCTCGTCCTTCTGGATACCACGGAGCAGCAGACCGACGTTGTCGCCTGCCTCAGCGGAATCAAGCAGCTTGTGGAACATCTCGACGCCGGTGACGACGGTGGTTCTCTTCTCTTCGGACAGACCGACGAGCTCGACCTGGTCGTTCATCTTGACAACACCACGCTCGACACGGCCGGTAGCAACGGTGCCGCGCCCGGAGATGGAGAAGACGTCCTCGACAGGGAGCAGGAAGGGCAGATCGTCGTTTCTTGCGGGAGTGGGGATATAGGAGTCAACAGCGTCCATCAGTTCCTTGATAGGAGCGTAGACAGCCGCGTTAGGATCCTTATCTTCGGACATCAGGGCTTCACGGGCGGAGCCGCGGATGATCGGCACATCGTCACCCGGGAACTCGTACTTGTCGAGGAGCTCACGGATCTCCATCTCAACGAGATCGAGCAGCTCGTCGTCATCGACGAGGTCGGTCTTGTTCATGAAGACGACGATTGCGGGAACCTGGACCTGACGGGCGAGCAGAACGTGCTCGCGGGTCTGCTGCAGAGGACCGTCGGTAGCGGCGACGACGAGGATCGCACCGTCCATCTGAGCTGCGCCGGTGATCATGTTCTTGATATAGTCAGCGTGCCCGGGGCAGTCGACGTGAGCGTAGTGACGGTTCTCGGTCTCGTACTCAACGTGTCTGGTGTTGATGGTGATACCACGAGCCTTTTCCTCGGGCGCGTTATCGATCTGATCGTATGCCATGAAGTCGATGTTCGCGTTGCCAAGAGAAAGGAACTTGGTGATCGCAGCGGTAAGGGTGGTCTTGCCGTGGTCGACGTGACCAATGGTACCGATGTTAACGTGGGGCTTGGTTCTTTCGAATTTCTGCTTAGCCATTGTAGTTTTCCTCCATTATATGAGATTTCGTTTTTGTGGATTACTGTTTATCGGAAGACCGCTGGGTAACGATCTTTTCCTGAATGGACTTCGGAACCTCGGCAAAGTGGCTGGGTTCCATGGAGTAGATCCCGCGTCCCTGCGTTCTGGAACGAAGCTCCGTCGCGTAGCCGAACATATCGGACAGCGGGACGAACGCGGTGATCTGCTGTGCGCCGGAGACCTGTTCCATCGACTGGATCTGGCCGCGGCGGGAGTTGAGGTCGCCGATGACGTCGCCCATGTAATCGTCGGGCGTGACGACGACGACCTTCATGATCGGCTCGGTGAGGACGGGGTCTGCCTTCCGCATCGCTTCCTTGAACGCCATGGAACCGGCGATCTTGAATGCCATTTCGGAAGAGTCGACTTCGTGATAGGAACCGTCGTAAAGGGTGACCTTGAAGTCAACGGTGGGATAGCCGGCGAGGACACCGGTCTCGGACGCCGCAGTGATACCTGCGTTGACGGCGGGGATATATTCCTTCGGAACGGCACCGCCGACGACCTGGTCGATGAACTCGTAGCCCTTCCCGGGCTCGTTGGGCTCCATGATGATCTTGACGTGACCGTACTGACCTTTACCGCCGCTCTGACGGGCGTACTTCATATCGACGTTCGCGCTCTTGCGGATCGTCTCTCTGTACGCGACACGCGGCTTGCCGACGTTTGCTTCGACCTTGAATTCGCGGAGCAGACGGTCGACGATGATCTCAAGGTGCAGCTCGCCCATACCGGCGATGATGGTCTGACCGGTCTCTTCGTCGGTGTAAGCACGGAAGGTCGGGTCTTCTTCCGCCAGTTTTGCGAGGGCGATGCCCATCTTTTCCTGGCCGGCCTTGGTCTTCGGCTCGATCGCGACGTTGATAACGGGTTCCGGGAACACCATGGATTCGAGGATCACGGGGTGGTCCTCGTCACAGAGGGTATTACCGGTGGTGGTGTTCTTGACACCGATCATGGCGGCGATATCGCCGGAGTAAACGCAGTCGATATCCTTCCGTTCGTTGGAGTGCATCTGCAAAAGACGTCCCGCACGCTCTCTGACTCCCTTGGAGGAGTTGTAGACGGAGGAGCCTGCTTCCAGCTTACCGGAGTAAACGCGGAAATAGCAGAGCTTGCCGACGAAGGGGTCGGTCATGATCTTGAATGCGAGCGCGGCGAACGGAGCGTCGTCGCTGATGGGGCACTCGATCTCTTCCTCGGTGCCGGGGATCGTGCCCTTGGCAGCGGGAATGTCGAGAGGAGAAGGCATATAGTCGATCACGGCATCGAGCAGCTTCTGGACGCCCTTGTTGCGGTAAGAGGTACCGCAGGTGACGGGGACCAGCTTGTTTGCGATGCAGGCGGCACGGAGCGCCTTCTTGAGGTCGGCGACCGGGATCTCCTCGCCCTCGCAGTATCTCATGAAGAGATCCTCGTCGGTCTCACAGATCGACTCGATCATCTCGGAGTGATACTTTTCGGCGAGCTCCGCCATATCTGCGGGAATGTCCTCCACGCGCATATCCTTGCCCATGTCATCGTAGTAGACGTCGGCCTTCATTTCCATGAGGTCGATGATGCCGCGGAAGGATTCCTCCGCGCCGATGGGGAGCTGGATCGCGACGGGATGGGATTTCAGGCGTTCTCTGATCATGTCAAGGACGCGGTAGAAGTTCGCGCCCATGATGTCCATCTTGTTGACGTATGCCATACGCGGGACGCCGAAGGAATCAGCCTGACGCCAGACGGTCTCAGACTGAGGCTCAACGCCGCCTTTCGCGCAGAAAACGGTAACGGAACCGTCCAGAACGCGCAGAGATCTTTCGACCTCGACGGTAAAGTCAACGTGCCCGGGGGTGTCGATGATGTTGACACGGTGCACCGGATACTGGCTTGCAGAGCCGCCCCAGAAGCAGGTGGTAGCAGCGGACGTGATGGTAATGCCGCGCTCCTGTTCCTGCGCCATCCAGTCCATGGTCGCGGTGCCGTCGTGCGTCTCACCGATCTTGTGCGTCTTACCCGTGTAGTACAGGATACGCTCGGTGGTCGTCGTCTTACCGGCATCGATATGCGCCATGATACCGATGTTTCTTGTTAATTCAAGGGGGTATTCTCTAGGCATAAAGATGTTATCTCCTTCACTGCCGTCCGTTCACACACAGGCGGCAAAGCTGATGCGGTCCTCCCCGGGCATCCGGGGAAGATCATCAATATCTGTAGTGAGCGAACGCCTTGTTGGCTTCTGCCATTCTGTGCGTTTCTTCGCGCTTCTTGACGGCACCGCCGGCATTGTTGAGCGCGTCCATGATCTCACCGGCGAGTCTTTCCGCCATGGTCTTTTCACCGCGGCTTCTGGAATACGTGGTGAGCCAACGCAGACCAAGGGTCTGACGTCTCTCGGCTCTGACCTCCATAGGAACCTGGTAGGTGGAACCACCGACACGTCTTGCCTTGACCTCGAGGACCGGCATGATGTTATCAAGCGCGGTCTGGAAGCATTCAAGAGGATTCTTGCCCAGCTTTTCCTCCACGATCCTGAATGCGTCATAAACGATTGTCTGAGCGACGCCCTTTTTGCCGTCCAGCATGATGTTGTTCACGAGCTTGGTGACAAGCTTGGAATTGTAAATAGGATCCGGCAGAACGTCTCTCTTGGAAATCTGACCTCTTCTCGGCACTGTACTTCCCTCCTTCAATAAAAATTTGATATCACAGGTACTCGAAAATGATTTTCGTAAGTGGACCGTTGTTCAGAGGCAGATAATGAACGGAATTGAACATTATTTCCCCGAGAACGGGTGCACAACGATTTGATCCGGTCAGGGATCACTTTGCGGCTTTCTTCTTAGCTCTCTTCGCGCCGTACTTGGAGCGGGACTGGTTGCGGTTCGCAACGCCCTGCGTATCGAGAGTACCGCGAATGATGTGGTAACGCACACCAGGCAGGTCACGGACACGTCCGCCGCGGATCAGAACCACGGAGTGTTCCTGCAGGTTATGTCCGATGCCGGGAATATAGGTCGTCGCTTCCATACCGTTGGTAAGGCGGACTCTCGCGATCTTACGCAGAGCGGAGTTCGGCTTCTTCGGGCTGGTCGTGGTGACCTTCGTGCATACGCCTCTCTTCTGGGGAGAGCTGAGATCGATCGGCTGGTTCTTCAGGGTGTTGAAGCCCTTCTGAAGCACTGCGGACTTGGATTTGTAGATCTTGTCCGTACGACCGTTTCTGACAAGCTGATTAAAGGTTGGCATTGTTTTCCTCCTTCTTTGAAAAATAATGTTCCGTATTTTCATGTGGGCGCATAAAAATACAATATATTATATCATGATAGCATTCAAAATGTCAAGCGTCTCCCGTACACTTTTTGATTTTCGTCACATTTCACATGATTCACCATATCAAAGCAGATGATTTCCCTCATTTTCGGTAATCATGCGAAAAAATTTCCGTATTCTGCACAAAAATCAGCCGGAAATTCCTTCGTCCGCCGTTTTACCGCGCGATACGGCAATCCGCAAAATTTTCCCACTGTCCTTCCCCCCGTCAGGGGGACCTTCAGGGGGACCTTCAGGGGGACCTTCAGGGGGACCTTCAGGGGAGACCTTCAGGGGAGACCTTCGGGAAGGTCTTCAAATGACGAAACGGTGCCCCCCGGAGAAGGA
>JAZLIW010000100.1:0-9971 GCA_045617585.1 Eubacteriales bacterium
ATCGCGGCGCGGCGGGAGCAAGCCCCCGCCCTGCGGGTCGGGTTCCGCGTCGCAGCGCTCCTTGCGATCGGGACGCGATCGCGGTGCGGCGGGAGCAAGCCCCCGCCCTACGGGTCGGGTTCCGCGTCGCTGCGCTCCTTGCGATCGGGACGCGATCGCGGTGCGGCGGAACCCCCCCTGCGTTCACGAACGTGCTTCGTTCTTCCCGGTCTCCGATCCCTCACAGCCCGCCGCGACCAGACCCAACGAAAAACGGACCCCGACAGACCCGCAGATCTGCCGGGGTTCACGTTTTACCGGGATCAGTTCATATATGCCTCAAGATCGAGCTTGTCGATCTGTTCGTAGAACTTTTCGATCGCGGAGTTGATCTTGTTCTCGTTGGAGGCGAAGACCGAGGCAATGGTGTACTTGCCGGGGTAGGACTTCGGGTAGGAGAGCAGCGTCCCGGCGAAGCCGCCGAAGTCGAACACGTCGCCGATATCGACCACGCGGTGGGAGAAGATCACGTCCAGCATCTCCTGCGACTCGTCGTCGCGGGCGCTCTTGCCCTTCAGCGTGACCTCGTAGTACGCCTCGGTCAGATCGTAGTAGGAGGCCGCCGCCATCGCTTCCATGATGAAGCCGACGGTATCCGGGTCCTGCTCGCAGCGGAGGACGGTCATCAGACCGCAGGTGTAACGGGAGAGCATGCTGAGGTAATTTTCCTGCAGCTCGTCGTATTTCGGCGCGGGCAGGATACCGAAGTCGATCGCTTCCTCGCCGCGCATCGCACGCGCGTCGTCCATACGCATCCAGAAGAAGAGGCCGTGCCCGTCGATGAAGAGCTGACGGTAGTAGTTGTCGTCCTCGTTCGGGATCATGTGGTGGTTCATGAACGCGCTGTCGTACATGATATCAAGCACACCGGAAACGATATCGTAGTTCTCCTCGGTGCCGAAGACGAAGACCGGGCAGTCGTACTCGTCCTTTTCGGTCAGGCGTCCGCCCGCGCCGTAGAAGAAGGTCGTCGTAACGTCGTTGCCGCCGAGGAAGCCGTAGATATCCTCTTCGGGCTTCATCTTCGCGTCACCGTTGACGTCGCCGTCGAAGGAGGTCATCTGCTCGTAGAAGTTCTGGAAGTCCCATTCACCCGCGCGCACCATGTCGTAGAAGTTCGGGAGCTGCTCGTCGCGCGCCATCTGCTTGTTGAAGGCGACCGCCGCGGTGGCGTCCTCGTCGATGATGTTGTAGGAGGAAGCCATGAGGAAGGTGTGGTTCGCGAAGGAGATCTCCTTGCGGACGTAGGCGTCCCAGTAGGGCTTGTCGAGATCGACGTACTCGAACGCGGTCTCAAAGTCGAGGAAGTCGCCCTCGGTCGAGAACCCGGGCGTCTCGGCGAGGATCTGGTAGACCACGTCGCAGACGTCGTCCCCCGTGTTGACGTACTGACGGACCTTGGTATTGAGCTCGCCGTGCGGCACGTTCTCGAATTCGATCGTGAAGTCGTATTTTTCGGTCAGACGCGTGTTGCGCTTGAAGACCGCGTCATTGATCGGGTCGCCGTTCGTCCCCTCGGAATACACGTCGACGTTGACGCGGGTCATCCAGTTCGGGTCGAACCAGTGGAGAACGACGTAGTTGTAGCCTTCGAGGTCGAGGTCGGGCAGATCGGCGGTCACCAGCGTCTCGGCGGGTGCTTCGGTCTCCCCTTCGCGGATGGTCTCCTTCGGCTTGTCGTCCGGCTTTTCGGTGCAGGCTGCCGTGACCGCAAGCAGCGTGAGGAGCGCAAGGAACAGGGAGGCAAAGCGGATCAGGTTCTGTTTCATATGATCTATCCTTTCCCGATGGCAGTTCAGCCGCCGTACAGATCCAGTTTTTCGATCTTTTCGTAGAAGTCCTCGATTGCCTTGTCGATCTTACTCTCGTTCTCCGCGTAGAGAGAGGCAAGATTGTACTGACCGGGATGCGAACGGGGATAGTTCAGCAGCGTGTCTGCGAACCCGCCGAAGTTGAAGACGTCGGCGATGTCGATCACACGGTGACGGAACACGATATCCAGCATATCCTGCGAGTCGTCGTCACGCGCCGCCTTGCCCTTGAGGGTGACCTCGTAGTAGGCGTTCGTCAGATCGTAGTAGGACGCCGCCGCCATCGCTTCCATCAGGAAGCCGACGGTGTCGGGATTCTGCTCACAGCGCAGGACCGACATGAGACCGGAGGTGTGGCGGGAAAGAAGGCTCATGTGATCCTTCTGGACCTCGTCGTATTTCGGGACAGGCAGGATGCCGAAGTTGATCGCTTCCTCGCCGCGCATCGCGCGCGCGTCGTCCATGCGCATCCAGTAGAACAGCCCGTGCCCGTCGATGAAGAGCTGACGGAAGAAGACGTCGTTCTCGTTGCCGATCATGTGATGGTTCATGAAGGAACGGTCGTACATGATGTCAAGCACGGCGGAAAGGAGATCGTAGTTGTCCTCGGTATCGAAGACGAAGACAGGGTAGTCCATCTCGTCCTTTTCGGTCAGACGTCCGCCCGCGCCGTAGTAGAAGGTGGCAAGCGTGTCGTTCCCGCCGAGGAACCCGTACACGTCCTCCTCGGGCTTCATGACCTGATCCCCGTTGACGTCCCCGTCGAAGGAGGTCATCTGCCCGTAGAGCGCGTCGAAGGTCCAGTTCCCCGCCCGAACGATATCGTAGAGGTTCGGGGTCTGCAAATCGAGCGCCATCTGCTTGTTGAAGGCGAGCGCCGCCGTCGCGTCCTCGTCGTGGACGTTGTAGGAGGACGCCATCAGGAAGGTGTGACCGAGGAAGGAAAGCTCCTTCCGGATATAGTTGTCCCAATAGGGCTTGTCGAGGTCGACGTAATCGAAGTCGGCCTCAAAGTCGAGGAAGCTGCCGTCCACGGTAAAGCCCTGCGTCTCGGCGAGCAGGAGATAGACGAGGTCGTAGACGTCGTCCCCCGTGCTCGTGAACTGACGGACCTTGTCGACCAGCTCGCTGTGATCGACGTTCTGGAAGTCGATCTCAAAGTCGTACTTTTCGGTCAGACGGGTGTTGCGGGAATAGACCGCGTCGTTGATCGGGTCGCCGTTGAAGCCCTCCGCCCAGACGTCGATGTTCGCGCGGCATTCCCAGCCGGCGGCGAACCAGTGCGCGACCGTGAAGGTGTAGCCCTCGAGATCGAGGTCGGGCAGATCCGCGGTGATCCGCGTTTCCTCCGGCACGGTCTCCTCGCCGGAAACGGGCGGGAGCGTGTCCTTCGGCAGGTCGGACGTCTCCGCGCACGCGGTGAGCGCCGCCGCGAGGAGCAGGACCGCCGCGATCAGAGAGAGCAGGCGGTATTTCATGGATGCATTACGTTTCATGTTCTTTCCTTTCCGTTTCCGGTGAATTGTCGGGATAAAGATCGGGCGCCAGCCCGAGGTCCTTTAAGAGGAGCGCGGCTTCCTCCACGTCGGTCCGCGACACGTTCAGCACGGACTTCACGGCAGCCGTTTTGTTCTTTTTTCGGAACAGGATGTTAAACCAGCGCACGACGTGCATGACGGGGGTCAGGATCGGGTGCTTTTCAAGGATCGGAAATTTGATCTTCATTTTTCCGTACGGCGGAAAGACGCGGGAAAACACCTGCTTTGCACGGGAGCCCAGCTTCGCGGAGGAGACCGCCGCGTGCTGCTCCTGCGTGCCGTAGGTACCGCCCGCGAGGATGAAGCGTTCCAGCCGCTCCGACGCCTCCGTGCGCGGTTCTCCGTCCATCCAGACCCCGGCAAGCGCTTCCGCCCGCTCCGCGAAGGCGGTCAGGCAGTCCTCCTCCCGGAACGGGACGCACCACCGCCCCGCCCGCTTCAGGATCCAAAGGTCGAGGAAGGAGCGCACGCCGCAGCCGCCGATCTCCAGATGCTTTGCCATGTGCGCGCAGTGGTAGAAGCAGAACATTTCGTCGTCGAGGGCGTACCGTGCCCCGCCCTCCGCCGGGGAGGCGTGCTCCCAGACCCGCGAGAGGATGCTGCGCGCGTTGTTCGCCCGCCCCTCCTCCACGAGGTCGTAGTGCAGCTCGAGATGCGTTCCGTCCCCGGCGTACAGGGAGATCTCGTGCGGATGCCGCTCCCCGCCGCTCCATCCGGCTGCCTTCAGGGCTTCGACCGCGCGGTCGGTGTCCTCCGGGTGAAGGAGGACGTCGATATCGCAGCTCGTCCGCATCCACGCCGCGGGGTACAGATCCCGCAGGACCGCGCCCTTGAGCGGCAGGAACGGGATCCCCGCCCCCTCCAGCGCGGCGTACGCTTCCGTCTGCGCCTGCTGCAGGAGCAGACAGCGGTAGACCGCCAGATCCCGGCTCTTCCCGCATTTTTTCCGCGTTTCCTCCGTCATCGGCACGTTTTCCCGGAGCAGGAGATCTCCGATCAGGTGGCTGAGGTCAAAGCGGGCGGAAAACCGCAGCACCTCCTCCGCTTCCCCTTCCTTCAGGGAGACGCCGGACGGAAAGGGATCGGCCCCCCCGGCGTTCAGTTCCCGCCGGAGCAGCGCAAAAAGAAGATCCCGGATCGTATCGTTCATCGCTTCTCCCTCCGTTTTTTTCTCTTCCTCCGATTATATCACTGTTTTCCGGGAAAATCAATCGTTTCCGCGCGAGAAAAAGCAAAAAACCTCTTTTCAAACGGCGTTTATCGTGATACAATATAGTTATCAATCAAATAAGAAGGAGTTTCACGATATGGATGCACGTCTGAATCCCCTGTTCACCCCGTGGAGGATCGGGAACTGCGAGATCAAAAACCGCTTCGTCCTGACCTCGATGGGGGGCACCGACCTGTTCGGGTGGATGGAGCCGAACCACTTTGACAAGGAAGGCGCAAAATTCATCCTCGAAGTCGCAAAGAACAACTGCGGTCTCGTCCTGCCCGGCTGCCAGCCGATCTACAACCCGATGTTCGGTCAGTGGCTCCACAAGAACAAAAAGATGTACCGCGACCTCGCCAAATGGATGCCCGAATTCCACAAGACCGGCGCGAAGCTCTTCGTTCAGCTCACCGCGGGCTTCGGCAGATCGTTCACCGTCAGCGAAATGATGGAGACGCTCTACAACAACAAGGCGCTGCGCGTGCTGTCCAAGCCGTTCATGGATCTGGACAAGATCACGGCGACCGCCTCCCCTTCCCCGAACCGCTGGTCCGACAAGCTCCCCTCCCGCGAAATGACGAAGGAGGAGATCGCCCGCTTCGTCGAGTCCTTCGCCCTCTCCGCCAGACAGCTCAAGGAGGCGGGCGTGGACGGTGTCGAGGTCCACGCGGTCCACGAGGGCTATCTGCTCGACCAGTTCACCCTCGGCTACGTCAACAAGCGCACCGACGAATACGGCGGCTCCTTTGAGAACCGCTACCGCTTCGCGGTCGATATCGTGAAGGCGATCAAGCGGGAGTGCGGCAGCGACTTCCCGGTCTCCCTCCGTTACAGCGTGATCTCGAAGACCAAGGGCTTCCGGCAGGGTGCTCTGCCCGGCGAGGACTACGTCGAGGCGGGACGCGATATGGAGGAATCCGAAAAGGCGGCGAAATATCTGCAGGACGCGGGCTACGATATGCTCAACTGCGATAACGGCACCTACGACGCGTGGTACTGGGCGCACCCGCCGATCTATATGCCCGAAAACTGCAACCTTTCCGACGTCGAGCATATCCGGAAATTCGTCGATATCCCGGTCGTCTGCGCGGGGCGCATGGATCCCCGGACGGCGGCGGACTCGATCGCCGCGGGGAACCTCGACGGCGCGGGCTTCGCGCGCAATTTCCTTGCCGATCCCGCCTGGATCACCAAGCTCATGGAGGGGAGAGAGGACGAGATCCGTCCCTGCATCCTCTGCCACAACGGCTGCTTCAATATGTGCCACTATAAGGGCGTCCCGAACGATCAGGACCTCTCGGACAGCCTCCACCTCGCCCGCTGCGCGGTCAACGCGGAGACGATGCAGTACGGCAAGCACTACGTGAAGCAGACCGCAAAGCCCCGCACCGTCCACATCGTCGGCGGCGGCATCGGCGGCATGGAGACGGCGCGCGTGCTGAAGCTGCGCGGTCATCACCCCGTGATCCACGAAAAGACGGGCGTGCTGGGCGGCACCTTCATCCCCGCGAGCGCGGAGAGCTACAAGGGCAAGCTCCGTGACCTTTTGACGTGGTACCGCAAGCAGATGGCGGACCTCGGCATCGAGGTACGGCTGAACGACGAGGTACAGTCGGCCGAGGCCTTCGGCAGCGATCCGGTCGTCATCGCCACCGGCGCCGTGCCGCGCGTGCTGAAAAAGGTCCCCGGGCACGAAAAGATGATCGAAGCCTGCGAGTTCCTGCGCGGGACCCCGGTCGGAGACCGCGTCGCGGTCGTCGGCGGCGGTCTGACCGGCTGCGAGATCGCCTACGAGCTGGCGCTCGGCGGCAAGGACGTCACGATCGTCGAAATGAAGGACGATCTCGTCTCCCAGAAGGGCGTCTGCCTCGCCAACAGCTCCTATCTGCGCGAATGGTTCGCGCTGCATAACGTCCCGGTTTATCTGGAGACCACGCTGAAGGAGGTCCGTGACGGGGAGATCCTCTGCACCGACAAGGAGGGCAAAGAGATCGCGATCCCCTGCGATTCGGTCATCAGCTCGGCGGGTTATATCCCGGCGCCCCTGACCGAGGCGGGGAAAAACGTCTATCTGGTCGGAGACTGCCTGAAGGTCGGCAATCTCCGCAGCGTGATCTGGCGCGCCTATGAAGTCGCCATGAAGATTTAAGAAGGAGATACGCTATGGAAACGAAAATGATCCTGACCGATGAACAGCGCGCCGTGCTGAACGGCGAAAAGGGCGAGACCCTTGCCCGGGTCATGGAGACGATGGTGCGTTACGGCGAGGTCTTCGGCGCGACGCGCATGGTCCCGATCACGGGAAAATACAACCACCTTGTGACCTCCTTCGGGCTGAAGGCGCTGACCCCGGTCTACGGCCTTCTGGATCAGATGATCGCCGCGGGGAATTTCTCGACCCAGCCCTTCTCTGCGGACCCCCGTCCGATCGACCCGAACGTCCCCGCGAACCTGCTGCAGAAGCTGATCTTCTCAAAGTTCATGTACTCGAAGCAGGAGGACTACGAGGCGCAGCTGAAAAAGATGGGTCTGAAGGACAAGGACGCCTTCACCTGCACCTGCTATCTCGACGAGGTCGGCAACACGCCGAAGAAGGGGGACGTCCTCTCGTGGGCGGAATCCTCCGCGGTCGTGTACGCGAACTCGGTGCTCGGCGCGCGCTGCAACCGCAATTCCGGCATCATCGACATCATGGGCTCGGTCGTCGGGTGCGTGCCCTATTTCGGTCTGCTGACCGACGAGGGCAGAAAAGCGACCTGGAAGGTCGAGATCCGCACGACGAAAAAGCCGGAGGCGCAGCTCCTCGGCTCCGCGATCGGCATGAAGGTCATGGAGGCGGTCCCCTATATCGTCGGGCTGGACAAGTGGTTGGGCTCGCTCGACGCGGACGCGAAGACCTATCTCAAGGACTTCGGCGCCGCCACGGCGTCGAACGGCGCGGTCGGTCTGTACCACGTCGAGAACCTGACGCCCGAGGCCGTCGAGCAGGGGCAGTCCCTGCTTGCGCCCGGCTATCAGACCTACGTCGTCGACGACGCCGAGCTCGAGCGCGTCTACCGCAATTATCCGGTCATCTGGAAGGACCCGGACGCGAAGCCGAAGCTCTGCTTCATGGGCTGCCCGCACATGAGCCTCGGGCAGCTGATCGACTGGACCGAAAAGGTCGAGGCAGCGCTCCGCGAAGCCGGAAACGAACGGGTCGTGATCCCGACCGTCTTCACCGCCGCGCCCGGCGTCATCGAAAAATTCCGTGCCGCGGGCTACGGCGAGCGGCTGGAAAAGACCGGCATCATCCTCTCCTATATCTGCCCGCTCATGTATATGAACAACCCGCTCTGCGGCTCGATGCCCGTCATCACCTCGTCGAACAAGCTCCGCACCTATACGACGGCAAGATATTATACCGACGCGGAAATTCTCGAACAGATCACGAAAGGGGTAAAATAATATGAAGATATTCCAGGGCAGAGTGATCTCCGCCGGGACCGTGACCGCTCCGGCGCTCGTTTCCCACGGCGGGCTGAATACCCTCGCGTCCTTCCAGAAGGCGCTTCAGTTCGGCGATAAAAAGGCGACCTGCGGCGACCAGAACAATCCCGATCTTTACGGCAAGCAGATGGTCGGCACCGCGCTCTGTCTGCCGCAGACCATCGGCTCCACGACCGGCGGCATGGTCCTCTACTGCGCGTGCAGCATGAAGCGCAATCCCGCCGCGCTCCTCTTCTCCGAGCCGATCGACTCCCTCGCCGCCGCCGGCGCCATCCTCGCCGACGTGTGGCTCCCCGACGTCACGATGCCGGTCGTCGATTCCCTCGGCAGTGACTTCCTCGCCTACGTCCGTGACGGAATGTCGGTCACCGTCCGGGAGGACGGCACCGTCGAAGTGGAATAAACAGACGGCTCCCTCCTCAATCCCGGAAAACGACCGGGACGGCTGCCTTTCCGGCTTCCGTCCCGGTCGTTTTCTGCGTATTTCTTTGATCGGTACCACGGGAAGATTTCCGATTTCCGTCCATGCGGTACGCGTTCATTCCCCGGCAAATCTCAAAATCTTTCCGAAGACCTCGACGTGCTGCTCGTAGCGCTCCTGCGCCTTCTTCACGCCGGTGAAGACCGAGGCGGTGGAGACGCGGCGGATGCAGAGGACCGTGTCCTCCGGCAGGACCTCGAAGGCGGAAAAGAACTGCCCGAACGGGAGTTCCCGGAGCGGGATCCCGTAGGCGTCGATCGCCCCGGCGGGCACGCTGTCGGTCAGCTCGGCAAGCGGAACGAGCCCGCCGCCGTCCCGGACCCGCTCGTACCACGCGGGATCGAGCAGACAGATGACGTTCTCCCCGGCAAAGACCTCCTGCGTGAAGGAATGCTCCACGTTGGCGGCAGCGTAATTATTGTACATGACCATTCCGGCGGCGTCGGTCACCGTTTCGAGCGCGGCGGAAAGCTGCGCGTCGGTCATGATCGTCATATCGCGGAACTCGCAGCTCTTCTGCCCGTCCCCGTTGAAATCGCGCGGCAGGATCTGCGCGAAGGCGTCCGCGCACCCGCGCACCTCCGCCTCGGTGAAGATGTGCGGACCCGCGTACAGCACGCGCAGGTCGTGATCCTCCTGATCCGCCATCTGAACGACGCAGAGCACGATCACGGCGGCAAAAAAGCCGATGATCAGGATCTTCCACTTGTTGTAATACCAGAAATTCGAGAGCTTGCTTTTCAGTTCCACCGCCGTTCCTCCGCGCACCGTTTCTTTCTTTTATTATACCATGCCCCCGTCCAAAAGTCAACCTCCCGTTCGGAACGAGCGCCCGTCCCCCGTAATGCAAACGCAGGGCCATGCAAAAGCCGGAGCGAACGTCGGAACGTGCGAACGTTGGGACGTGCGAACGTTGGGACGCCCAAAGGACACTCCCCCGCACCCCACGCCCCGCGCTCCGAACGCATCCCAAACAAAAAGGCAGAACCGTTCATCGCGTGCGCATCCCCTTGACCGCCTCCGCAGGAAGAGCAAAAGGAAGGTTCCGCCGCACCCGGTAAAAAGCCCGTTCCGGACGATCTCCCGCAGAAGCCCACCGCATTTTCATTATCCTATTCATCGTTCCGTGCCCGTTTTCTGCTCTTCCCTCTTGACTTTTCCCCTCCGTTCGGCTATAATAATACGTGTGTCCGGAAGATCCCCCTTTCCGGCTCCCCGGGGTGTGGCCCAATGGTAAGGCGCTACATTTGGGAGCGTGCAGGAAAATTCTCTTCCGTTTCCGTAAAGCCCCGCAAAGCGGTGCAAAAGCCGTGAAAAAGCGCGAAATCGCGAGGTTTTCATTTCGGGGCTTTCCGCACGACCACATGAAAGACCATAACGACGACCACATGAAAAACGGC
>JAZLIW010000101.1:0-7518 GCA_045617585.1 Eubacteriales bacterium
TCTGCGGCTTCAATTTCCGCTTCGGCGCCGGAGGAAAAGGGGACGGCGTGCTCCTCTCCCGCCTCGCCGCGGGATACGGCATCGCCGCGTTCGTCCTGTCCGCCGTCACCGCGGGCGGATTGCCCGTCAGCTCGACCCGCATCCGGGAGGCGCTGACCGCGGGCAGACCGGAGGAGGCGCGCGCCCTGCTCGGCCGCCCCTTTGAGGTCGCTTTGCCCGTGCTCCGCGGCAAACAGCTCGGGCGCACGATCGGCGTCCCGACCGCCAATCAGCGTTTTCCCGCCGACCGCGTCGTTCCCGCCGTCGGCGTCTACGCCGCGTACGCGCGGATCGGGGAACGGACGTATCCCGCGGTGACGAACGTCGGCTACCGCCCGACGGTCGACCGGGACCCGGAAAGCAGGGTCCTGACCGCCGAGACCTGGATCGACGGCTTTTCCGGCGATCTGTACGGCAAAAAACTGCGTATCGGTTTCCTCTCCTATCTGCGCGGCGAGCGGCAGTTCGACACGCTCGAGGCGCTGCGCGGGGAGATCGGACGGAACCGGGAAGAGGCGCTCGCCGTCTTCCGGTCCGCATTTGAGGTGTTATGAAAAGAAAGATCGTGTCGGGGCTTGCCCTGTTTCTTCTGCTTATCGTGCTGCTGCCCTGCGGGGCAATGGCTGCCGAAAAGCCGACGCTGATCCACATCCGGTCGGCGATCCTCTATAACGCGACCGCGGACGAGGTCATGTACTCGCTGAACGCGGAGGCGAAGCTGTATCCCGCCTCCTTCGTCAAGATCATGACCGCGGTCCTCGCGCTCGAGCATTATGCCGCGCAGCCGGACGCGGTGCTGACGGTTCCCTACGAGGCGGCAAACGCCGAGGGGAGCGCCGCCGGACTGCTGATCGGCGAAAAGGTCCGCGCGGACGAGCTGATCGCCGCGCTGATCGTCTATAACGCAAACGACGCCGCCCTCACGCTCGCCATGGATATCGCGGGCTCCGAGAAGGACTTCGTCGCGCTGATGAACGAGAAAGCCGCCGCGCTCGGCATGAAGGACACGCATTACGAGAACGCGACCGGGCTCCATCACGCCCGCATGGTGACGACCGCCGCGGATACGCTCGTCCTTGCGCAGTACGCCTACCGCACGCCCGGCTATATGGGCGTCTGCGGCAAGGAATCCTATACGATGTCGCAGACCAACTTCTCGAAGGAGCGCGTGCTCTACAACCGCAACTACCTCGTCAGCCGCCTGACCGTGACCCGCTACTACGACAGTACGGTCACCGGGATGAACTACGGCTCGACCTACGAGGCGGGCGGGAACGTCGTTTCCAGCATGATCCACGGCGGCGCGCAGTTCTTTACGGTCGTGATGGGCGGGGACAGTATGTACGACGACCCCGACCGTCCCGATATCCTCCGGATGTACACCTTCATCGGCGCCGGGCTCCTGAACAGCTGGGCGCGCGATTCCTTCTTCTACTACCGCGCGGTCAGCGCTTCCCAGATCGTCGCCGAGATCCCCGTGACCTTCGGGAACGATACCGACTACGTCGCCCTCCTGCCGAAGGAGAATATCGACCTCTTCATCCCGATCGGGGAGGAGGAAAACGTCTCGGTCACGTGGGAATTTGACCACGAGAAGATGACGGCGCCCGTCACCGCCGGGGAACGCGCTGGCGTCCTGACCGTCACCTTCGGCGATAAGACCGTGACCACCGAGCTCGTGACCCGTTCCACCGTCGACCGCAGCGTCCTCGCCTATTGGGCGGACGAGGTCGTGGAGTTCGTGAAGTCCGATACCTTCCGCAAGCTCGCCGCCGTCTTCGCCGTCGCCGCCCTGGTCTATATCTTCTTCTCCGCCCTCTATCGCGGCAGAATGCGCCGTCAGTCTCTCGAACGCCGCCGTCAGGCACGCGAAGAAGACCGCGCCAAAAGCACCACAAGGATCATCACCCGGACGGGGAACGCGGAGAACGACGTTCTTTCTCTCGGGAGAACCGGTTCGCGTTCCGCGAACCGGGACCAAAGAGGCAAACGCTGAACGTTTTTCTTTGCCCCTCCGGGCAAAGCGATCATAATATCGTCAGCGCGTTCTTTCCGGCCTTCAGGCTGGCCTTCAGGCGGACCTTCAGACCGATCTTCAGACCGATCTTCAGGCCGATCTTCAGGCCGATCTTCAGCCCGCGCCGCGCATTCCAGACCCGGAAGGGATCCCGTCCCGTCCGGGTCTTTTTCATGCTTTTTTCATTACCGAAGCGCATGTTTTTACGCGTTTTTTTCATTACCGAAGCGCGTGTTTTTACGCGCTTTTTTCATTGTCGAGGCGCGTGTTTTCGCGCCGCGCATAACGCCGTAGGGCGGGGGCTTGCTCCCACCGCCACCGCGAGCGCGTCCCAACCCGGTAGGCGCGCATATTCGCGCCGCGCATAACGCCGTAGGGCGGGGGCTTGCTCCCGCCGCCATTTCGATCGCGTCCCGATCGCAAAGGAACGGTTCGCTGTAAGCGAACCGGAGCGACGCGGGATCCAACCGTAGGGCGGGGGCTTGCTCCCGCCGCCATTTCGATCGCGTCCTGATTGAGAAGCCGCAGAGCGGCGCGAAGAGCGTGTGCCTCCCTCCGGGAGGGAGACTATCATCCTGCGCGGCTCCGCCTTACGAAGTGGGACGCGCTCGTGGTGCGGCGGGAGCAAGCCCCCGCCCTACGGTGGACTCGCCCGCGGCTCACGCCTTACTTATTTGCTGATCGATCGGTATACACGCGCCCGAAATCGCAGGAGCAAAGAAAAAGTGCATTTATTGTCTCTTTGGTTCGCGGTTCGCTTATGGCGTACCGATCTCGGTTGAGAAAGAACGCCGTTTCCCCTCTTTCCTACTGGATTTTTCCGAAAAAGTGTGATATAATGGAGAAAAATGATGGTCGGGAGTGATGTTTATGCCCTGCACGACGATATTGGTCGGAAAAAAAGCGTCGAACGACGGGTCGACGATGATCGCGAGGAACGACGACGGGTCGTTTGACGTCAAGAAGCTGACGGTGGTTCCGCCGGAGAAGCAGCCGAAAAAATACAAAAGCGTGATCGGACACCTGACGGTGGAGCTGCCGGAGGAGCCGCTGCGCTACACGGCGACGCCGAACGCGGACCTTTCGGACGGGATCTGGGCGGCGACCGGGATCAACGAGGCGAACGTCGCGATGACGGCGACCGAGACGATCACGACGAACCCGCGCGTCCTCGGCGCCGACCCGATGGTGCGCTATCGGAAAGCGGAAAACAAAAAAGAGAAGGACGTCCCGGGCGGGATCGGAGAGGAGGACCTGATCGTTCTGGTCCTGCCGTATATCCGTTCCGCGCGGGAGGGGGTTCTGCGGCTCGGAAGGTTACTGGAAACGTACGGCACCTACGAGCCGAACGGGATCGCCTTCAGCGACGAAAACGAGATCTGGTGGCTGGAGACGATCGGCGGGCATCACTGGATCGCGCGCCGGGTCGCGGACGAGGAGGTCGTGATCATGCCCAATCAGTTCGGGCTCGACCGCTTCGACTTTGCGGACGCGTACGGAGAGGGGAAGGAGAACCTCTGCTCCCCCGACCTCCGGGAATTCATCGAAAAATATCATCTGGACCTGAACCGCGACGGGGCGTTCGACCCCCGCGCCTGCTTCGGCTCGCACACCGACGCCGACCACGTCTACAACACGCCGCGCGCGTGGTTCCTCGGGCGGTACCTGAACCCGACGCTCTTCCGCTGGGACGGAGAGGACGCGGACTTCACGCCGGAGAGCGACGACATCCCGTGGTCCTTCGTGCCCGAGAAGAAGGTCACGGCGGAGGACGTGAAGTATCTGCTTTCGTCCTACTATCAGGGCACGCCGTATAATCCTTACGCGAAGGCGGACCGCCCGGAAAAGGGCATCTACCGCACGGTCGGCATCAACCGCACGGGCACGATGGCGATCTGCCAGATCCGCGGCGACAGACCCGACCCGATCAAGGCGGTCGAATGGATCTGCTTCGGCTCGACCTCGTTCGACGCGGTCCTGCCGGTCTACGCGCACGCGGAGTCGTTCCCCGCGTATCTGAGCCGGGTGACGGCAGAGGTCTCGACCGACACCTTCTACTGGAACAGCCGCCTGATCGGCACGCTCGCCGACGCGGTGTACGGGAACGCGATCCAGCTGATCGAACGGTATCAGGACCGGATGTTCAGCGAGGGACGCCGTCTGATCAACGAATACGACGAAAAGATCGCGTCGGATCCCGCGTCGTCGGCAGCGCTGATCCGGGAGGCGAACGAAGCGCTCTCCGCGATGGCGAAGAAGGAGACCGCGGACGCGCTGTCGCGGGTCCTGCTCGAAGCGGGGCGCGGCATGAAGAACGGCTATCACCGTTCGGATAACTGAAATCCCGGATCCCGAAAGGAGCCCCGGAAGGGGATAGGAACATGGAACTCGTGCGCAGACGCCTCCGATGGGGGCTGATGGGGAAGGGCGACGTCGACATGACGGAGGGCGGCATCTTCGGGGTGCTGCTCCGCTTCTCCCTGCCGCTGCTGGTCGGCAATCTGTTCCAGCAGCTTTACAATATGGTCGACACCTGGGTCATCGGACAGACCGGAGAGAACGGCGCGTACGCCGCGGTCGGCAGCGTGGGACCGATCATCAATATCCTGATCGGCTTTTTCAGCGGGCTCGCGACTGGCGCGGGCGTCGTCATCTCGCGCTACTACGGCTCGAAGGAGGAGGAAAACGTCCGCCGGACGGTCCATACGATCATGGCGCTGACGCTGGTCCTCGCCGTCGTGTTCACGGTCATCGGCGTCACGCTGACGCCCGCGATCCTCGACCTCATGCTCCGCGACGGGGAGGCGGGTGCCGCGTCCGCGGAGAACGCGTCCGAGGTGTATCCCCACGCGCTGACCTACCTGACGATCTACTTTGCCGGGGTATCCGGGCTGATGATCTACAACGTCGGTTCGGGCATCCTGCGCGCGATCGGCGATTCGCGCCGCCCGTTCATCTTCCTCGTCGTCTCCGCCGTGACCAATACGGTGCTGGACCTGCTCTTCGTCTTCCTCCTCGACTGGGGCGCGGCGGGCGTGGCGTACGCGACGGTCATCGCGCAGGCGCTCTCCGCGGTGCTGACGCTGATCACGCTGCTCCGGACCGAGTCGGTCGTGCGGCTGGAGCCGAAAAAGATCCGCTTCCACGGTCATATCCTCGGTCAGATCCTGAAGATCGGTCTGCCCGCCGCCGTGCAGATGGCGCTGACCTCGTTCTCGAACGTCTTCGTGCAGTCCTACATCGCGCACGTGAACGGGGACCAGACGGTCAGCCTCGCGGCGTGGACGACCTATTCCAAGGTGGATCAGCTGATCTTCCTGCCGATGCAGACGCTCGCGCTCTCGATCACGACCTTCGTGGGGCAGAACCTCGGCAAAGGGGACGCCGCACGCGCAAGGCAGGGGACCCGGACCGCGTGGCTGATGGCAACGGTCACGACCGTCGTGCTGATGATCCCGCTGCTGATCTTCGCGCCGGCGGTGGCGTCGCTCTTCAACGCGGACGCCGGGGTCGTGGAGCTCGCGGGGGTCCTGCTGCGCTGCCTGACGCCGTTCTACGTCTTCTGCTGCGTGAATCAGATCTTCTCCGGCGCCCTCCGCGGCGCGGGGGACAGCACGGCGCCGATGGTCATCATGCTCTCCTGCTTCGTCGGCTTCCGCCAGCTCTATCTCTACGTCATGTCGAACTTTATCTCGAACGACCTGATCCCGATCGGCCTCAGCTATCCCGCCGGCTGGATCGCCTGCGCCCTCACGACCCTCCTCTATTTCCGTTTCTTCTCCGCCTTCTCCGGCAGAAAAAAGCAGAAGCAGGCGGTCTGAACGGTGCTGACACGCTCTTGAACTCCGAACGTTCACCTTTTCCGGGTGAACGTTCACTTTTTAAGCGAATATTCACTGTTTACGGGTGATTATCACTCCGAAAAAGTGAATATTCACTTGACAAAAGTGAAAAATAAGACTATAATAAATTCATCCGGTCAAAGAGAAGGCAGGGAGGAGAAGAGACCATGAATTTTGAGACGGAAAACGTCGAGTTCAAATCGCGGTTCACCGAGGAAATATACAAGGAGATCGTCGCGTTTGCGAATACGGACGGCGGGACGGTATATATCGGGATCGACGACGAAGGGAACGCCGTCGGCCTTTCGGACGTCGACGGGGAGTCCGTCCGGATCACGAACGGGATCCGGGACGCGATCGTGCCGGACGTGACGATGTTCGTCCGCTTTTCCATCCGGGAGGACAGGGTCGTCTGCGTTGCCGTCAACGAGGGATCGAACAAGCCGTATTATCTGCGGGGAAAAGGGCTGAAGCCGGGCGGAGTATTCGTCCGTCAGGGTGCATCCAGCGTTCCCGCGTCTACGGAGCAGATCCGGAGAATGATCCGGGAAAGCGATGGGGACACCTATGAGGAGCGCCGTTCTCTGGAGCAGGAGCTGACCTTCGAGGCGGCGGAAAAGACCTTTTCACGGTACGGCGTACCCTTCGGACCGGAAAAATACCGTGCGCTCGGCATGGTGGGGAAGGACGGCACGCTCTATACCAATCTGGCACTGCTTCTTTCCGACCAGTGTTCCCATACGACCAAGATCGCGGTGTTCCGGGACGAGGCACGCACGGAGTTCCGGGACAGCAGAGAATTCGGCGGTTCGGTCTTCCGCCAGTTCGAGCAGACCGTCGAGTATCTTGCGCTCTGCAACCGGACCGTTTCCGAGATCAAAGGAGTGCTCCGGACCGACCGGAAGGACTACCCGGACGAGGCGATCCGTGAAGCGCTGCTGAACGCGCTGGTCCATCGGGATTACGGCTTCAGCGGAAGTATCATCATCAACGTCACCGACGGAAGAATGGAATTCATTTCGCTCGGCGGTCTGCTTCCCGGCTTGTCTGCCGAAGATATCCGGCTCGGGATCTCGCAGCCGAGAAACAAGAATCTTGCCGAGGTCTTTCACCGCCTGCGGCTGATCGAGAGCTACGGCACCGGGATCCGCAGGATCTTCGGTCTTTACGCGGACTGTCCGGTGCAGCCGACGATCGAGGTCTCCCCGAACGCCTTCCGCATCGTCCTGCCGAACCGCAACGCCCTGCCCGCGTCACGCGCGGCGGAGAACGCGGGGGACCCCGCAGTCAGCGGGCAGATGAGGCGGATCCTCGACTTTCTGACGGAGCACGGCACGGCGACCGACGCGGAGCTGGAGGCGCTGCTCGGCGTGAAGCGCACGCGGATCTATACCCTGACGCGCAGAATGACGGAGCTCGGGCTGATCCGCACGGAAGGAAGAGGAAAAGACAAGAAATATGATCCGGTCTGACCGCCGGAAGCGTTCGGAAACGAACGGTCGGATAAAAAACCAAAACCATCAGAGACGGAAGCCGAAAAGGCGACCGCCTCTGCTTTTTGTTCCGTCTCCCGCCAACGGCGTATAGCGCGGATCACGCCTTTGGCGAATGGGGCTGTTG
>JAZLIW010000102.1:0-26222 GCA_045617585.1 Eubacteriales bacterium
CTCCCGCGAGCCCGGTCCCGAAGCCAAGGACCGGGGCGCCGCGTCCCGTTCCCGCCGCGCCGTTTGACAGCCGGGTCAGCGCAGTCTCGAAGGTCGTGACGGCAAGCGGCTTTTCCTCGGTCAGTCCCGCCGCGTTCTCCACGTTTCCCCACGTCCGCATCACGCGGGTCGGGAGCGCGAAGGAATGCGTCAGCCTGCTGACCGAAACGGTCCTCATATCGTGCAGCATCGTTCCTCCTCAGACCGTCACGGTCTCTCCGGCGGCGATCTTCACCGTGCGTTCGTTGATTCTTGCCCACACGTCGGTCCGCGTCGGATTGTACAGCGTGTTCCCGTCGGCGGTGGAGACCAGCGCGCGGTACGCCTCGACGTATTCGTAGATCTGCAGATTCGTCGCGTACCAGACGTCGTCCCTTCCCCCGACCTTGCGGAAGAAGGCTTCGATGCGGTCCCAGTTGTTCAGCGCGTCGAACTCGTAGGAATGTCCCCAGAGATAGAACAGCCTGCCGTCCTCGTTTCTGCGGAACGTCCCGTCAAGGAACCGGTCGGCAAGCTCGTCCAGCTTCGGGTCGTTGTGATGGCAGGTCGCCCCCCAGAGGAGCCATTCCTCCGGCAGGAAAAACGCGTGGTGGGAGACCGTGGTCCGCGCGTAGACGATCCCCGCGTCGCGCAGGATCCCGACCACTCTGTCGTTATACGTTCCGTAGGGATAGGCGTGACCGCGGACGATCCGCCCCGTCAGCGTTTCAAACGTCCTGCGGTCGGAAAGGATCTCCTCCATGCAGGCGGACGTGGGGATCCGGTCGAGGTGGGGATGCGTATAGGCGTGCGTCGCGATCTCGCAGTACGCGGGATCGTAGACCGCGTTCAGCTCGTCCGCCCCGATAAACGCGTCGTTTTTCTCTCCCCCGTAACGGACACCGTTCAGGTTGAAGGTGCCGCGGATCTCGTATTCCTTCATCATGTCGATCAGACGGCGGTCGAATACCCGCCCGTCGTCGTAGGAAAGGGTCAGCGCCCGGTTTCTTCCATCGGGATAAAGAAGCGTTTTGCAGTGCATATCAGTTTCCTTTCTTCGGCGGGGCTGCCGCCGCGTTCGTCATTTCCTCTTTCGTGTCGATATCGTTCAGTTCTTCCGCGGGACAGATCAGGGAAGTGACCCGGTCTTCCCTGCCCCGGAGGACCGCTTTCCCGCCCCTGTCCCCGGTCAGCGCCGCAAGCTCACCGGCGAGCAGGCCGGAGAAGACCACGGGGTTCCTGTTTTCATTTCCGTCCGAGGCACAGACGGCGAGCGGCAGGGGGGAATCCCATGCGTCGGCGAGCGGAACGGAAAGCAATTTTTTTACGGTCGCGGGCGAAAGATACGGCATATCCGCGCCGGCGAAGAGCAGTTTGTCACCGGGCGCCGCCGCGCCGCAGCAGCCGCACGCCTTTTTCACGGTGAACGACAGTCCGTTTTCCCCCTCGGGGCAGTCGACCCCGTCTTCTCCGACCGCGTCGAGGATCGGCGCGTACCGGGTGACGACGAACAGCTTCGTATCCGGGAGCGTATCGCGTACCGCCTTCAGCGTCCGGTACGCGTATGTCCAGAGCGGCGCGCCGTTCAGGTCCGCAAGCAGCTTGTTCCCGCCATATCTCGTGCCCCGCCCGGCGGCAAGGAGCAGAAGGAAGGTCATTTATTCCTCTTCCTTCTCCATCACGATCCGTTCGGGCGTGATCGGCAGCGTGCGGAACCACTTGCCCGTTGCGCGGCAGATCGCGTGCGTGATCGCGGGCGCGGGCGTGTTGATCACGATCTCCCCGATCGACTTTGCGCCGAAGGGACCCGACTTTTCGTAGCTGGGCGCAAAATCCACGTGCAGACGTCCTGTTTCCAGCCGTGTGGGGATCTTATACCGCATCAGCGAGTTCTCCGCCAGTTTGCCGTTTTTGTCGTAGCGGATATCCTCAAGCAGCGTCATGCCGATCCCCTGCACGATGCCGCCCTCGGTCTGCACCCGCGCCAGCGCGGGATTGACGACCGTGCCGCAGTCGACGACCGCCTGATAGTCCAGCACCCGCACGGAGCCGGTGCCGGGATCGAGCTCGATCTCCGCCATGCCGACCATGAAGGGCGGCGGGGAGGTAGGGCGGGAATTGGAGGCGGTCACCTCGGTCGGGATATCGTTCCCGTTCATCGAGGCGTCGGCGAGCGCTGCGAGCGTGACCTCCGCGCTTTCCGAGGCGACGCGGTCCCCGAGGAAGGAAAGCGTCTCCGGAGCGGCGTCAAGCAGCCTCCCGGCAAGGCGCAGCAGATTCTCTTTCAGCTTTTCCCCCGCGAGTTCGACCGCCTTTCCGGTCACGAAGGTCGTGGAGGAGGCGTAGGAGCCCGAATCGTAGGGGGAGACGTCGGTGTTCGCGCCGACGACCGTAATCCGGTCGAGCGGGCAGTCCATCACGTCGCTTAAGAT
This sequence comes from Eubacteriales bacterium, assembly GCA_045617585.1. Classification (GTDB taxonomy): domain Bacteria; phylum Bacillota; class Clostridia; order Oscillospirales; family CAG-272; genus CAKRZE01. The sequence goes on from JAZLIW010000102.1 coordinate 2,451, forward strand.
CTGGGCAAGGATCGTGTCGCAGCCGGTCCCCATGTCCGCCGCGCCGACGAGGAGGGTGTACCCGCCGTCGTCGTCCAGACGGACGGTCGCGGAGCCGACGTCGATCCCGGAGATCCCGGAGCCCTGCATCGCCATCGCCATCCCGGCAGAACGGATCATCCCGTCCGGCATCACCCGGACCGGATATTTTTCCGCCCAGCCGAATTTTTCGGCGCAGGAGCGGAGGCATTCCTCCAGATTGCAGGAGGAGGCGGGCTCGTGATAATAGGCGGGCATGATCTGCCCCTCACGGACGCAGTTCTTCAGACGGATCTCCAGCGGATCGAGCCCGAGCCGGGAGGCGAGCTCATTGACCGCGCTCTCGACGGCGAAGATCCCCTGCGTGGCGCCGAAGCCGCGGTAAGCGCCCGACGACTGCACGTTCGTGTACACGACGTCGTAGCGGAACCGGAACGCCTCCACGGAGGAGGTATAGAGCGGGATGGACTTGTGCGCGGTCAGTCCGACCGTTGCCCAGCCGTGCTCACCGTACGCGCCGGTATTGGAAAGCGAATAGAGGTCGATCGCACGGACCGTCCCGTCCTTCATCGCGCCGAGGCGCACGGTGATCTCCATTTCGTGGCGCGGCGAGCCGGCCTCGAGCGATTCCCGCCGCGTGTAAACGAGCTTGGCGGGACGGCCGGTCTTCATGGTCACGAACGCGGGATACACCTCGGAGACCGCCGTCTGCTTCGCGCCGAAGCCGCCGCCGATACGGGGCTTTTCCACCCGGATCATCGACTTCGGGATGCCGAGCGCGTGGGAAAGGATCCTGCGGACGTGGAAGACGATCTGCGTCGAGGAGATCACGTGCAGTCTGCCGTAGGCATCGGTCTGCGTCAGCGTACGGAAGGTCTCGAACGGAACCTGATTCACCGCCTTGACGTGATAGGTGTGTCCGATCACGAGATCGCAGTCCCTGAGGACCGCTTCGACATCGCCCTCGCCCTCCTCGCCGGAGGCACAGAGATTGCGCTTCGGATCCCCACCGGTAAACGGGCAGAGCGAATGCCAGTCCTCCTCCGGATGGACGAGGACCGGGTTGTCCTTCGCGTTCCGGATCCCGAGTACGGGCGGCAGGACCTCGTAATCGACGCGGATCGCGTCGATTGCCTTTTCCGCCGCCTCCGCGTTCTCCGCCGCGACGATCGCCGCGGGATCGCCGACGTGTCGGACGTGACGGTCAAGGATCAGGCGGTCGTGCGGCGAGGTCTCGGGGTAGGTCTGCCCCGCCTCGGTAAACCGCTCCGGCGGCACGTCCTCCCAGGTATAGACCGCGGTCACGCCGGGGATCCGCAGGGCTTCCGCCGCGTCGACCGAGCGGATCACCGCGTTCGCGTACGGACTGCGGAGCAGCCGGACGGTCAGACAGCCGTCCGGCTCGGGCAGATCGTCAAGATAGACCGGCTTTCCGGTCAGGAGCTGCATCGCGTCCTTCTTCCGTACCGCGGCGCCGACGCCGTCGTGCTTTGCCGTGCTCATCTCTTCCCCGCCCTTCTTTCCTCCAGATACGCCCGGATGCCGCGCACCTGACCCTCGTAGCCGGAGCAGCGGCAGAGATTGCCCGCCAGATACGCGCGGATCTCGTCGTCGGTCGGGTCGGGATTTTCGCGCAGCAGGGCGACCGTGTTCATCACGTAGCCCGGATTGCAGAAGCCGCATTGATCGGCGCCCTGATCGGCAATGAACGCGATGAACGGCTCCGCCTCGTCGGTCAGCCCCTCGAGCGTGAAGACCTCCCGCCCGCAGACTCTCGCGGCGGGAACGGCGCAGGAAAGGACGGGCTTCCCATCGAGCAGAACGGTGCAAAGCCCGCAGACCGTATTTTCACAGCCGCATTTCACGCTCTTCATGCCGAGAGCACGCAGGAGATCGATCAGCGTAAGATCCGGCGGCACGTCCCGTACCGTCTCTTTCCGGTTCAGCGTAAATTTCACTTCCACGTCAGTTTCCCTCCATGATCTCACGGATCGCGCGCCCGGCAAGGACGCGGCAGAGCCGTGCCCGGTAAGCGGCGGAACCGAGATAATTGTCGGTGAATTTCAGCCCGGCGGCGATCTGCTCCGCCGCCCCGTCGGGATCGGTGCAGGCACCGGCCGGAAGCGTCACGAGCGACGCGCGGGCGGGCGCGGGCGAGACCGCGGCGGTAAGAACGTCCCCCCGCAGGCAGAACGCCGACGTCAGCACGGGAAAGTCGGTCGCGGCGTTCCGGTGTGCGAAGACCGTGACCGCTTCCGGCGTTTCCCCGGGAAGGATCACGTGCGTCAGCAGATCCTTCGGCGCGCCCTCCTCCAGAAAGACGGAGAGCGGGATCACGCCCCGTCCCGCAAAGCGCACGGAAGCGCCGAGCGCGAGGAACAGCGCCGTCACGTCGGAAAAGCCGAAGCGCCCGTACACGCTGCCCCCGACCGTCGCGGTATTGCGGAACTGCACGCCCACGATCGGCGAAAGCGCTTTTTTCAGCGCGCCGTGCGTATAGGCGTCAAGAGTCGGGTCGGTCTCCAGTTGGCGGAGCGTCACGTAAGCACCGATCTCTCTCCCTTCCCCGATCCGGTTAAGCCCGAGGCGGGACAGATCGACGGCGATCTCCGCCGTCCGCTTCTGCATCCTTAACCACATCATGCCGCCGAGGATCACGGTGTCGTTTCTCCGCGCGAGAGCGAGGGCTTCCTCCTCGGTCTCCGGGCTGAGATATTGACGGAATTTCATAGGTTCGTCCTTTCTTTTGGTTCAGATGACGGCGAAGCCTCCTCGGTCTTCCCCGCCGGGTTCCTTCACGACGCGGATGTCCGGGAACAAAAGCCGCAGTTTTTCCTCGGCTTCCTCCGCTCCCGCCGCCGTAGGGGAGAATTCCCCGGCGATCCCGCCGTCTTTCAGGAGCAGGATCCGGTCGGCAAAGCGCAGCGCGAGCGCGGGGTCGTGGAGGGAGGCGAGCATCGTCTTCCCCCGGCAGTGCTCCCGCAGGACGGAGAGGAACTCCCGCGCGCGGCGGTAATCGAGGGGTGCCGTCGGTTCGTCGAGCAGCATCACCGGCGTATCCTGCACGAGCGCGGCGAGCAGACGCGCCGTCTGCCGTTCCCCGCCGCTCATCCGGTCGGGCGTACGCGGGAGGAGGTCCTCCGCTCCGAGCGTCCTTGCCGTCTCGCGGATCCGTTCCCGTTCCCGCTCGCCGGGCAGGAACACCGTGCCGTGCGCCGGGTAAAGCGCCATCTCGCAGAGATCCCAGCAGGTCAGTCCGGGGAGCGCGCCGCCCTGCCCGGTCACGAGGGAGATCAGTTTTGCGCGTTTTTTCGCGCTCAGGGAGATAAGATCGGTCCCGCCGGACGTCACCGTGCCCGACGCGGGGCGCAGCGCCCCCGAAAGAACGCGGAAGAGCGTCGTTTTTCCGCTGCCGTTTTCCCCGAGCAGCACGGTCAGCCCGGGGCGCAGCTTAAATGACAGGTCCCGGAGCACCGTTCTCCCGCCGTACCCGGCGGTCAGCGAAACGACCGAAAGAGAAGTGCCGGAAAGATCAAAGCCGTTCATTCATCCGACCCTCCGATCACCTTCCCCCGGCAGAAGAGCAGGAGGAACCATAAAACGGCGAACCCGACGCAGAAGATGCTGACCGGCAGCTCTTCTCCGGGCGAGACCGTGCGCGCCAGCAGATCGGAAAGAAGCACCGTGATCCCGCCGACGCCAAAGCAAAGAACGAAATAGGGCCCGCTTTTTCTCCCCGTCATCGCAAGGGTCACGTGCGGCACGATCAGCCCCGCAAAGCCGACGACGCCGACGGTCGAAACGACCCCCGCGACCGCCCAGGTGGAAAGGGTCAGCAGGACCGTCCGCCAGAGCGCGGGAGAGACCCCGACCGACCTTGCCTCCTCGCTCCCGCGGGAGAGGATCAGCGCCTGCCGGGAGAAAAGCAGAAGGAGCAGAACGGGCGGCAGGACGCAGAGCGCCATGACCGCCAGTTTTTCCGCCGTCATCGCGGCAAAACTGCCCATCGTAAAGAATTCGATCGCGGCAAGATGCTTTTCGGGGTCCGCCGTCGTTTTGAGGAACATCACTCCGGCGTCCGCCGCCGCGGAGACGAGGATGCCCGCGAGGACGTAGGTGCTGCGCCGTTCCGCGCCCGATCTGCCTGCGAGGCGGACGAGCAGGAGCAGAACCCCGAGTGCCGCCATGCCGCAGAGGAAGGAGATCCCCGCTTTCCCGAAGCCGGAAAAGCCGACCCCCGCGAGGATCGCTGCCGCTGCGCCGAAGGACGCCCCCGACGCGACGCCGGTAAGATCTGGCGAGGCGAGCGGGTTGCCGAACACGGTCTGACAGACGGCACCCGTCACGCCGAGCACGCCGCCCGCGACGATCCCGCCGAGCACGCGCGGCAGACGGAGCCCGAAAAAGACGTCCGCGGCAGTCCCGCCCGTCTTTCCCGTCAGGATCGGCAGAAGCTCCCGCAGGGGGATCGGATAACTCCCGACCGTGAGGGAAACGGCGGCAAGCAGAAAGAGGACGGCAAATACCGCCGCCTCAGAAAAGCGAGGCGAGGACCCCTTCTCCCGGGGTAAAGCCGTAGAAGGTCTCATAAAAAGCAGCCGTCTCCTTTCGGAAAGTCTCCGCGTCCGTCTCTTCGGGATGCAGGACCGTGCGCAGCCAGAGGACGCCGAGCGCCCCGGAGGGGACCGGGGAGTCCCATTCCTCAAACGTGCCGGGCATCGTCAGGACACGGTCCTCCCGCACGGCGCGGAGCGCGGAGAGCGCCGGGTCGGACGTGAGGTCCGCTTTCGTATAACCCGCGCCGCCGGGGATCACGACGTAATCGGGATCCAGCGCAAGGATCGCCTCGTAGGAGAGGGAAACGAAGGTCTTCCCCTCATATCCAGCGCAGGCGTTCTTCCCGCCCGCCATCGCGATCAGCTCGTCCTGATACATCCTGGCGGGCGCGGCGGTCAGATAGGAGGAATTACCGCAGAGGAGGACCGAGGGACGCTCCCCCGTCTCTTCCCCGCTCTGCTTGATCCGGTCGGTCTCCCGGATCAGCCGCTCTGCCGTTTCTCCGACGCCGCAGGCAGTACCGATCAGCGTCAGCATCTCCGTGAGGGACGCGTCAGTCTCGGGATCGACGACCATCACCGGGAGCCCGAGCGCCTCCAATACGGGAAGCTGCTCCGCCAGCCGGAGCGGCAGCAGGATGAGATCGGGCTCCAGCGCCGCGATCGCCTCCGCGTCGATCCCCTTGAGGCTGCCGACCGCGGGCAGAGAAAGCAGCCCCGGCGCCGCCATTGCGTAGATCGGGCGGGTTTCCGCCTTCTTTTCGATCCCGACCAGCCGATCGGAAAGACCGAGTGAGAGCATCGCGTAGGTCGTCACGTAATAACAGCTCACGACCCGTTTTGCCTCTCCGTTCAGACGCACCTCCCGTCCCGCCTGATCGGTCAGGACGTTTTCTCCTTCGTTCTTTTTCCCGCAGGCAGCCACGGGCAGAAGAAGCAGCAGGGCAAGCAGCGCGGGCAGGACACGACGAAAAATAATCTTCATTTCCGTTTCTCCGTTTTCTTTTTCTTCTCGTTTCAGTATATCATATCCGGCGCAAAAATGCAAGAAAAAGAGAGGGCCTGATCGGTCCTCTCTCCCGAAAAACGCGTTTTCTCTCTTTTTCGTCCTTCCGCACCTCATTCCGCCAGTGCCGGCAGGATCTCCTCGATCGGGTCGCGGAAGATATAGTCCGCCGACCCGTCGAACGCGGTCACCGAACGGTTGATCAGGACCAAAGTCCTTCCGTGAAAGGATGCGACAAGGGAGGCGGCGGGCTGAACGCAGAGGGAGGTCCCTCCGACGATCATCACGTCCGCTTCCGCGACCGCGCGCTCCGCACGGTCAAGGGTCTCTTCGTTCAGCGCCTCCCCGTACAGGACGACGTCCGGACGGATCATCCCGCCGCACGCGCAGCGCGGGACCCCCGTGCCGGTGCTCACGGTCTCCCCGCCGAAGCGGCGTCCGCAGCGCACGCAGTACCCGGTGCTGACCGTTCCGTGCAGCTCGAGCACGTTCCGGCTCCCCGCCTTCTGATGCAGCCCGTCGATGTTCTGCGTGATCACAGCGCGGAGCGTTCCCCGTGCCTCAAGCGCGGCGAGCGCCCGGTGCGCCCCGTTCGGCTGCGCGTCCGGATAGACCATGTGCGTCCGGTAAAACTCAAAGAATTTTTCCGGCTCCCTCGCAAGGCACCGCCGCGACAGCAGATATTCGGGCGGGTCGGCAGGGGGCTGTCCGGGTGCCGTCTGCCGGTTCTGCCGGTAAAGCCCGCCGTTCCCCCGGAAATCGGGGATCCCGCTGGCAGTGGAAACGCCCGCCCCGCCGAAGAAGACGGCGTTGTCGGTCTCCTCAAGGATCCGGCGCACCGTGATCCGGTCTTCCATATTGCTCATCTTTCCGTCTCCTTTCCGTTCGTACGGTCTCTCACGTTTTTTCGTCCTCCCGGCAGACCCGGAGGGCAAGGACCCCGTTTTCACGGACGCGCTCCAGGCCGTAGAATCCGGTCATTTCATTCCCGATCCGCTCCGCGCTCAAGCCGGGCGAGCCGAGCTCCGCCCCGGAAAAATCCTCCGCGAGCGCAAAGAAATCCTCATAGCGGTGGGTCCCGGTCACCCGTGCGTAAAACGACTGCGCCGGGTCGGAGCGCTTCCGGAACAGGATGCGGTCGCCCGGACGGATGCTCTTCCGCTTTTCGTCGCAAAGGCGCATCTCGACCGTTTTGGTCCCCGCTTCGAGCACGTCGTAGGGCGCGTCGTTCAGCTTCATTTCGTGCGTCACGGCAGGCAGGAGGCGGTCGGTCACCTTCAGTACGTTGACCGTACCGCTCCGCACCGTGCAGGCGTCGATCGCGATCATCCGGTCCCCGAAAAACGGCCGCGCGTCGTCCGGCTCCCTGCGGGGATCGAACAGACGGGCAAGCGAGGTCGGACGGTGACCGACGACCAGCGTCTTATCGGGCAGCGTCAGTCCCGCGCCGTAGGTCTGCTGCCATTCGAGGAAGCGGGCGTCCTCCCACGCTCCCTTCGTCGCGGTCCGCCACGCGGGATCGATCCGGACCGGCTGCTTTTCGTCGAACGGGTCGAACGTCAGCGGGATCCATCCGTGCGTGAAAACGAACCGTTCGGTCTCGAACCAGTCGTACGCCCGGGCGAAAAATGAGAGGATCTTTTCTTTTTTCTCTTCGTTCAGTTCCAGTTTTCCCGCCCGGGACAAGGCTTCCTCTCCGAAGAGCTCGCAGATCGTGATATCCGTCCCGTTGACGAGATCGCGGTAGTCGATCGTGCCGCGCTCCATCGCCTCGGTCAGCAGGTCCTCGTGATTGCCCCGGACCAGCACCTTGTTCCCGACGCTTTCGAGAAACCGCATCACTCTGCCGTTCTCCTCGCCCCGGTCAAAGCAGTCGCCGCAGACGACGAGAAGATGACCGGGATCGTCCGGGTCAAAGCCCGACCGGCAGAGCGCGTCGATCAGCAGGGACGCGTGCCCGTGGATATCGGACACCGCGAAGATCGTTTTTTCTTCCGTTTGGATCTCCATCGGGATCTCCTCCTTTCCGATTTCGTACGGCGGAAAAAGGGGCTGTTGCATCTGCTTCCGCTTTGCGGAAGCGATAAACAGCCCCCGCAAAACAGCGGTCAGGATCCCGCTGTTTTGCGCAATATACGGCGGTTTTGGCTTGGAAAACTCCATTTTTTCGGTTGAAAATATGCCAAAACGGCGGCGTTCAGCCGACGAGCCGTATTTGCCGGGTTTGCTGCACGTTCGTGCGGCAAACCCGGATCCGTTCAAATCAAAGACCGTTCTTGATGCGTTCTTCAGCGAAGCGCTGAGCGATGACGCCTTCGGGCTCTCCCGTGGACTTGGATTCCTCGAGGATGCCGTAAACGGTGTTATAGATGTTGTGGACCTGCTTCAGGACCTTTTCCTTGTCGTAGGTCGTGAAGGCTTCCTGGCCCGCGTTGATGACGCCGCCGCCGTTGATGATGAAGTCGGGGGCGTAGGCGATGCCGCGTGCCTTGAGGAGATTGCCGCACTCGTCGTCCAGAAGCTGGTTGTTCGCGGCGCCCGCGACGGCTTTGCACTTGAGCGTGGGGATGGTGTCGTAGTTCAGGGTCGCGCCGAGCGCGCAGGGAACGAGGATGTCACATTCGGTGCGGTACAGCTCCGCGTCGGTGACCTCTCTTGCGCCCCACTGTTCGACGGCGACCTTCATGTTCGCTCTGTTCGAGTGGGTGGCGACGATCAGGTCCGCGCCTGCCTCGTAGAGCTGACGGCAGACGTCGAAGCCGACGTGGCCGAGGCCCTGCAGACCGATCTTGACGCCCTTCAGGTCATCGGAGCCGAAGAGGAACTTGGCGGTCGCTCTGACGCCGTCGAAAACGCCGATCGCGGTGAAGGGAGAGGGGTCGCCGCTGACGCCGTCCTGACCGACGACGAACTTGGTCTTGTTCATGACCCAGGACATATCCTGGACGGTGGTGTTGACGTCCTCCGCGGTGAGGTAACGGCCCTGCAGGCTGTCGACCGCTTCACCGTAAGCCTCGAAGAGCTCGCGGGACTTCATTTTCGGGTCTGCGATGATGACGCCCTTGCCGCCGCCGATGGGAAGGCCGGCAGCCGCGTTCTTGAAGCTCATGCCTCTGGAGAGGCGGAGAACGTCGAAGAGCGCATCGTCAAGGGAAGCGTAGGGGTAGAGGCGGCAGCCGCCGAGCGCCGGACCGAGCTTCGTGCTGTGGATGCCGATGATGCACTTGAGCCCTGCTTTCTCGTTCTGGAAGAAGGCGACTTCCTCGTGACCGTACTGGCTGATAAACTGAACGTTGCTCATGATGGGATTCCTCCGTATATTATCATTATAGATTTTGGATACGCTTTTTCATTTTTGCCGGGTCTCAGACCGGCTTGCCGCCGATCCACGCCCGCACGTCCTCACGGATGCGGTATTTCAGGATCTTTCCGGCGGCGTTCATCGGGAATTCGGTGACGAAGAAGAAATATCTCGGCACCTTGTGCATGGCGACGCGCTCTTTCATGAACTGACGCATCTCCGCCTCGGTGACCGTCATTCCCTCCTTCGGGATGATGCAGGCGGCGACCTCTTCGCCGTACTTGTCGTCCGGGACGCCCACCACCTGCACGTCGCTGACGGCGGGATGGGTGTAGATCAGCTCCTCGAGCTCCTTGGGATAAATATTCTCACCGCCGCGGATGATCATATCCTTGAGGCGGCCGGTGATGCGGAAATTGCCGTCCGGCGTGCGGCACGCGAGATCCCCGGTGTGGAGCCATCCGTCCCGGTCGATCGCCTCTGCCGTTGCCTTCGGCATCTTGTAATAGCCTTTCATGACGTTATAGCCGCGCGCCACGAATTCCCCGGTCACGTTGTCGGGGCATTCCTCCCCGGTCTCGGGATCGACGATGCGGCATTCCACCTCGGGCAGCGGTCTGCCCACCGTGGAGACGCGCACCCCCAGCGGGTCGTCGGTCGAGCTCATCGTGCAGCGGGGACACGCCTCGGTCTGCCCGTACACGATCGTGACCTCCGTCATGTGCATCCTGTTCACCACGTCCCGCATCGCGCTGATCGGGCAGGGGCTGCCCGCCATGATGCCGGTGCGCATATAGGAGAAGTCGGTCTTCGCAAAGTCCGGATGCTCCAGAAGCGAGATGAACATCGTGGGCACGCCGTGAAAGGCGGTAATATGCTCGTTGTTGATGCAGGCGAGCGCCGGTTTTGCCGAGAAATACGGCAGCGGCAGCAGCGTCCCGCCGTGCGTCATCGTCGCCGTCATGGCAAGCACCATGCCGAAGCAGTGGAACATCGGCACCTGGATCATCATCCGGTCCGCGGTGGAAAGGTCCATCCGGTCACCGATGCACTTGCCGTTGTTGACGATGTTGTGATGCGTCAGCATGACGCCCTTCGGGAAGCCGGTAGTACCGGAGGTGTACTGCATATTGCAGACGTCGTCCTTGTCGACCGCCGCCGCCATCCGCTTCACCTGCTCCGGGGAGACCTCGGAGGCACGCTCCAGCATTTCCTCCCACGTGAGGCACCCTTCCCTGCGGTAACCGACCGTGATCACGTTGCGCAGAAACGGCAGCCGTTTGCTGTGCAGCGGAGCGCCCGGACGGTTCTTTGCAAGCTCGGGACAGAGTGCGGCGATGACCTCGCCGTAGTTCGTGTCCTTCGCACCCTCGGTCATGATCAGGGTATGCGTATCCGACTGACGGAGCAGATACTCCGCCTCGTTCTGCTTGTACGCGGTGTTCACCGTGACGAGCACGGCACCCAGCTTGACCGTCGCCCAGAAAGAGATATACCACTGCGGGACGTTGGACGCCCAGACCGCGACGTGACTGCCCGCCCGGACGCCGAGGGCGACGAGCGCACGCGCGCATTCGTCCACGTCGTCGCGGAACTCGCTGTACGTCCGCGTGTAATCCAGCGTCGTGAATTTGAAGGCGTACTGATCGGGAAATTCCTCGACCATCCGGTCAAGCACGGCGGGAAAGGTCTCGTCGATCAGCAGATCCTTTTTCCACACGTATTTTCCGGTATGCGTCCTGTTGCTGTAAAGCGTCCGCTCCTTGCGGGAGGTATCGCTGAACTGATTCATATAGCCGACGAACTGGGAGTAGATGATCTCCATATCGTCAAGCTCGGGGCACCACGCGGGGTCCCAGACCAGCGACAGATAGCCGTCGTAGTTGACAGAACGGAGCGCGAGCATCACCTCAGCAAGCGGGATCTCTCCCTCGCCGACGAGGCAGTATTCCACCCGCCCATTCTTTTTCACGGCGTCGCTCACGTGGACGTGGCGGACGTAGGCGCCGAGGCTGCGGATGATCTCCTCGGGGCTTTCCCCGCCGCCGTAATACGCCGCCGAGATCTGCCAGAGCGCACCGAGATGATCGGAGGCGAAGTCCTCCAGCAGCGCGGCAAGCTCGCTCGTTTTCGCGTACAGCCCGTCGGTCTCGACGAGGAGGGTCACTCCCGCCTTTTCCGCGTCGGGGAGAACGTCGGTCAGAATCGCGCAGACCCGTTCCTTCGCCGCCTCACGGTCGGGCGCGTCGTGCGCGCGGACGCGGACGTTCGGGATCCGGAGATTTGCGGCGATCGTCAGACACGCCCGGATCTCCTCCCGGTTCTCTTCGCCGCTCCCCGCGTCCGACAGATCGCAGACCGTGTCGAGGCAGGGGATCTCCAGCTTTTTTTCAAACAGTTTTCTTCTCGTTGCCGCCGCGGCGTGATCGTGGAATGCCCCGTCCCGGTCGGTAAAGAGCCGGTTGTGGATGTTGTGCAGCTCGATCCCGCCGAAGCCGAGCGCGGTCGCCGCTTCACAGAACCCGTCGAAGTCCCGGTCGTGCCAACCCTTGGTGGAGAAAGAAAGCTTCATGCTTTATTCCTCCTCGTAGACGATCTTGTTGACCGCGGCAAGGTAGGCGCGGATGCTGGCGCCGATGATATCGGTCGAGATCCCGTTGCCGGAATACAGCTTGCCCGCGGCACGCAGACGCACGATCGCGGAGCCGACGGCTTCTCTGCCCTCGGTCACCGACTGGATCTGGAAGTCGTCCAGCTCGTAGTGCGTCCCGATGATCTGCTCCAACGCGCGGAACGCCGCGTCCACGGGACCGTCGCCGAAGCAGAGCCCCTGCACGTCCTCCCCGTTTTTCGTCAGCGTAATCTGCGCGCTCGAAGTGATGACGTTGCCGTTGTTGATCAGATAGTTCTTCAGCCGGTAGGTCGGCGGGACCTGCAGCGCGACACTGGCGATCACCGCCTCCAGCTCCTTCGCGCCCATGTTCTTCTTTTCGGCGACGCGGCGGAACTCCTCGTACACCTTTTCCTGATCCTCTTCCGAAAGGTCGTAGCCCAGCTTTGCCGCGGCGTTGACGACCGCGGCACGGTCGTCCTTCCCGTCGAGCAGAATGCTGCCCGCGTCCCCGTCGGCAGATGCCGTTTCGCTGCCCGCCGCGGTCCCGTGCCCGCTGCCGCTGATCCAGGCGATCTGACGGACGGTGCGGTGCAGCTCGGTATAGCGGACGGAGGAGGAGAGCCCGTAGGACTCGCCGAGGTTCTTGACCATCTCCGCGAACCCTTCGAGGGAGACGGTGTCGCCGCCGACCGCGGTCTTGACCGTCCGCGCGCCGTTCTTCACGGCGAGGACGGCGGAGGCCGCCGCGAGCCCGCACCGGTCGGAGCAGAGCACACCGAGCGGAACGCCCGCCTCCGCGGCGATCCTTCCGGCAAACGCCGCAAAGTCGTCGGGCAGCATTTCCGCCGCGCTGTCACAGACCGAGACCGTGTCGGCACCCGCTTCCGCGGCTGCCGCGATCGCCGACGTGAGGAACTCCGCTTCCGCGCGCGTGGCGTCCACGGCGCAGAATTCGACAGCGACGTTCTTTGCTTTGGCAAGGCGGACCGCCTCACCGATCCATTCGAGCATCTTCGGCGGCTTCTTATGGCACCGGTACTCCATCCCGACCGGAGAGACCGGGAGCTCGATCCGGATCATCGGCTTCTCCGCGCGGTTGAGCGCGAGCGCGGCTTTCTCGATGCTTTCCTTCCCGCTTCCCGCGGCGACCGAAAGCACACTCCCGTGAACGAAGGACGAGACCGTCCGCACGAGGAGGATATCGGTCTTCTCATCCGCGATCTCCGGAAGCTCGATCCGGTCGACCGACAGACGGTCCAGATGACGTGCGATCTCCAGTTTTTCCTTGAAGCTGTATTTCCGCTCCGTGAGACAGAGCGTTGTGTCGGCGATCATGATACGATCCATCCGTCCGATTCCTCCTGCGTTACCGATCGTTTTTTGTCTGCCCGGGATGCCGTCAGTCGGCGGCATAGTCCGCTCCGAGCTTCATGGCCTTGCGGTTGACCTCCAGCATATCGGCGTGCTTGGCGGAGATCACCTTTTTCAGCGCCGCCTCCACGCTTTCCGCGTCGTATTCGTCCAGTTCCTTCAGGATCTTCCCGATCAGGATCATGTTCGCAAGGGTCGGGAAGCCGTTCTCTCCGGCAAGGAAGGTCGCCGGAACGGGGAACGCGCGCACGTCGGTACGGCTGACGGGACGTTCGATCAGCGTCGAATCGTAGAAGATCATACCGCCCGGGACGACGTCCTTCTCGAATTTATCGAGGGACGGCAGATTCATCGCGACGAGCACGTCGGGCTTCGACACGATGGGGGAGCCGACCGGATCGTCGCTGACGATCACGGAGCAGGTCGCGGTACCGCCGCGCATCTCGGGACCGTAGGAGGGCAGCCAGCTGACCTGCTTTTCCTCGGTCAGTCCCTTATATGCGAGGAACTTGCCGGCAAACAGGATGCCCTGCCCGCCGAAGCCGGAAAACAGAAATTCCTTCGTGCTCATTTGTTCTCCTCCGATCTGTCCTTGTACACGCCGAGCGGATAGTAGGGGATCATTTTATCGTCGATCCATTTCAGTGCTTCCTGCGGCGTCATGCCCCAGTTGGTGGGGCAGGCGGAAAGCACCTCGATCAGGGAAAAGCCCTTGCCGTCGATCTGGTTCTGGAAGGCCTTTTTGATCGCGCGCTTCGCGTTTTTGACCTGCTTGACGCTGTTGACCGTCACGCGCTCAAGGTATTCGGGACCCTCCAGCTCGGAGAGCATCTCGCAGACCCGGATCGGGTAGCCGCAGAGCTTGGGATCGCGTCCGTAGGGAGAGGTCTGCGTCACCTGACCGGGCAGAGAGGTCGGAGCCATCTGACCGCCGGTCATGCCGTAGATCGCGTTGTTGATGAAGATGATCGTGATGTTCTCGTTTCTCGCTGCGGCGTGGACGGTCTCCGCCATACCGATGGAAGCGAGGTCACCGTCGCCCTGATAGGTGAAGACGATGTGGTTCGCGGGATCGGCGCGCTTGACGCCGGTCGCGACCGCGGGCGCACGGCCGTGCGCGGCTTCGATCATATCGCAGTTGAAATAGTTGTAGGCAAGGACGGAGCAGCCGACGGGGGCGATACCGATGGTCTTCCCTTCGATGCCGAGCTCGTCGATGACCTCCGCGACGAGGCGGTGGATGATGCCGTGCGTGCACCCGGGGCAGTAATGCATGGGCACGTCGGTCAGTGCGTGGGGTTTATCAAAGACGACCATTATCTGTTACCTCCGTTCTGATTGGCTTTGCGGATCGCTTCCAGCACCTGCTCGGGCGAGGGGATCATCCCGCCGACGCGGCTGCAGAGCGTTACGGGGACGCGGCACTCGACAGCAAGTCGGACGTCCTCGATCATCTGTCCCATCGAAAGCTCGACGGAGATCATGCTCTTCACCTGCTCCGCCGCTTTGCGGAAGGGTGCCTTCGGGAACGGCCAGAGGGTGATCGGACGGATCAGACCGACCTTGATGCCTTCTTTTCTCGCTTCGTTGATCGCGTTCTTGGACACGCGCGCGGCAATGCCGAAGGCGGCGATGCAGATCTCCGCGTCGTCCATCAGGTATTCCTCGTACATCGTCTCGTTCGCCTCGACCTCGGCGTAGCGCTCGTAGCGGGCGAGGTTCAGCCGCTCCAGTTCCTCGGGATCGAGGGAGAGGGAGTTGACGATGTTGTGCGCTCTCTTCATGCCGGTACCGGTGGTCGCCCACGGCTTCGCGGGCGAGGGAGAGACCGCGAGGTCCAGCGCGACGGGCTCCATCATCTGTCCCATCGTACCGTCGGCAAGGATCATCGAGGTCATGCGGTATTTGTCCGCCAGCTCAAAGCCCTTGACCGTCAGCTCCGCCATTTCCTGCACGGAAGCAGGCGCGAGAACGATCATGTGGTAGTCGCCGTGGCCGCCGCCGCGGGTCGCCTGAAAATAATCGGACTGGCTGGGCTGGATCCCGCCGAGGCCGGGACCGCCGCGCTGCACATTGACCACGAGGGCGGGCAGATCGGAGCCGGCGAGGTAGGAAAGACCCTCTCCCTTCAGGGAGATGCCGGGGCTGGAGGAGGAGGTCATCACGCGATAGCCGGCGGACGCGACGCCGTAGACCATGTTGATCGCGGCGATCTCACTTTCCGCCTGCAGGAAGGTCCCGCCGATCTTCGGCATTTTCTTCGCCATATACGCGGCGACCTCCGTCTGGGGAGTGATCGGGTAGCCGAAGTAATGGCGGCAGCCGGCGATGATCGCCGCCTCCGCGATCGCTTCGTTCCCCTTCATCAGTACTTTGTCAGCCATGTCGTTTTCTCACCTTTCTACTTTAATGATGCAGTCGGGGCACATGGTGGCGCAGAACGCGCAGCCGACGCACGCCTTCTCGTCGGTCAGTTCCGCGGGATGATGCCCTTTTTTGTTGATCTTGTCGGGCGCAAGCCGGAGCAGATGCTTCGGGCAGGCGTCGACGCACAGCCCGCAGCCCTTGCAGTTGTCGGTTTTGAACGTCAGTTTTGCCATTTTCATATTCCTTTCTTGACCGTATCGGTTTATCGGATCTCATTCAGATCGTAGGGGGTCGTCTGATATACGAAGTAGTTGAGCCAGTTGGAGAAGAGAAGGTTCGCGCAGGAGCGCCAGGTGACGGCAGGCGCCTTCGTATCGTCGTCGTCCGGGAAGTAGTTCACGGGGACGCTGATCGGCAGGCCCGCGTTCTTGTCCCGCAGATACTCCCGCTTCAGCGTTTCGGCGTCGTATTCCAGATGCCCGGTCAGGAAGATCTGTCTCCCGTTCTCGGTCATCATGGCGTAAATGCCAGCCTCCCCGGAGCTTGCGAGGATCTTGATATCGGGGCATTTTTCCACGTCCTCCCGCCGGATCTCCGTGTGGCGGGAATGGGGGACCATGAAGGTATCGTCAAAGCCGCGGAAGAGGATGGAACTCTTGCGCTCCACCCGGTGCGGGAAAATACCGAACATCTTTTCCGGCAGGGTGTATTTCGGGATCCCGAAATGGTAGTAGAGCCCCGCCTGCGCGCCCCAGCAGATATGCAGGGTGCTGTGGACGTGGTGCTTCGACCACTCCATGATCTCGCAGAGCTCCTCCCAGTATTCCACTTCCTCGAAGGGGAGCTGCTCGACCGGAGCGCCGGTGATGATCATCCCGTCGAAATTGCGGTTCTTCACGTCGTCGAAGGTCTTGTAAAACGCCTGAAGATGCTCCTTGGAGACGTGAGTGGAGGTATGGGTCTTGGTATTGAGCAGAACCGTCTCCACCTGGAGCGCGGTATTGCTGATCAGCCGCATGAGCTGGGTCTCCGTGTCGATCTTGGTCGGCATCAGATTGACGATCGCGATCTGCAAGGGACGGATGTCCTGCCGCTCGGCACGGAACTCGTCCATGATGAAGATGTTCTCGTCGGTCAGGGTCTTGTATGCGGGCAGCTGATTCGGAATTTTGATCGGCATCGCGGGTCCCTCCGGATCAGATCGCGTTCAGCGCCTGTCCGATATCCTCGATCAGATCCTGCGCGTTTTCCAGCCCGCAGGAAAGACGGACGAGATCGGGAGAAACGCCGGCGGCGACCAGCTCCTCGTCGTTCATCTGACGGTGGGTCGCGCTTGCCGGATGCAGACAGCAGGAATGCGCGTCCGCAACGTGCGTCTCGATCGCGGCGATCTTCAGGTGCTTCATGAACGCCTCCGCCGCCTTTCTGCCGCCCTTGACACCGAAGCTGACGACGCCGCAGGAGCCGTCCGGCAGATATTTCTTCGCCCGCTCGTAATATTTGTCTCCGGGCAGACCGCAGTAGTTGACCCACGCGATCTTATCGTTCCCGGCGAGATATTCCGCGACCGCCTGCGCGTTCTCACAGTGACGCTTCACGCGGACGTGAAGGCTCTCGAGCCCGAGGTTCAGGAGAAACGCGTTCTGGGGGGACTGGATGGAGCCGAAGTCACGCATCAGCTGGGAGGTCGCCTTGGTGATGAAGGCGCCGCCGATGCCGAAGCGCTCGGTATAGATCACGCCGTGATAACTGTCGTCCGGCGTGCAGAGACCGGGATATTTCTCCGCGTACTTCGTCCAGTCGAATTTACCGGAGTCGACGATGCAGCCGCCGACCGCAGCGCCGTGACCGTCCATGTACTTGGTCGTGGAATGGGTCACGATATCCGCGCCCCACTCGAAGGGACGGCAGTTGATCGGGGTCGCGAAGGTGTTGTCGACGATCAGCGGGACGCCGTGTGCGTGCGCCGCACGTGCGAACATCTCGATATCGAGCACAGTCAGCGCCGGGTTGGCGATCGTCTCGCCGAAGACCGCCTTGGTGTTGGGGCGGAACGCGGCGTTCAGTTCCTCCTCGGTGCAGTCGGGAGAAATAAAGGTGAAATCGATCCCCATCTTCTTCATCGTCACGGAGAAGAGATTGAAGGTCCCGCCGTAGATCGCAGAGCAGGCGACCACGTGGTCCCCGCAGTTGGCGATGTTGAACACGGCGTAGAAGTTCGCTGCCTGACCGGAGGAGGTCAGCATGGCGGCGGTACCGCCCTCCAGCTCGCAGATCTTCGCGGCGACCGCATCGTTCGTGGGGTTCTGCAGTCTCGTATAAAAATATCCGCTCGCTTCCAGATCGAAGAGCTTGCCCATATCCTCGCTGGTATCGTACTTGAAGGTCGTGCTCTGAATGATCGGGATCTGACGGGGTTCACCGTTGCCCGGCGTATAACCGCCCTGCACGCAGCGGGTCTCAATTCTTTTTTTCATGATGGTCTCCTTATATGATCTTTTTTTGAAGTGTCAGGGGAAAGAGCCCGGGCACGCGGTCCCGCAGTGCCCCGTACAGTTCTTCCCGTACCGTCGTCATGACGAGCGGCAGTCCGGACAGCTCCGCGACTGCCTCCGCGTACGGGAGCGAGGCAAGGACCGTTTCCGCGGTCGTTTCCTCTCCCAGATTCGAGTTGTTGACGATCCCGGTGAAGGGGATGCCGCAGGCGCCCTCGATCTCGCGCATGACCTCGACCGTGGAGGGCGCGTCGGGCGTCAGCGGGCGGTATCCGTTGACAACGAGGAGCATCTCGTAGTCGTTTTCCGCCCGGATCGCCGGTGCGATCCGCCCCAGCGCCAGCGCGCCGCGGTCGTCGCCGCCGACGTCAAGGACCGTATAAAGCGCCCGGTCGTCGGTGATCGCGTAGAGATCCGCCGGCATCGCCGGAAGGTCGAGATTGGAGTTTGCAAATTCGGAGCAGATCAGCCGTATCCCCGCGTCCTCGAAGTCCCCGCGGGAATCCTTGGACCGGAAATAGGGATTGACGATGTCGAGGTCCGCGACCGCGACCCGTTCCCTGCTTTTCTTCATGTCGAGCGCGAGGTTCACGGCGATATTGGTCTTTCCGCTCCCGTAGTGCCCGCAGAGCAGGGTCAGACGTTTGTATTCCACGGTCTTCCCCCTTACAGCATATTCCTGCGGATCTTGCCGCTCGGCGTCTTCGGCAGACTGTCGCGGAAGACCACGATCCTCGGATATTTGTAGGGTGCCGTATGCTTCTTGACGTAATCCTGGATCTCTTTTTTCAGTTCCTCGCTCGGCTCCCTGCCGTCCACGAGGACGACGCTCGCCTTGACGACCTGACCGCGCACCTCGTCGGGCGCAGCGGAAACGCCGCATTCCAGAACGTAGGGCAATTCCATGATCACGCTCTCGATCTCGAACGGACCGATGCGGTAGCCGGACGACTTGATGACGTCGTCCACCCTGCCGACGTACCAGTAGTACCCGTCCTCGTCGCGCCACGCGGTGTCACCGGTGTGGTAATAACCGTTGCGCCACGTCTCCGCCGTCTTTTCCGGGGAGCCGTAGTATTCCACCGCGAGCCCGTTCGGTCTGCCGTTCTTCAGGCTGACCACGATCTCGCCGACCTCGCCGGCGGGGACGGAATTGCCGTTCTCGTCAATGATATCGACGTCGTAGATCGGCGCGGGCTTGCCCATCGAGCCGATCTTATGCGGCGCGCCGATCAGGTTGCCGACGATCATCGTGCTCTCCGACTGACCGAAGCCCTCGAGGATCTGCAGCCCTGTCGCCTTCTCGAACTGGCGGTAGACCTCCGGGTTCAGCGCCTCGCCCGCCGTCGTCATATGACGGACCGAGGAGAAATCGTATTTCGAGATATCCTGTCTGATCATCATGCGCAGCATCGTAGGAGGCGCGCAGAAGGTCGTGATCCGGTATTTCGCGAACATGGGCAGGATCTCGGCGGCGTCGAACCGGTCGAAATCGTAGACGAAGGTCGGCGCCTCGCAGAGCCACTGCCCGTAGAGCTTGCCCCACATCGCCTTGGCCCAGCCGGTATCCGAGATCGTGAAATGCAGCCCGTCGGGATCCACGCAGTGCCAGTATTTCGCCGTATGGAAGTGACCGAGCGCGTATTTGTAGTTGTGCGCGGCGATCTTGGGATAGCCGGAGGTGCCCGAGGTGAAGAACATCAGCATCAGGTCGTCGCCGCCGGGGGAATCCTCCGTCCGCGCGAAGTGGGAGCTGTACAGCGTATATTCCTCGTCGAAGGTGCGCCAGCCCTCTCTCGTCCCGTTGACGATCAGCTTGTTTTTCAGCCCGGGGCATTTCGCCGCGGCCTTGTCGACCTCGGCAGCCGTCTCCCCGTCCGCGGTGCAGAGGATCGTCCCGATCCCAGCCGCGTTGAAGCGGTACTCAAAATCGTGCTCCAGCAGCTGATTGACCGCCGGGATGGCGATCGCGCCCAGCTTGTTGAGCCCCAGCATGGCGAACCAGTACTGATAGTGCCGCTTGAGCACCAGCATGACCCGGTCGCCCTTTTTGATGCCGAGGGACTTGAAATAGTTCGCGCACTGCGCGGAGGCGCGCTTCATATCCTTGAAGGTGAAGCGGCGCTCCGTTTTGTCCTTCGACAGATGGAGCATGGCGAGCTTTTCCGGTTCCTTGGCGGCAAGCTCGTCCACGAGGTCGAAGGCGAAGTTGAACCGCTCCGTATTCCTGAAGGTGATGGAGGTCGGCGTGCCGTTTTCGTTCTCGGTCACGTCGATATACTTCTGATAGATACGTTCCTTGGTATCCTTCTTGAGCTTTGCCGTTCCGGCGATCTCCGGGACGGAGGTGAGCTCGGGGATCGGCTCCCCGGTCGGATTCAGGACGATCGCGTAGAAGAGGCAGTCCTCGCCGTTCACGGCGATCATGCCGTGCGGGGTGCCGGAATCGTAATAGATGCTGTCCCCGGGTCCGAGGACCTCCTTGTGCGAGCCGACCTGCACCTTGAGCTGACCGGAGATCACGATATCGCATTCCTGCCCCGCGTGGGTCGTCAGTTCGATGTCCTTGTGCTGCGCCTCTTCACTGTAAGCGCTGCAGACGTACAGCGGCTCGGCGATGCGGTTCTGGAACGCCGGTGCAAGGTTATAGTACACCATGCCGTGCGCCTGCTCGATGCGCTGACCGGCGCCGTTTCTCGTTACGGTATAAGATTTCAGCGTCGGGCTGACGCCCTCGATGATATCGGTGACGTCCACGCCGAACGCCAGCGCGCAGCGGTATATGAAAGCAAAGTTCAGGTCGCTCTCCCCGCGCTCGCAGGCGAGATATTCCTCGACGGTGACGTCGGTCTTCATCGCCATTTCCTCGGGGGTGAAGCGCGTGATCTCCCGCAGTTCGCGGATACGCTGTGCCATTTCCCGGATCCTGAAATCCAGTCCTGACATCTGGCCCATGTTCGGTTCCTTCCTTTCTTTCTTCGGATTTTCTCCGGAGGACGGTGCTTACAGCTTGTTTCTCTGGATCTTGCCGTTCACCGTCTTCGGCAGTTCCTTCCGGAACTCCACGATCCTCGGATATTTGTAGGGTGCCGTATTTTTCTTGACGTAATTCTGGATCTCTTTTTTCAGTTCCTCGCTCGGTTCCCTGCCTTCCACGAGGACGACGCTCGCCTTGACGACCTGACCGCGCACCTCATCGGGCGCCGCGGAAACGCCGCATTCCAGAACGTAAGGCAATTCCATGATCACGCTCTCGATCTCGAACGGACCGATGCGGTAACCGGACGACTTGATGACGTCGTCCACCCTGCCGACGTACCAGTAGAAGCCGTCCTCATCGCGCCACGCGGTGTCACCGGTATGATACATCCCGTCGTGCCACGCCTCCTTCGTCTTTTCCTCGTCGAGGTAGTAGCCGGAGAACAGCCCGCAGGGGACGCGCTTGTCGGTGCGGATGACGATCTCGCCGGTCTCACCGTCGGGGACGGGATTGCCGTCGGGATCGACCAGATCCACGTCGTACAGCGGAGAGGGGCGTCCCATCGAGCCGAGCTTGTGGGCGTTGCCCATCAGATTGGCGATCGCGAGGGTCAGCTCCGTCTGACCGAAGCCCTCCATGATCTGAAGACCGGTCGCCTTCTCGAAGAGGCGGTAGACCTCCGGGTTCAGCGCCTCGCCCGCCGTCGTCATGTGGCGGACCGAGGAGAGATCGTATTTGGAAATGTCCTCCCGGACCATCATGCGCAGCATCGTAGGCGGCGCGCAGAAGGTCGTGATGCGGTATTTCGCGAAGAGCGGGAGGATGTCCGACGCGTCGAAGCGGTCGAAATCGTAGGTGAAGACCGCGCCCTCGCAGAGCCACTGACCGTACAGCTTGCCCCAGAGCGCCTTGCCCCAGCCGGTATCCGAGATCGTGAAATGCAGTCCGTCGTCGGTCACGCCGTGCCAGTATTTCGCGGTCAGATAATGGCCGAGCGGGTATTCGTAATTGTGGACGGCGATCTTGGGATAGCCGGTCGTGCCCGAGGTGAAGAACATGAGCATCGGGTCCTTGCCGCAGGGAGATGCGGCGGTGCGGTAGAAATGCGTGCTGTACAGCGCGTATTCCTCGTCGAAGTCGTGCCACCCTTCCCTCTTTCCGCCGACGACGATCTTTTTCTCGAGCGTCGGACAGAGCGCGGCGGCCTTTTCCGCCTGCGCGGCGACGTCCCCGTCCGCGGTGCAGAGGATCGCGCTGACACCCGCGGCGCGGAAGCGGTATTCAAAGTCGTGCGCCTGCAGCTGGCAGGTCGCGGGAATGGCGACGGCGCCCAGCTTGTGCAGACCGAGGATCGCGAGCCAGAACTGATAGTGCCGTTTCAGCACCAGCATGACCCGGTCGCCCTTTTTGATGCCGAGAGATTTGAAATAGTTCGCACACTGGTTGGAGCCGCGCTTCATATCGTTGAAGGTGAAGCGGCGTTCGTTCCTGTTCTTGTCCAGATAGACCATCGCGAGCTTTTCGGGCTCCCGCTTCGCGATCGCGTCCACGATATCGAAGGCGAAGTTGAAGCTCTCCTCCTCGTGGAAGGTGATCTCGCGCGGCGCGCCGTTTTCGTCCTCGCTGACCGTGACGAAGTCGTCGCAGACCAGCTTCTTCTCCGACCGTGCCGGGAAGAAGGTATCGCGCAGGACGGGCTCGGCGGTGTTGTCGCCCGGAAGCACGACGGCGATGAAAAGGCAGTCCCGCCCGTCCACCGCGATCATGCCGTGCGGGGTCGAACTGTTATAGTAGATGCTGTCGCCCTCGCCCAGATACTCGACGTTGTCGCCGATCTGGACCTTGAGGCGGCCGCTCATGATATAGTCGAACTCCTGCCCGGAGTGCTTCGCCATGTGGATCGGCTTGTTCTGCAGCTCGCTGCTGTATTCGTAGCGGACGAAATACGGCTCGCCGATCTTCTTGCGGAACATGGGCGCGAGGTTCTGGATCTCGATGCCGTCTTCCTTGGCGGTCGTCTGCCCCTGCCCGCGGCGCGTCACCGTGTAGGAGGACAGATGCGCGCTCTGCCCTTCGAGCAGGTCGGTGATGCCGATACCGAAGGCAAGCGAGCATTTATGGATAAAGGAAAACGGAAAGTCGATCTCTCCTGCCTCGTACTGCTGGTACTCCCGTAAGGACACCTCGGTCTTGCCCGCCATCTGTGCCTCACTGAAGCCCATGATCTCACGCATCTCGCGGATACGAAGCGCGACTTCCTGTAATTTACTGTTTGATCCGGTCGCCATGCGCCAAATCCTCCGTTCTTTCCGATCTTTTCGTCCCGAAAAGCAGAAACCCGCCTCAAAGACGAATCCTTTGAGACGGGTGAAACATCATCCGCGGTACCACTCAAATTGCGGCAGAAGCCGCCACTCAGCCGGAATCCAGCAATTCCGTTGCCTTCACGCAGCATCACGGGAGACGCCTAACCTCCGGGAAGGGGGCTCGGATCTCCGGCTCGGAAGTGATGGGCAAAAGCGTTTTTGCTGTCGGTTCTCACCGGACACCGACTCTCTGAAAGCATCCGCGCACGCCGTCTTCGTCAAAGCCTTTGACGCGGCAGACGGAAGGACCGTCCACCATTAAATTGGATTGATTATATCACAAACCGTCTATCGTGTCAATAGTTTTTATTGAATTTCCATTGTTATTTTAATGGAAAAACGCAAAAGGGGTTGTTGCACTAAAGTGCAACAACCCCCGGGACGATTCAGTTCTTTTTGAATCTTGCGCCGAACGCGGCGCAGGCGCGGTAATCCTGACCCTCGTAGTCGCTGCCGAACGCGTTCCAGACGGCAGGACGGAAGATCTTTTCCGCGGGGACGTTATGCATGCAGACCGGGATGCGCAGGATGGAGCAGAGGGTGATCAGATCCGCGCCGATATGGCCGTAGCTGATCGCGCCGTGGTTGGCGCCCCACTTGTTCATGACGTCGTACGCGGTGCGGAACGGGCTGCCGGGGATCCCGTCGCAGCGCGGCGCGAACCACGTGCAGGGCCAGGTCGGGTTGGTGCGTTCCAT
>JAZLIW010000103.1:0-3846 GCA_045617585.1 Eubacteriales bacterium
ATCCGGTTTCATCTGCACGACGATACCGTTTTATGGTACCGGGAAAAGAAAAAACGGTATCCGTGGCAGAAACACGGATACGTTGACTATGACGAAAAAAAGGTCCCCGATCTGTGCCATGCGAAACTCGAGTACGTTGACTACTTTTTTTCCTACCGCTCCGTTGTGATTGAGCTTTGGGCACCTTTCGGCGAATTATGGTGTAAGGCGGGCGCCGATCGGGTGGAATACGAGTGGCGGGGTGAAAAAACATGAATGACGAAAAAATACGCGGTTATTTGAAAGACCATCTGATTCTCGATGTCGGCGGAATTTACAAAGAAATGATCGTGGATGACGCCAGTCTGTTCCTTCGGGTCGTTGAAAACAGCGGGTATTATATCGACGAAATCGGATTTTGGGAATATTGCCCGATTTCATCAAAGGATAGTCTCGGCGGCGGAGGACCGATCGACAGAAAGAACAAGGGCTACTGTTTTTCCGGGATTTATGATTGAGGAAAAACTTTTCGGCAGGATTCTCCGATCAGTGAACGATCGGACGATAGGAACGAACGTCTGAAACGTTTTCCCGATCGGAAGATCGTTCCCGCGTTTTCGATACGTGAAAAAGAGAACGGAAAACCGGACGCGGTTTCCGCACACAGACATTGACAGACGGCGCGGGGAATGATAAAATAGAGAAAAAAGAGAAAAGAAGGGATCTTGATGATATACGACGTCCGTGACTACGGTGCACGGGGAGACAGCTATACCGTCAACACCGCCGCGATCCAGGCGGCACTCTGCGACGCGGGAAAGACCGGAGGAACGGTGCTGATCGACGGAGGGCGGTTCGTTTCCGGGACGCTCTGCCTCCCCTCAGATATCACGCTGCAGATCGGGGCGGGCTCCGCGCTCGTCGGCTCGCGCGATATCCGCGATTACCGCGACTGCGGCTTTTATCACAATGAGATGAAGGTGACGACCTCGCTGCTCTACGCGCTCGGCGAGGAGAATATCACC
Source organism: Eubacteriales bacterium (assembly GCA_045617585.1). Lineage (GTDB taxonomy): Bacteria > Bacillota > Clostridia > Oscillospirales > CAG-272 > CAKRZE01. Next base: position 1,005 of record JAZLIW010000103.1, read on the forward strand.
CTGACCGGAGAGGGGAAGATCGACCTCTCGGGCGACGCCTTTGCCGACTTTTCCCGCCCCTTTCCCTCGGGCGTGGATGAAAGCACGCTGACCGACGAGGAACGGGATCAGATGGTCGTTTCCCCGAAGGAGCGCCCGACCCAGCCGATTTTCTTCCACGACTGCCGCGATATCCGCGTCCACGACCTCACGGTGCTGAACGCGCCCTGCTGGACGATGACGTTCTCCTGCTGTGAGCGCGTCCGCATCCACGATATCACGGTCCTGAACGAGGTCCATATCCCGAACAACGACGGGATGCACTTTTCCGCCTCCCGCGATATCGTCGTTTCCGATTCGGTCATCCTCTGCGGGGACGACTGCATCGCCTGCACCTGCATCACGAAGGAGGACGGCGTGTGCGAGAACATCGTGATCTCGGACTGCGTGCTTTCCTCCCGTTCCTCGGCGATCCGCTTCGGGCACCTGATGAGTCACGTCCGCCGCGCGGCGGTCAATAACGTGGTGATCCGGGACAGCAACCGCGGGATCGCACTCTTCGCGCGGGACGGCGGGATCGTGGAGGATATCACGGTCTCGAACGTCGTTTCCGATACGAGGACCTTCGCGGGCGCGTGGTGGGGCAAGGGCGAGCCGATCGTGATCTGCGCCGCCGACAGCACCGGCATCATCCGGCACATCTCCTTCCGCAGCGTTACCGCCGTGACCGAGAACCCGATCCTGCTCTGCGGGAAGGACGGAAACGTCACGGATATCACCCTGACCGACTGCGACGTGCGCGTCCGGCGGGGAAGAACGAACCCTTATTTCCGCGACAAGCTCGATCTGCAGCCCAACCGTCCCTGCGTTCCCGCGCCCTTCGTTTTCGGCGACAAGCTCTACACCGAGGGCGTCGGGGAGATCCGCACCGAGCTGTAAAAACCGATCTGTAAAAGAAAAGGTCTTCCGCCTGAAAACGGAAGGCCTTTTTTTCGGAGCGCTTTGCGGGGATCAGAAATCACATTCGGGTTGTTGATCCTGCCATTCCCGGTAGGTACGCGGAACGGATTCCCACGAACGGAAAAACGCGGTCAGGTCTTCCAGCGTCATACCGTCCTCGACGCACGTCGTCGGAAAACCGGGAGCGGAAAAGCCCTGACGATCTCTCACGGCTTTGTTCAGGATCTGCAGAGAATTAAAGGAAAAGGTATTGAAATCCTCCGGCTTTATCCGGAGCTTCCCGTTTTCGATCGGGAGAAGTTCGGAAAGCTCCACCATGTTCGTTGCCGGACCGTAATAATACTGTCCGTTCATGTTCATCCGGATCACGTAGAACAGGACGGTATCGCCGGGATGAAGCTGCGGCACGGTATCCTCGGTGAAATAGACCGCCGCGGCGTTTTCAAACGGAAGGGGTTCCGCGCCGCTTCCGTCCGAAACGGGATCGCTCTCCGCAAACGCCTTGGTGTTGAAGGCGGCAACGATCTCTCCCGTGACTCTTACGTAGGAACAATCCTGCATTCCCGTGGGATTCTGCGATAACGTGATTCTTTCATCGGTGATCTCATGAACGGTGAAAACGGCAAAAGGTTCGCTCGCGGCGATCGGCCAAAGAGGCAGCTCCGCGTCCGGAGGAGCGATCGGCTCCCCGGTCCGGGTGTCCGCGGGATCGGTCACGGATGATTCGGTGCCGTTCACGGACGATTCGGCGGATTCGGGGCGGGTATCGCTTGCGGGCGGGTCAATGACCGGAGTGCCAGGCGAACGCAGATAGGGACCGAGGACCGGCAGGACCGCGATCAGGCAGACCGCTGCCGCGCAGGCGACCAGTGCCGCGGCGGCTGCGCGGGGCAGGCGGAACGGCGTGCGCTTCTTCTTTTCCGTTCCGGAAAGTCCGGTTCCGGCAAAGACCTTGTCTCTGACGGAGGACAGCGTATCCGTCGGTGCATCGGGCGCGGGGTTCCGGCTGATCAGCGTTTCAAGTTCGTTCGCGTTTGCTTCGTCGAATATCTGACGTAAAGTGGTTTTCAAGTTTCATTCCCTCCAAACAGTTTGCGCAGTTTGTTCAAGGCTCTGTGCGTCCGGGTATCCACGTTCGACACGGTCAGCCCGAGCGCCTCTGCGATCTCCTTTGAGGATTCCCCGTAATAATATTTCCGGAAGACGATATCTGCGTCCGGTTCACCGAGGTCCTCCACGGCTTTGATCACCTCGCGCCGCAGCTCGTCTTCGGCAAGCGTGCTTTCGATCGGCACGTCGTCCGCCGCGGACGAAAAGGACAGCTCGGCGTCGAGCCGCTCGTCGTCGAGGGAAACGCCGCTTTCGAGGCTCCGCTTTTTGGAGACGTTGATCGCGTGATTCCGCGCGATGACGCAGAGATAGTTTTTGATGCTCGATTTCCGGGGATCGTAATCGTCCAGCTCCGTGTAGAATTTGCTGAATACGTCTGCCGCACAGTCTTCCGTATCGGAGGAGAGAGAATGGGACGTGCTGAGCCTGCCTCTGACGACCGCGCAGACGAGCCCCGTGTACTGCTTCAATAACTGTTCCATTCCGGCGTTCGGGTCTTCCCGCAGCAGCCGGAGCAGCTCATGGTCCTCCATGCGTTCACCTCCGATTTCGTTTTTTGAATCGATTCATGAATAAATACAATCGGGAGAGGGATATCTTACACTTCTGCCGGAAAAAGATGAAGGGAAGGGAAAAGCAAAACGGGGCTGTTATCATAGTCCCCAAAACAAAGAGACGGAAGCCAAAGAAGCAGCCGTCTCCGGGGATAATAATCATTCCCTGTTCCGTCGGTCCCGCGCCGTAGGCCGGGGTCTGTGTCCCGCCGCACCGTGAACGCGTCCCGATCGCAAAG
>JAZLIW010000104.1:0-1898 GCA_045617585.1 Eubacteriales bacterium
ACAGCTATCCGTATTTCCAGTATTCCGTCCAGCAGTGGGCGCATCAGACGGACAAGTCCGGGCAGTTCGGTGTTTCCGTATTCAACGACTGCAAGTACAGCATGGATAAGCCGGACGACGGTACGCTGCGTCTGACGCTGATCCGTACGCCCGCGGGTGCCTTCTCTCCGAAGCACGCGCAGGACTATCTTGACTGGGGCAAGAACCTGTTCCGCTTCTCCGTCGCTTCTCACGTCGGCTGCCGTGACGGCATCGCCGCCGAGGCGGAGGGCATGAACCAGCCCGCGCTCCCGTTCTACGCAAAGAAGCATCCGGGAACGTTTGACGCGATCTCCTTCGTTTCCTCCTCCGACGCCGAGCATCTGATCCGCTGCGCGAAGAAGGAAGAAAAGGGAGAGCGGCTGATCGTCCGCGTGCAGGAGACCGCCGGCAGAAATGCCGATGCGTTCCTTTCCTTCCCGGCGGAGATCCTTTCCGCCGTCGAAACGAACGGTTACGAGGAAGACCTCGGTCCGGCGCGTTTTGAAGGGAACCGCCTCTTCTATTCCGTGCAGGGCTACGGGGTCCGCACCTTTGCCGTCACGCTGAAAAAGGGCGCTGCCGCCGCTGCCGGGACCGGAACGCCGGTCAGACTCGACTTCGATACCCGCATCACGACCTGCAACCACTGCCCCGGCAAGTTTGAGATCGCCGACGGGATCTCCGTCCCGGTCGAGCTGTTTGAGGATAAACTGCTGTCCGGCGGTACCGCGTTCGATCTCGGTCCCGCGAAGGGACTGAACGCGCTGATCTCCGACGGACAGACGCTTGCGCTGCCTGCCGAAACCGTACGCGTATCCGTTCTCGCCTTCTCGAGAGCCGGCGACAAGACCGCCTCCTTCCGTACGGGCGACGGCACCGTGACGGTCGGCGTGCAGGACTTCCGTGACTTCGTCGGCTCGTGGGATCTGCCCGCGACCGGCGCACACTGCATGATCAAGCGCGACGAGATCGCGGTCACCTATACGCATACCCACGCGCCGGAGGGCGACCGGCTCTACCTCTACGCAAACGTCTATCGCTACGATCTTCCGGTCGGAGAAGAAAAGACGCTCACTCTGCCGAAGGACAACGATATCCTGATCCTTGCCGTTACCGCGCTCGATTCCGAGGCGGTCACGCCCGCGTATCCGATCTACGACCGCGCTGACGAGGACAAGTCCCGTCTCCACACCGTAACGGTGGAAGGCGGCGAGGGCAGCGGCGTCTACGAGGAAGGGAAGGTCGTTCTGATCCGCGTGCCCGAATTTACCGAAGAAGGTCTCTTCGAGGCGTTCGTATCCGACGACAAACTGATCACCGATGGTCTGACCGCACGGCTCTTCTGCCCGGATCACGACGTGAAGGTCAGCGTCCGCCGCAGATACCTCGGTAAGAACCTGACGACCGACGACTGTCCCGTCCGTGCGAGCTCCGCGAACAGCGGCGGTGAGCAGCCGGTCGAGGCACTGCGCGGCAACGGCAGACACAAATGGTGCGCATTGGTCGAGCCCGACGGTTCTTCGTGGATGGAGGTCGACCTGAAGGAAGAAAAGACGCTGAAGAACTGGCTCGTGAACCACGCGGGGACCTACGAGGATTCCGGCTGGAACACCGTGGACTTCCGTCTGGAATACCGTTCCTCCGAGGATGAGGAATGGAAGATCGCCGACGCGGTCACGGGAAACACCTTGAACCGCACGGTCCGTGAATTCGCACCCGTCCGCGGCAGATTCGTCCGCCTCATGATCACGAAGGCGACGGCTGACGGCAACGACCATTGCCGCATCTTCCGTTTCTGCGTATTCGGCGAATAATCGAAGGTTCATGATCGGGCTGAGGCCGGGGGAGATCGCCCGGCCGGAGGTTCCATGGTGGAA
>JAZLIW010000105.1:0-7206 GCA_045617585.1 Eubacteriales bacterium
CGGCAGCGCCGAGCGGGAGCGAAACGAGGAGGAACGCGACCGCGGGATCCGTCACGGGAACGTGCCCGGCGGCAGGCGTTTCCCCGTCCCGGTATTCGTCCCCGCAGGCACAGCGGTGCAGCGTATAGCCGCCCTCCGTGCAGGTCGCCGCGACCGTTTCGGCAGCGTATTCGTGAACGTGTCCCGCCTCCTGCGTTCCGCCCGAGCAGGATACCGTGAGCAGCACCGCAAGGAGCGCGGCAGCCAAAGCCAGATATTTTTTCATCCATGATCCTCCTTTTCGGCGGGGAATGCCGTTTTCCCGCCGTTTTTCTTCTATTATATCGCCTTTTTCACGGAATCGTTATGCCGCCGGCATAACATCGGGGCATTTCTTGAGCGAAACCGCAAATTTTTCGCGGGATCCGCGGCGCCGGGCCCGATCCTGCATACCCGGACGGGACGGCACATAGAATAGGGGTAATCAAATAGACCGGAGGAAACCATCATGTTCATTTATTCCGTCAAAGCGTCCACCGTACGGTTTTTCGGCGTGCTGATCCTGTCGGTCGTCACGCTGGTGACGCTGATCGCGCTCATTCCCGCCGCGCAGCCGACGGCGGTCGGGTTACGGTATTCCCCGACGGCGGAGATCAATTTCAGCCGCATCCGCACGAACGAGGACCGCGTCGCGTTCCTCGCCCAGTTCGGCTGGGAGGTCGAAGCGGAGCCGAAGGAGGAGGTCAGCGTCACGGTCCCCGCGCAGTTCGACAAGGTCTTCGTCGGTTACAACGAGATCCAGAAGCAGCAGGGGCTGGACCTGACGAAGTACCGCCGCAAGACCGTGATGCGGTACACCTATACCGTGAAAAACTACCCGGACTACGAGGGGACCGTCCTCGCGACCCTTCTCGTTTACCGCGGAAGGGTGATCGGCGGAGACCTCTGCACCGAGGATCCGCAGGGCTTCGTGCGCGGCTTTGACGGAAAAAACAAACTCCCGTGACTTGACAGAACGGGGGCAAGGGTATATAATATTATGATAGATTATGAAAAAAGGACCTTGCCGCCGTGGAAGAATTCACCTTTGCCGCCCCCTGCCTGTTCGGGCTTGAAAAACTGCTCGGAGAGGAGATCGACGCCCTCGGATACCGCCGCACCGAAACGCTGGACGGACGCGTTCTGTTCCGCGCCCCGCTCGACGCGCTGCCCCGGATCCTGATCTCTCTGCGCTATGCCGAGCGCGTCCTGCTCTGCCTCGGCGATTTTTCCGCCGGGACCTTCGACGAGCTGTACGAAGGAACGCGCGCCCTCCCGTGGGAGCGGTTCATCGGCGACGCCGACCGGTTCCCCGTCAAGGGCCACTCGGTCAAAAGCAAGCTGTTCAGCGTCCCCGACTGTCAGAAGATCGTCAAAAAGGCGGTCGTCGACCGGCTGGGCTCGAAATACGGCATCCGCGTCTTTGAGGAGACCGGGATCCTGTACCAGATCGAGTTTTTCCTGCTCCGTGACCGCGCCTTCCTGATGCTCGACGTCACGGGGATGCCGCTCCACAAGCGGGGCTACCGCCCGGAATCGGTCGCGGCGCCCCTGCGCGAGACGCTTGCCGTCGCCCTCGCCGCGATGGCGAGACCGCGGGAGGACGTGCTGTTCTGGGACCCGATGTGCGGCTCCGGCACGATCGCCATCGAGGCGGCGATGCTGATGACCCACCGCGCGCCCGGGCTCGACCGCCCCTTCGCGGCGGAGGTGTTTCCCTTCCTCCCTTCAAAAGCGTGGGAGGACGCGAGGGAGCGGGCGCGGTCGGAGATCGTCTCCACCCCGTTTGAGTGCTATGCCTCGGATATCGATCCGGAATGCGTCCGCGTCGCCGAGGAATCCGCGCGGCGGGCAGGCGTATCCGCCAACCTGAAGGTCTTCCGCAAGGACGCACTGACGGTCGGCAAGGGCGGACGGCGCGGGACCGTCGTCTGCAATCCCCCGTACGGAGAGCGCCTGATGACCCCCATACAGGCGGAGGACCTCTACCGGCGGATGGGCGAGCACTTCGCCTCCCTCGACCCGTGGCAGATCTATATCCTGACCTCGCACGAGGGCTTTGAAAAGCTGTACGGCCGCCGTGCGGACAAGGTCCGCAAGCTTTATAACGGCATGATCCCCTGCTATTTCTACCAATACTTCAAGAGAAACGACAAAGGAGAACGGAAATGAGATATCTCGCGATCGACATCGGCGCGTCCAGCGGACGCTTTATCATCGGCAGCCTGACGGACGGTCGGATGGAACTGACGGAGGTCTACCGTTTTCCGAACGGAATGACAAAAAAGAACGGCAGGCTCGTGTGGGATACCGGGGCGCTGTTCTGCCACATCAAAAACGGGCTCCGCGCCTGCTCCGACGCCGACCTGATCCCCGATTACCTCGGGATCGACACGTGGGGCGTGGACTTCGTCCTGCTCGACCGCGACGGGAAGATGATCGGCGACGCCGTCGGCTACCGGGATTCCCGCGTGAACGGGATGGACGAGCTGGTCTACCGCGACGTGCCCGAGCGGGAACTCTACCGCCGGACGGGCATCCAGAAAAACAGCTTCAACACGATCTATCAGCTGGAGGCGGTCAAGGTCGGTCAGCCGGACGAGCTGGAGCGTGCCGAACGGATGCTGATGATCCCGGAATACCTGAACTATCTCCTGACCGGCGTCCCCTGCTCCGAGTACACCGAGGCGTCGACGACCGGACTGCTTGACGCCGCCGCGTGCGACTGGGACTTCGACCTGATCGACCGGCTCGGCTTCCCGCGCCGCATCTTCGGCGAGCTGCATATGCCGGGCACCAGAGTCGGGAACCTGCTGCCGGAGATCGCGGAGGAGGTCGGCTTCGACACGACGGTCCTCCTGCCCGCGACGCACGACACGGGCTCCGCGGTCCTTGCCCTCCCGACGAACGCGGAGGACGTCATCTATATCAGCTCCGGCACCTGGTCCCTGATGGGCGTGGAGCGCACGGAAGCGGACACCGGAGAGGAGAGCTTCGCCTGCGACTTCACGAACGAGGGCGGCTGGGGGCACCGTTACCGCTACCTGAAAAACATCATGGGTCTCTGGATGATCCAGTCGGTCCGCAAGGAGCTGAACGCGGCGGGCGGAAACTATTCCTTCGCCGACATCGAGCGCCTTGCCGCGGCGGCGGGCAGACCGGAAAAGCCGGTCGACGTCAACGACGGCGCCTTCCTCGCGCCCGAAAGCATGACGCGGGCAGTCTGTGACGCGGCGGGTCTGCCCTTCCCCACCACTCCGGAGGAGATCGGGAACCTGTTCGCAGTCATCTATTACAGCCTTGCGGACAAGTACCGTTCCGAGGCGGAAAAACTGGAAAAACACCTCGGCAGAAGGATCACCGCCATCCACATCATCGGCGGCGGGAGCAAGGACGGGCTTCTCAACCGTCTGACCGCCGAGGCGAGCGGCAAGCCCGTCTTCGCGGGACCGACCGAGGCGACCGCCATCGGCAACCTGACCGCGCAGATGCTGGCGGCGGGAGAATTCTCCTCCCTTGCGGAAGCAAGAGACTGCATCGCCGCCTCCTTCCCCCTGAAGCGCGGGGAATGATCCCATGGAACCGATCGAACTGAGAGCGGGAGAGGACTTCCTCCGCTTCTCGGATTATACGTATTACGAAAGCGACGCCCGCGCCGGCTGCGTCCGCAACACCGACCTGACCCTCACGGTCTCGTCGGACGGCTTTGCCGGCAGGTCGCGCTGCACGCTGGACCAGCCGGAGTTCCGCCGCTTCGTCAGAGAACTGGATCGCTTCTCCCGCGGGGAGGACGCGGCGCCCGAGCTGCGGGATCCGGAGCGCGATTCCTTCCTCCGCTTTGAGCGCACCGCCGACGGCGGCGTCACCGTCCGCGGTCTTCTCTGCGGAACGCACGGAGAGCAGCGCCTCTCTTTCCGGTGCGATTCGTTTGACGCCGCGGCGATCCCCCTTCTCGTTTACCGCCTGAAATTCTGGATCTTCGACTGAAGAGACCGTACCGAAAGAAAAGGAGCAGACTTATGAACGCCTACGAGCTTGCAAAGAAACAGTACGAAACGATCGGCATCGACACCGAAAAAGCGATCGCCGACCTCACCGCCACTCCGATCTCCATGCACTGCTGGCAGGGAGACGACGTCATCGGCTTCGACCACGACGGCGGCCTCTCGGGAGGCATCCAGACCACGGGCAACTATCCCGGCAAGGCCCGCACGCCGGAGGAGCTGATGAACGACCTCGATCTCGCCTTCTCCCTGATCGGCGGGACCAAAAAGCTGAATCTGCACGCCAACTACGCGATCTTTGAAAAGGGCGAATTCGCCGACCGCGACCGCCTCGAACCGAAGCACTTTGCCAAATGGGTCAGGTTTGCCAAGGAGCGCGGCATGGGCATCGACTTCAACCCGACGCTCTTCTCCCATCCGATGGCAGCCGACTCGCTGACCCTCTCCTCCCCCGACGAAAAGGTACGCCGCTTCTGGATCGATCACGTCCGCTGCTGCATCCGCATCTCCCAGTATTTCGCCGAGGAGACCGGCATTCCCTGCGTCATGAACATCTGGATGCCCGACGGTTATAAGGACGTTCCCGCCGACCGCCTCGGGCCGAGAATGCGCCTGAAGGCGGCGCTCGACGAGATCCTTTCGATCCCCTACGACAAAGAAAAGGTCTACGTCACGCTGGAATCCAAGGTGTTCGGCATCGGGCTGGAATCCTTCACCGTCTGCTCCGCCGAGTTCGCGCTGAGCTACGCCGCGAAAGCGGGGATCGTCCCGCTGATGGACAACGGCCACTATCATCCGACCGAGGTCGTCTCCGAAAAGATCTCCTCGATGCTCGCCTTCTATCCGAAGCTCGGGCTCCATATCACCCGCTCGGTCCGCTGGGACTCCGACCACGTCGTCCGCCTCGACGACGAGACCAAAGAGATCGCGAAGGAGATCGTCGCCTCCGGCAGGATCGGCGATATCGCGATCGCCCTCGACTACTTCGACGCCTCGATCAACCGCGTCGCCGCGTGGGTCATCGGGATGCGCAGCCTGCAGAAGGCGCTGCTCATCGCCATGCTGACCCCGCACGCCGATTTCCGCAAACTGCAGGACGAGGGCAGATTCACCCGCCTGATGGCGCTGCAGGAGGAGCTCAAATCCTTCCCGTCCGGCGCGGTCTGGGAGGAGTTCTGCCGCCGCTCCGGCGTTCCCGCCGACGGCACCTGGCTCGACACCGTCGAGACCTACGAAAAAACCGTCCTCTCTCTCCGCTGAACGCTTCGTTCCCCGGGAAACAAATCACGGACCCCGACAGATTTTTCACCGTCTGTCGGGGTCCGTTTTATTTTTCGTTCGTTACTGCTCCGGAAAAGGCTTTGCGGTCAGGGCGATCAGGAGCCCGACGTCGTCGGGCTGGACCTTCGCGTCGTAGGCGGAGCGGTTTTTCCGCAGCGCGCCGCATTTGCGGCAGCGGTGGGCGATCAGGTAGCCGTGCCGCGGATCGGGACGCGCGGAAACGGCGTCCATGATCCCGCCGCAGTCGGCGGCGCGGTCCCCCGGGTTCACGTCCACGTGCAGGGACGCGAGGCAGAACGGGCAGTGGTTGCGGGAGGAGGAGCCCAGCGGCTCGACCGTTTTCCCGCAGTTCCGGCAGACGAAGCCGGAATCGTTCTTCACGAACCGCGGTGCTTCCATCAGCCCCAGAAGTCGTAGCGCTGCATCAGGTTCGTAAAGCTGATGCGCATGCTCTCCATCGAGTCGATGCGGCAGATATCCTGCTCGATGAAGTGATATCTGACGCCCTTTTCAAGGCACTTTGCGAAGAAGCCGTCGTAATTGATGTTGCCGGTCAGCATCTCGGTCATGGTGGGGCTGCCGTTCAGGACGGTCATGTCCTTGGTGTGCGTGCAGTAGATGCGGTCCGCGTGCTTCTCGACGAAGTCGATGGGGTCGATCCCGGCGTAATGCGCCCAGTAGGCGTCGAAGGTGAGCTTCATCCCCTCGGGATCGGTGTTTTCCATCAGCCAGTCCATCGCGGTCTTGCCGTTGAACTTCTCGAATTCGAGATGATGGTTGTGATAGAGGAAGGTGCGGCCGGACGCCTTGAGCTTTTCGATCACGGGCGCGAAGTTCTCACAGAAGCGCATATAGCCCTCGTAATTGCGGTCGTAAGGGATCCCGCCGATGCCGATGCAGCGCGTGCCGATATAGTCGTGATACTCGATCGCCTTCTCGTAGTTGTCGATCAGCGCCTGCGGATTGTAATGCGTCAGGACGATCTCGATGCCGTTGTCCTTCGTCGCGCGGCGGATCGCTTCCTTCGTGACCTTGCCGCCGATGCCGGACGCGTGGATGTAACGCACGCCCATTTCGGCGAGCTGCGCCATCGAGCGCTCAAAGTCCTCGTCGCTTTGCAGATGATCGCGCACGGTGTAGAGCTGTGCGCCGAGAATGATTTTTTCCATACGGTGTTCTCCTTTTTCTGATGCCGTGAAGGCAGTTATTTCAGTTCCACGACGGTCACGCCGGCGTCGCCTTCCCCGTACATCCCGTTGCGGAAGGACTTGACGCGGGGATCGTGCTTGAGGCGGCTCTGGATCGCGGTCCGGAGCGCGCCGGTCCCCTTCCCGTGAATGATGGTGACCGAGAGGACGCCGGCGATCTTCGCCTCGTCCAGATATTTATCGGTGATGAACCACGCGTCTTCCCCCATCTGCCCGCGAAGATCGAGGGAGGGAGAGAATTCGCGGCTGACCATCGCGCGGTACGCGCTCGCGCTCTTCTTCTGCTTCTCCGCCGTGACGGTCACGGCGTCGTTCAGGAGCTTGAGGTTCTTCACCGAGGTGCGGGTCTTGATCATGCCGGTGCGGACGGTCACGTTGCCCTGCCGGTCGGGCGGCGTATCGACGATGCCGGTCGCGCCGACGTTGATCAGCAGGACCTCGTCCCCCGTTTTCAGGGGTCTCGGCAGGACGTAATCCTCGTCCACCGCTTCCTCGACCGGGTTCACGACGTCTCCGGCTTCCTTGAGCTGCTTCCGGATCCTGCCGCGCGCCGTCTCCAGCTCCTCGGCAAAGCGCTCGGATTCCTTCTGCTTTTTGACCCTGTCGAGCTCCTCCAGAACGAATTCGGAGGTGATGCGCGCCGACTCCATGATCTGCGTCGCCTTGGCCTGCGTCTTTTCCAGTTCCTTTTCCGC
>JAZLIW010000106.1:0-16030 GCA_045617585.1 Eubacteriales bacterium
AAGACCCCGATGCCGAGTTCCTTTGCCCGTGCGATGTTCGCGGCGTTGCCGTGGTCGTTCAGGTTGTACGCCATCTGCATCACGTCGAAGTCGCCGCTTTCGATGCAGCGGGCGGCGAGCGCACCGTCGATCGACGCGCCGAGGAAGCGGATCTTGCCCGCCTTCTGCGCGTCCTTCATTGCGCGCACGGTCTCCCCTTCGTCAAGGACCTTCACGGGGTCGGGACCGAAGTGGATCTGCATCAGGTCGATGACGTCGGTGCGGAGCAGCCGCAGACTGCGGTCGATCGACGCGGTGACCGCGCCGTAGGAAAAATCGTAGTAGGTGCGCGGCTCGTCGCTGTGCTCCCCGCATTTGGAGGCGAGCACGAATTCGCTCCGTCTCCCGCTCACCGATTCCCCGATGCGCTCCTCACTGCGGTGATAGGCGCTCGCGGTGTCGATCAGACCGATCCCCGCATCCAGCGCGGCATTCAGTACCGTGCCGGCTGTCGCGGCGTCCGGCCGTGCCGTGTCGGTCCCCAGCCCCCAGTCGCGCCCGATCTCAAGCCCGCCGAGGCCGAGGAAGGGGACGGCGGTGCCGTCCATCCGCGGGATCACGCGTTTTTCCAGTGCTTTCATTCCGGTTTCCTCCCGTCTCTTTTGGCGTTCGCTTTGGAGAGGAAACGCTCGCTCTTCACGATGAAACGTTCGTGCGTCCCCTCTCCGATCAGCCCGCATTCGTCGTACGCCCGGACCGCGAAGGTCAGGCGCCTGCCGTCGGCGGCGGTCAGCGTGCTCTCGCAGCGGACCTCCATGCCGATCGGGGTCGCCGAAACGTGCTTCACGTTCAGCTCGGTGCCGACCGTGGTCTCCCCCTCGCCGAGCAGAGGCTCCGCGCATTTCGCGGAGGCGTTTTCCATCAGCGCGATCATCGACGGCGTCGCGAAGACGGGCAGGAGCCCGCTCCCGAGCGCGTCGGCGGTATTGCTTTCCGTCACGGTCACGGTCAGCGTGACGGTCCTCTCTTCTCCGTTCATCCGATCCCGAGCCCCCTGTACGTCAGATCTCTCACGTCGTAATGCACGACGTTGAAGGCGTAGCCGCAGCTGTGGACCATCTGCGCGTAGAACATCGACAGACGGTTGGCGGGATCGACGAGGGCGAAGACGCCCGCGGCGCCGTCCCAGCCGAATTCCCCGACCGGAGCCCCGGTCGCGCGGATCTCCTTGTCGACGAGCGTCCGGACCGCGAGCCCGTAGCTGTACCCGATCTTGCCGAGCCGGTCGAAGTCACTCTTCTGCACCGGACCGAGCCGCGGCGTGCGCATCCGCTCGATGCCCGCTTCGTCAAGGATGCGGTTCCCGTTCGCGGCGATCCCGCCGCAGGCGAGCGCGTCGAGCACGAGGATATAGTCGTCCACCGTCGAGACCAGACCGCCTCCGCCGCTCTCAAAGTTTACCTTCCCGTCGGGGTCGACCCGGTCGTCGATCTCGCGGGAGGAATGATCCCGGTCGTTGTAGGTATAGCACGCGATGCGCTCCGCCGCCTGCGCCGCCGTCTCGCGGAAGGAGGAATTCACCGCCCCCGCCGGGCCCCAGACGTGGTTTTTCATATAGTCGCCGAGCTTTTCGCCCGAGACGGCCTCGATCAGCGCCCCGACGACGTCGAGACAGTAACTGTATCTGAAATGCGTCCCGGGATCGAAGCAGAGCGGCTTACCCGCGAGGAGCCGCGCGAACTCGCGCGTCGTGGGTCCGCCGTTTGCCCGGGAGATGCCCGCGGGCGGATCGTAGTCGAGCCCGCCGGTCATGGTCAGAAGATGCTCCACGGTCATGACCGTCTTCGCGGGACGGACTTTTCCGTCCTCCAGCACGGTCAGAGAAGCGTATTCGGGCAGATAAGCCGAGACCGGATCGTCAAGCGACATTTTTCCGGCGGAAATGAGCTGGTTGGCGGCTGCCGAGACCTGCACCTTCGTCGCGGAGAAGAGACGGTAGGTCTCCTTTCCGTTCATCGGCGTTCCCTTCGCGTCGCGCGCCCCCGAAAAATGGCGGTAAATCACCCGGTGGTCCCGCATGATCACGACGTCCCGTCCCGGGATGCCGTAAGCGCCGAGGCCGTCAAGATAGGCGGTCAGTTCCGTGAAATCCATAGGTCCTCTCCTTTTCCTCCGCATTGGCGGAGCGTTTTTATCAGTATAACCGATTTCCCTCCGTTTTGCAATGGGAAGGGCAAAAAATACGGCGTCAGAACAGCCCGATCATACGGAACAGCACGAAGAGCCCGACGGCAAGGAGCAGCACCTCGGCGGCGATGACCCAGCCGGTATAATCTTTTTTCTTCTTTTTTCCGCTTTTAACAGAAGTGGTGCTTCCCTTGGAAGCGGTCCCTCTGGAAGCCGTACCGGAAGAAGCGGAGCGGCTGCCCGCGGAGGACGTCCCCGCCGCCCGCTTCGCCGCCTTTTTCGTCAGGGAGATCGGGTCACGCCCGGCGAGCAGATCGGCGGTGAAGGCCTTCAGCGCGTCCAGATCCTCCGCCGTGCTGACCGCGTCCTCCGAGGCGGCGTGCGCGATCTGATTGCGCACCCACCTTAAATGCTTGAGGGTCTTGTACCGCGCGTCGTAATCCGCGACGCGGCGTCTCCCCGCCTCCGCGTTCTTTTCCATATCCCCGATATATGCGCTCACGCCGCTCGTGCAGGAATAGATCTCCCCGCATCTGGCTTCAAGCCGCTTGAACGCCTCAAAAAATTCGTTATCGCACTTTTTCATGCTGTCTCCTTTCCGCCTGAAACAGGCAGGGACCGGACCACGCGCGTGATCCGGCCCCCGAACGTCAAAGCACTTTAGACAAAAATTCCTTCGCGCGGGGATGCGTCGGATGATCGAAGAAGGTCCTCGGATCCCCTTCCTCGAGGATCTGCCCCTCGTCCACGAACAGCACGCGGGTCGCTACCTTCCGCGCAAAGCCGATCTCGTGGGTGACGACCGCCATCGTCATTCCCTCCGCCGCAAGCTCCGCCATCAGATCGAGGACCTCGCCGACCATTTCCGGGTCGAGCGCGGAGGTCGGCTCGTCAAACAGCATGACCTCGGGATTCATTGCGAGCGAGCGCACGATGTCGACGCGCTGCTTCTGTCCGCCCGAAAGCTGGCTGGGATACGCGTCCGCCTTGTCCGTGAGCCCGATCCGCGCAAGAAGCCGGTCCGCGTTCGCGTTCGCCTCCGCCTCGGTCTGCAGCTTCAGCTGGACCGGCGCGAAGGTGATGTTCTTGCGGATGGTCATGTGCGGGAAAAGATTGAAATGCTGGAACACCATGCCGAGGTGACGGCGTACCTCGTCGATGTTCTCGGGGGTCATCTTCGTCCCCTTCATACAGATCTCGCCCTCCGTCGGCGTTTCCAGTTGGTTCATGCAGCGCAGCAGCGTGCTTTTCCCGGAGCCGGAGGGACCGATGATCACGATCTTTTCTCCCTTCATGATCTTCAGGTCGATCCCGCACAGCACGGGCTTGCCGGGAACGAAGGTCTTGTGCAGACCCCGGATCTCGATCATGGGAGTCGTCTTTTCAGCTTCTGTCACTCTTCGCCAACCTCTTTTCCAGTTTGTTCACAAAGTAATTCAGCACGAGCACGATCACAAGGTAGATCGCCGCGATAGAAAGATAGGGGAAATACACGTCCGCGGTCCGGGAAATGACGCGCTCCGCCGCCTTGGTAAGGTCGACGACGCCGAGGTACCCGATGACCGAGGTCTCCTTCAGCAGCGAGATGAACTCGTTGCCGATCGCGGGAAGGACGTTCTTGATCGCCTGCGGGAGAATGATGTAGCGCATGGTCGTGCCGCGCGAAAGACCGAGCGATCTGCCGGCCTCGGTCTGCCCGATATCCACGGCGTTGATCCCGGCGCGGATGATCTCGGAGACGTACGCACCGGAGTTGATGCCGAAGGACGCGATGCCGATCAGGACCGCGTGGGTGGACCAGCGGAAGATGATGTTGTAGGAGATCAGAAGCTGAACGACGACCGGCGTGCCGCGGATCAGCGTGGTATAGAACTCACAGATCGCGTTCAGGATCTTCAGCTTTCCGGTCTGCTTGTGGTAGGTCTTGACGATCGCGACGAGAGAGCCGATCACGACGCCGGCGAGCGTTGCGAAGAAGGCGATCAGCAGCGTGTTGCCGATCCCCTTCAGAAACAGCTGATAGCGGTCCTCTTCCAGGAAGGTCCGCGTAAACGCCGTAACGATATAATTCATCGAAAACTCCTTATGATTTCAAAAGGGGCTGCTGCGTTTTTCCTGCAGCAGCCCGTTCCGTATTGCTGTGTGACGGATCAGCCCGCGATGGCGTTGTACTTCTCTTCGAGCGCGGCGATCTCACCGTTGGCGAGCATTTCGTCGACGACCTCGTTGATGACGGCAAGGAGCTCGTCGCTGCCCTTGGCAACGGCGTAACCGTATTCCTCGACCTCGGCGGCGTCGGAACCGTCAGCCTTGACGAACTTCTCGGTCTTGTACGCGCCGTTCGAGCCGTTGACGATGATCTGCGCGGTAAGCTTATCGGTGACGACCGCGTCGATCTTGCCGAGCGCTGCCGCCGCGAGAGCGGGCGTGGTGTAGCCGGTGATCGTGGAGCCCTCGAGCGTGCCGTCCTTGATCAGACCGTCAACGAGGAAGTCGGAGGTCGTGCCCTGCTGGACACCGATGTTCTTGCCCTTCAGATCCTCGACGGAGGGAATGGCGGCGTCAACGGGAACGATGACATACTGCTCGGTGGAAGAATAGGGGTGAGAGAAATCAACGGACTTTTTGCGGGTGTCGTTGATGGTGATGCCCGCGGCACCGATCATGGCCTTGCCGGACTGAACGGCACCGACGATGGTATCGAAGTTGACGTCCTGAATGTCAAGCTCGACGCCGAGTCTTTCGGCGACCTTCTTCATGACGTCGATGTCGACGCCGACGACTTCGTTTTCATAGACGAATTCGTAGGGGGCGAAGCCTGCCTCGGTGTAGACGGTCAGCTTGCCGGCCTTTTTGATATCCTCAACGGTGTAGACCTTGCCGCAGCCGGTGAAGGACAGGACGGCGAGAAGGGTCAGCGCCACGAGGAGCAGAGATACGATCTTTTTCATGGTATTTCCTCCGGAAAAGTTATTTTTAGAATGAAGACATTATATACGATATCGCGCCGTTTGTCAAGACCCGATTCATAAATATTCAGAATTCTTTCCGTTTTTTTTCATTTTTCTCCGCTTTTTTCCTTTTTCAGCCTTTCGCGCCTGTTTCTCACGCGGGAAAGCGCCGTTTTCCGCCGATTCGGATGAATATATAATGTATATATGCACATTTTCATGAATATTCAGGGAACCGGAGCGCTTGACAGAACGGAAAGACGGTTGTATAATAATATAAGGGGGAGAGAGGTTCCCTCCCCCGAATCATGACGATCAACGGAAGGACATATCCATGTCAGATACCGGAAGAAAGATCGGGTACGCCGTCGTCGGGCTCGGCGTCGGACGCACCCACGCGGACGCCGCCGCGGCGTCCGCAAACGGCAGGCTTGCCGCCGTCTGCGATCTGCGCAAAGACCGGCTGGACGCCGTCCGCGCACAGTACCCGGACGTAAAGACCTGTACGTCGTTCGACGAGCTCATGAAGGACCCTGAGATCGAGGCGGTCTCGATCTGCCTCCCCTCGGGGATGCACGCCGAATACACCGTCCGCGCCCTCGAGGCGGGAAAGCACGTCCTGTGCGAGAAGCCGATCGAGACGACGGTCGAAAAGGCGATGAAGATCGAGGAGGCGCGGCTCCGCACCGGGAAAAAGGTCGGGCTGATCTTCCAGAACCGCTATAACCTCCCGATGTTCCCGCTGCGCGAGGCGCTGGAGGCGGGCAGGTTCGGGACGCTCGTACTCGGCACCTTCGCGGTCAAATGGTACCGCCCGCAGTCCTATTACGACGGCGACGGCGGCTGGAGAGGCACGTGGGAAATGGACGGGGGCGGCTCCCTGATGAATCAGGGCATCCACACCCTCGACCTCATGCAGTGGCTGATGGGCGAGGTCGAATCGGTCCGTTCCGTGTCCGGCATCTACGGGCATCGGATGGATACCGAGGATATGACGGCATCCGTCATCCGGTTCCGCTCCGGCGCTGTCGCGAACTTCGTGACCACGACCTGCGCGTGGCCGGGCATCTCCACCGACATCCAGCTCTACGGCACCGGCGGCTCGGTCGAGATCGACGGCGACCGCCTGAAGCGCTGGAAATTCCTCGACGACCCGGACGAGGAAGCGGATATGCTCGACGACTACGGCGACGGCAACGCACGCTTCGCCGAGCTGCGTCCCGGCGAAAAATGCGGTCACGCCCGCATGGTCGAGGACATGATCGACGCGGTCCTGTTCGACCGCGATCCCCTCGTCGGTCCCGTCGAGGCGATGAAGGCGATCCGCATCGCGGAGGCGATCTACGAGAGCGCCCGCACGGGTCAGCCCGTTTATTTCTGATCCCCAAAAAACATTTTTAACATATCAAACGTATCATCGGAGGCATTAGCATGGCAGAAAACGTAAAAAAGGGCGGTATTTCCGTCCAGACCGAACACATCTTCCCGATCATCAAGAAATGGCTCTACGCCGAAAAAGATATTTTCGTCCGTGAGATCGTTTCCAACGCCTGCGACGCGGTGACCAAGCTCAAGCGGCTGGAATCCCTCGGCGAGGCGAAGGACCTGACCGACACCGATTACCGCATCACGGTCACCCTCGACAGGGAGGAGCGCACCGTGACCGTCTCGGATAACGGCATCGGCATGAGCGCGGACGAGCTGCAGAGATATCTCTGCGAAATGGCGCTCTCCGGCGCGCTGGAATTCATTCAGAAATACGAAGGCAAGGAGAACGACGCGGGCGCAGGGATCATCGGTCACTTCGGTCTCGGCTTCTATTCCTCCTTCATGGTCAGCGAGACCGTCGACGTCGTGACGAAGTCGTGGCGCGCGGACGAGCCCGCCGTCAAGTGGGTCTGCACCGAGTCCGGCGAGTACGAGCTCACCGTCCCGTACGAAAAAGAGACCCGCGGCACCGACGTGATCATGCACATCACCGAGGGCGAGGACGAATGGCTGAACGCCGGCAAACTCCGCGAGACGCTGGAGAAATACTGCTCCTTCCTCCCCGTGGAGATCTATTTCAACGAGATCGGCGCCGAAGAGGAGCCGAAGGAGGACGAAGACGAAGAGAAGAAAGAGGAAGGCGGGGCAAAGGAGCCCGAAGCCCCCAAGCCGATCAACGACACCCATCCCCTCTGGCAGAAGAACCCCTCCGAATGCACCGAAGAGGAATACAAGGACTTCTACCGCAAGGTCTTCCGCGACTACCGCGAGCCGCTCTTCTGGATCCACATCAACGCGGATTATCCGCTCAACTTCCGCGGCATCCTCTATTTCCCGCGCATCAATCACGAGTACGAGAGCCTGGAAGGGCAGGTCAAGCTCTTCTACAATCAGGTCTTCGTCGCCGACAACATCAAGGAGGTCATCCCCGAGTACCTGCTGATGCTCCGCGGCGTCATGGACTGCCCCGAGCTGCCGCTCAACGTTTCGAGAAGCTATCTGCAGAACAGCGGCTACGTCTCGAAGATCTCGGCGCACATCGTCAAGAAGGTCACCGACAAGCTGAATTCTCTCTTCCATACCGACCGGGAAAATTACGAAAAGCTGTGGGCGGACATCCGCCTCTTCACCGAGTACGGCTGCCTGCGTGACCGCAAGTTCTGCGATAAGATCAAGGATTCCCTGCTCCTCCCCGTGACCGACGGGACGCACGTGACGCTGCCCGAGTACCTTGAGGCGGCGAAGGAGGCGGGGCACGAGAACACCGTCTGCTACGCAACCGACAAGACGACCCAGTCGCAGTACGTCTCCCTGCTGAACGCGCAGAACGTGAAGGTCGTCTACCTCGACAAGCTGCTCGACGCGCAGTTCATCACCCTGCTGGAAGGGGAATACAAGGTCAAATTCGTCCGCGTGGACGCCGATATCTCGGGCGTCCTGAAGGCGGACGGCGAGGAATACAAAAACGACGCGCTCGCCGACCTCATGAAGAAGGTCAGCGGAAACGAGAAGCTCACCGTCCGGTTCGAGAACCTGAAGGACGAAAAGACGCCCGCCGTGCTGACCGTCAGCGAGGAGAGCCGCCGCTTTGAGGACATGATGAAGATGTACGCGGCGCAGAGCGGCACGGAGAGCGAGGCCTTCCCGGTCGAGACCGTCCTCGTCCTGAACGGAAAGAACAGCCTGATCCGCCGCCTCGGCGACGCCGCGGAGAACGGCGCGGCAGACGCGGAAACGATCGCAAAGCAGGTCTACCGCCTCGCGCTGCTCGGTCAGCGGCAGCTCACCCCCGAAGAGCTCGGCGAGTTCCTTGCCGACAGCTTCACGCTGCTCGAATCGAAGCTTGAGGGCTGACAAACGCCCCGTCCCGAAAGGAGAGAGACATGAACGCAGCGGAACGTACCGCGGCGATGCGCGCCGTGCTGGAAACGGTCGGCAACGTTGACCGTGCCTCTCTCCGCCTTCACGACAGAAAGCAGGGCTGGCTGTGGGAGCTGGCGCGGCTGATCTCCGGGCAGGAGGGCTTCACGCCCGACTTTTTCGAGAACGAGGCATTCCGGGAAGCGAATCCCGTGCTTTTCGGGCGATCCCCCGGAAGCGGACGCTCCGGCAGGGACGGCTTTGCCGACCTCCTGAACGCGGAGGAACGGATGGAGCTCTGCCGCCTGCTGACGCGCTGCGCGGGTCATCCGGAGACCGGCATCCCGTCCTTCCTGCGCCTCTCCTTCCCGGACCGGTGCGGCATCACCTACGTCAAGAACGCCCCGGCGGACGCCGCGTGCAGGAAGTTCTGCCGCGTCATCCCGGAGCCGACCGTTACGGGCGACAGCTCGTTCCAGGCGGTCTGCGAGGAGGTCTACGAGGGGAGGACCGCCTTCTGCATCCTCCCGATCGCGAGCAGCACCGAGGGACCCCTCGGCGGGTTCCGGCGGCTGATCGACAAATACGACCTCAAGATCGTGTATTCCTGCACCGTACCCGCACCCGACGACGCGGAGAACGAGTTCGTCCTCTGTCAGAAGGCGTTCGGCGCCTATCCCCCGCAGACGGGCCACCCGGTCCGCTTCCGCTTTTCCCTTCCCGCCCCGGACGAAGACGGATCGCAGGACGGTGCGGGACCCGGTGAAGTCCTCACCGCGCTCACCCGGCTCGGTGCCGTGATCCGGCAGATCGATTCCATGCCCGCCGCCTACGCGGGGCAGGAATTCGTCTACGATATCACCGTCACCGCAAACGGCGCCGATCTCAGCGCCGCCTACGCGTTCCTTTCCCTTTTCGCCCCGCGCTTTACCCCCGTCGGACTTTATTCGGTTCTGAATTAAAATAAAATCAGGAGATGATCGGACTTATGGAAAAATACTACGAAGAATATCTGCGCCACCTTTCCTTCCCGCTGCTGGATCAGGAAACGAAGGCGGATCTGCTCGCGCTGGAAGGCAAAGACGAGGAGATCGCCTACCGCTTCTCCGGCTTCCTTTCCTTCGGCACCGCGGGCCTCCGCGGCGTCATGGGCGCGGGGACCAATATGATGAACGTCTATACCGTCGCGCACGCGACGCAGGGTCTCGCCGCCTACGTCCTCAAAAAAGGGATGGCGGAGCGCGGCGTCGTCATCGCGCACGACAACCGGCTGAATTCCCGCCGCTTCGCGGAAGCGGCAGCCGCCGTCCTCGCGGCGAACGGCATCCGCACCTATCTCTTCGACTCTCTCCGTCCGACGCCCGTCCTTTCCTTCGCGATCCGCTATCTGAACTGCATCGCGGGCATCAACATCACCGCCTCCCATAATCCGAAGGAATACAACGGCTACAAGGCGTACTGGGAGGACGGCGCGCAGCTCGCGCCCGAGCAGGCGGACGAGGTCTCCGCGTTCATCCGTGAGACCGATATCCTGACCGGCGTCCTGACCTGCGATCCCGCCGAGGCGATCGCCGACGGCCGCATCGAGCTGATCGGCAAGGACGTCGACGAGGCGTATCTGAAGTGCGTCGGCGAACAGCTCGTCGATCCCGCGGTCATCCGCGCGAACAGCGACCTCAAGATCGTCTACACCCCGCTCCACGGCACCGGCGCCGCCTTCGTGCCCGAGATCCTGCGCCGCGTGGGCTTTGAGCAGATCATCACGGTCCCCGAGCAGATGGAAGCGGACGGCAATTTCCCGACCGTCACCTTCCCGAACCCGGAGTTCCCGGAGGTCTTCGCGCTCGGCAAAAAGCTCGCCGAGGAGAACGGCAGTGACCTGATCATCGCGACCGACCCGGACGCCGACCGTACCGGCATCATGGCGCGCCGCAGGGACGGCACCTTCACGACGCTGACCGGCAACCAGACGGGCGCGCTCCTGCTCGACTACATCATCACCGCCTTCCTTTCGACCGGGACCATGCCCCCCGAGCCCTACGCCGTCAAATCGATCGTCTCCTCCGAGCTGGCTTCCCGCATCTGCGAAAAGAACGGGGTCACGATGTTCAACGTCCTGACCGGCTTCAAGTTCATCGGCGAGGTCATCAAGCAGCACGAGGCAGCGGGCCGCGGCAGCTTCCTCTTCGGCTTTGAGGAGAGCTACGGGTACCTGAAAGGCACCTACGCCCGCGACAAGGACGCCGTCGTCGCCTCCATGCTGATCGCCGAGATGGCGGCGCACTACCGCTCCCTCGGCATGACCCTCTGCGACGCGCTCGACGCCCTCTACGAGAAATACGGTTACAGCCGTGAAAAGGTCGTCAGCCTCACGATCAAGGGCTACGACGCCGCCGAGAAGATGAAGGCGCTGATGGAAGGCTTCCGCGCCGCCCCCTTCACCGAGATCGCCGGGGAACCGGTCCGCGCCCTGCGTGACTACCGTTCCGGCAAGATCACCGAGCTTGCGACGGGCGCCGTCAGCGAGACCGGTCTGCCCTCCTCCGACGTGCTCTATTACGAGACCGTCCCGGGCGACGTCATCGTCATCCGCCCCTCCGGCACCGAGCCCAAGGTCAAGTTCTATTACCTCGTCGCCGGTGCGACGGCAGCCGAAGCCGACGCCAAAGTCGATAAATACATCGCGTTCGTCGCCGAAAAGACGAAATAAGTCTTCGCCCGTGAAATAAATCCGAACGGGAAAGCCGGCAAAAAGACTCCAAAACAACAGAGACGGAAGCCTGAAAAGCGACCGCCTCTGTTTTTTCATGTATTTGATTCATCAGTTCATGGCGATACCGTCAAACCGAAGGAAGATCTCACCGATCACAACGTCACGCGCTTCTGCCGTTTTTTCTCTCGCTTCAGTTCATCAGGAAGGACTGCGCGCAGCAGGCGCCGTCCGCATCGATCCACGCGATCGCCATCCGGCCGGTGAAATCCGCGGCGTTCTCAAAGTAGAGGTACGGGACCCCGTCCGCGAGCGTCGTGTAGAACCGGACGTTTTCCCCTTCCTCAAAGAGCTGCATCTGCGTTTCCAGACCGCGCTTTTCGTCGGGTGCCTTCGACCCTGCGGTGAGGACGCGTCCGCAGCGCGTCATATCGACCTCGTACCACGTCTTCCCTTCGCGTTCCACGCCGTACCCGGTGTAGGGCAGGCTGCCGAAGATCGCCTCGTCGATGCGGAAGACCGAGTCGGAGGGAGAGGATTCCGCCGGAGCCTCGAACCCGATGCGCTGCGCCTTCTTCCCTTCGCACCAGATCGTGAACGGCTCCGTGGTGAGCACGTTCCCCTTCCCGTCGGTGAACCGCAGAAGGATCTGCCAGTTCTGCCATGCGCCGTCCGTATCGGAAAGACCGGTCGTATTGGTCAGCCAGAGGAAATACGTTTCGCCGATCTGCTTCACGTACGGCTGCTGGACGAAGACCATGCCGTCCCACTGGTGATAGGTGTACCAGCCTCCCGCGACCTTCACCTCGACCTTGCCCTTGTCGAGCGGGGTCCAGCCGCGGACCTCGGTCCCGGACTTGGCGCGGACCGCAGCCTCAAAGAGATCGCGGCTGATCGCGTAGAACCCGCCGGAGGACGTTCCGTCGTACCCGACGAAGGAGACCTCGCCGTCCCCCTCGATCTTGTACGCCTTTTCCAGCTCCGCGTCGCTCATCCCGAGAGGGGAATACCCGGCGTCCACGGTCGGGACCGTCACCTTGAGCTTCCCTTCCTCACCGTAGACCGTGGGATCGAAATCGGTCGAGCCCTTTCCGGTCGGGACCTCCGCCTTCCGGAACGCCTCGGTGTTTTCCCCGTCCGCCAGACGGTATTCGGTCACGACAGCCGTTCTTGCCTTGCCGCCGATCGCATAGCCCGCCATGATCTCCGCGCCGGTCAGCGTCCGTTCGGTCTCCGCTTTCGCGTCGCGGTCCCAGATCACGTACTTTGCCGCGGGATCGAGCCCGTGCGGGCAGAGCGTGATCTCACCGTCCTGACGGAAGTAGGTGATGAACATCCCGATCCCGTCCTCCGGGCTGTCGTACTGCATCGCCATCGTCTTTTTGGAATTGCCGGCGTAGGGCGTCAGGACGTAGTAATCGCCGAACAGATAGTCCGCAAGCTCCGTCCACTCGGTCAGCGCGCCCTCCAGCTTTGCCGCCTGCGACGGGCTCGTGATGCCGACGCCGATGCTGTTGCCGATATGGGAGCGCACGTCGTAGGAAGAAAGATCGGTAAAGCCGGTCCCGCAGTAGAGGAACCACATCGAAGCGCCGTAGCTCTGGTTCTGCGCGTGCTCGATATCCGCCCATTCGTCGGAGCGGGTGTGCAGGAAGGCAAAGCGCATCGTGGAGAGATCGTATCTCGCGCCGCCCGTCGCGCAGGCGTCAAAATACATCCCGGGGTTCCGCTCCTCGAGCTGCGTCCATACCGAGAGATATCCGGTGCAGGCGCGGTTCTCGGTCATGCCCGTGCGCGGTACGCCGAGCGTCTTCGCCTCGTATCCGTCGTACGCCGTCCAGTACGGGGCGGGCTGGATATTGTAGTCCTGCCGGTACTGGTCGATGCCGTATTCCTTGATCGCCGCGTCCAACATCTCCACGACGTATTCCACTGCCTTCGGGTCGGCGTAGTTCAGAAGGCAGCGCGCCCCGACGGGGATATCGTCCCCGAGGCAGGCGGTCCCGTCACCGTTGACGTAAAGGACGCTGTCCTTCAGGTCCTCCGCGACGGCAGTCCCGCCGTAAAGCCGCTCGGGCTCGAACCACACCGCGAAGGAGAGCCCCGCCTCGTGCGCGGCGTCCGAGACCGGCTTCAGTCCGTCGGGATAATATTTCCCGTTCGGCTCCCAGTTCCCGACGTAGTCCCACGAATGCCCGTCGGTCAGATACCAGCCGTGCGTCGCGTCCCCGGCGTCGATATTGAATTTGTCGATCAGTTCAATGAGCCCCGGCGCGGAGGAATACATTTCGATCTCCGCGAGGTCGCCCTTTTCGCTCGTCGTCTGGGAGCAGACGAGGACGTTCGTGCTCTTCATGTGCTTCCCCTGCTCGCGGAACAGATTGCACTGATACGCGAAGCGGCGGTAGACGTTCTGCCCGTTCAGATAGTCGCCCTTGTAGAAGAGGAGCACGACGCCCGGGAAGCGGGCGGTCTCCTCCTTCTGCAGGACGAAGTCGGTCTCGTTCTGCCCGGCCTGGAGACGGATCCCGTCCCCGTCCTTCCGGAAGTTGGCTTTCCAGCTCCCCTGCCAGTTGAGGATGGCGATGGTCCCGGTGTTGTATTCCGGGTTTTCCAGATTGAAATAAGGGATGAAGGTCTCGGTCGGTCTGCCCGTCTTCACCTCGACCGTCACGCCGCTGCCGTCGAATGAGGAATAGGTCAGCGGAGCGAAATCCGTCCCGGCGACGAGCGTCGTCCCGTAGGTGGAGCCGCGGGTCGCGTGCAGGAAGCGGACGCCGTCCTTCGGATCGATCACGTCGTCGATGCTCTGCAAAGAGGAAAGGCGGGCGGAATTGCCGGACGCCGTATTGATCAGTACCGCGTCGTATTCGACGACCGGGTAACCGGGATAGCGCGTCAGCGTCAGGTCGACGCGCAGGTCCTTGTCCGCGCAGTCGTAGTGGATGAGCTGCGTCAGCCGCGTGAAGGGCGCCTCGTCCGGGTAGTCGGTGACCGGCACCGCCTTCTCCTCGCTCCGCTTCCACGCAAGGGTGTCGGAGGACGCGCCGTCGACCGTAAAGGAGACGGGCGGGATCTCCGTCTTCAAAAGATGCTCCTCCAGCCAGGCTGTGTAAGCGGCGTCATCCGCGTATTTCGTCACGTAATCCGCGATCCGGTTCACGACCGTTTCCTCCTCTCCGCCCTCCCCGGGCAGGGTCTCTGCCTGCGTTTCCTCTCCGGTCCCCGGTCCTGCGGGTTCCGCCGTCTGTCTGCACCCCGCGAACGAAGTACAGACCGTCATGATAAGGAGCAGCAGAGCGATACCGCGTTTTTTCATATATTCCGATCCTCCTTTTTCCGTCGTTCCCGCGCGGGAGCGTCCGGTCTTTTTTTCTTATTATAGCATGGATTTTTTCGCAGAAATATTGACGTTTCATCATAAAATATGATATAATCGTCATGTTCCGAAAAAACAAAACAGGAGAGACGCCCATGGAAACGATCGAAAACGTCAGCCTCACCCTGCCGCCCCTCGGCGCCGTGCAGATGAACGTCAATCAGCGCAGCGTCGTGAATTACGTGCGCTCCGGCACCACCGAGGACCACTTCCACATGACCTACGAGCTTTACGTCCACGTCACGGGAGACATCTCCTTTGCCGTCAACGATACGATCTACCGCATGGAGCCGGGCGACGTCGTCCTGACCAAGCCGAACACCTTCCACCACAGCGTCTGCCACAGCGACTGCCTCCACACGCACTACTGCATTTTCCTGCAGACCGCGGATCCGACGCTCTGTTCCCTGCTCGACCCGCTGGCGGACCGGGGCTGCCTGCGGTACGAAAAAGAGGACGCCGCCGCGATGGCGGAGCTGCTTGAAAATATGACCGCGGCGCTCTCCTCGCCTTTGCCGCTTCCCCTCCCCGAGAAGCTTTATTTCTTTTCCCGCCTGCTTTCCCTGCTGACGCGCGGGATGGAGCGTCCCTCCGCCGCCGGACAGTACCCGGAGACCCTGCGTCTCATTCTCGCGTATATCGGGCAGAACTACGCGCGGATCACCTCGGTCGGAACGCTCTGCGACCGCTTTTTCATCAGTCAGGCAACGCTGGAGCGGCTTTTTTCCCGCTATCTGCACATGACGCCGCATAAATACGTCGAGGCCGCGCGCCTTGCCGCCGCCTGCCGTCTTCTGTCCGGAAACCCCGAAATCAGCGTGCGCGCCGCCGCCGAGCAGTGCGGTTTTTCCGACTGCTCCCATTTTATCGCCCTGTTCCGCCGCGCGATGGGCGTCACCCCCAGCCGCTACCGCAGAGAAAACGCCGCAAGATGAGCGGACGCCCGCCGTGCCGTCCCGCCCCTTCTCATCCCGCTCCGTAAGGCGAATCGTTTTGCCATGGGCGAATCGTTTCACCAAGGCGAATCGTTTCGCCTATGGCGAAACGGGCGCATTCCACCCGTAGGGCGGGGGCTTGCTCCCGCCGCACCGCATTCGCGTCCCGACCGGTAAGCCGCGGTTCGCCAAAGGCGAACCGGAGCCGCGCTGTACGCCGTAGGGCAGGGCTTGCTGTATAAAGTATGATTGATAACAAACTGTGTAATATGATTGTTTACACTTTTGTGATCAAAGATAGTCGTACATAATAGCCTCAATGGCGGAAAAATGAAGATACTTTGGAAAGGCAAAACTGTAAACAATCCTCTTACACACCTGTAAACAATCATGTTACGCTATTCGGCCTCTCGTCCTACGGTTTGGATGCGCGTCGCTCCGGTTCGCCTTTGGCGAACCGGTTCGCTTACAGCGAACCGCTCCTTTGCAAGTGGGACGCGCTCGCGGTACGGCGGGAGCAAGCCCCCGCCCTACGGGCTAA
>JAZLIW010000107.1:0-5699 GCA_045617585.1 Eubacteriales bacterium
CCTGCTGTTCGGCAACGAGGACGCGGACGACGGCGCTCTGCGGGAGGCGATCTCAGCCGCGCAGGCGGAGGATATCGTCGCCTCCAAGGCAAAAGGGCTCGACGAGCCGATCGAGCAGGGCGGGCGGAATCTTTCCGGCGGACAGAAGCAGCGGCTGACCGTCGCGCGTGCGTTGGTCCGCCGCCCCGAGATCCTGATCCTCGACGACAGTGCCTCCGCGCTCGACTACGCGACCGACGCGGCGATGCGGAAGGCACTGCGGAGCCTTTCCTTTGCGCCGACCGTTTTCATCGTTTCGCAGCGTGCCTCCTCGGTACGCTCCGCGGACCGGATCGTCGTCCTTGACGACGGAAAAGCCGTCGGGATCGGGACCCACGACGAGCTGCTCTCCTCCTGCGCGGTCTACCGCGAGATCTGCGAGTCGCAGTTCAGGAAGGAGGGGGAACGGGCATGAAAAAAACGGGCTACAAAAAAGAGACCGTACGCACGGCGCTTTCCTTCCTGCGTTCCTCTCTTCCGCTCTGTGGTCTTTCCCTCCTTCTCGCGCTGATCTCGGTCGTTCTCACGCTCCTCCTGCCGATCCTGATCGGGGACGCCATCGACGGCATCGTCTCGGCGGGGGAGGTTGATTTTGCGCTGATCCTGCCCATTCTGACCCGTGCCGCGGTCTGCATTCTCCTGACCTCGGCGGCGGAATGGTGCATGGCGTATATCAATCACCGGATCACCAACCGTACGGTCGCTTCGATCCGCCGTCAGGCGTTCGCACGACTTCAGCGCCTCCCGCTCTCCTATCTTGACGCGCATCCGACCGGGGACGTGGTCAGCCGTATCATTTCCGATACCGATACGTTCGCCGACGGGCTGCTCATGGGCTTTACCCAGTTCTTCACCGGGATCCTGACGATCGTCGGGACGCTGATCTTCATGCTTTCGATCAAGCCGGTGATCGCGCTCGTCGTGGTCGTGCTGACGCCGCTCTCTCTTTTCGTCTCCCGCTTCATCGCGTCGCGGACGTATTCCATGTTCCGGAAGCAGTCGGAGATCCGCGGCAGACAGACCGCGCTGATCGACGAAATGATCGGCGGGGAAAAGACCGTCATCGCTTTCTCGGGCGAGGAAAAGGTCTGCCGCCGCTTCCGTGAGGTGAACGGGGAGCTGGTCTCCGCTTCTCTCCGCGCGACCTTCTTCTCCAGTCTGACCAATCCGACGACCCGTTTCGTCAATTCCGTCGTCTACGCCGCGGTCGGGCTGACCGGGGCGCTCATCGCGATGGGCGGCGGTCTGACGGTCGGCGCGCTCTCCTGCTTCCTTTCCTACGCCAATCAGTATACCAAGCCGTTCAACGAGATCTCCGGCGTCGTGACCGAGCTGCAGAACGCGCTCGCCTGTGCGGCAAGAGTGTTTGAATTCCTCTCTCTGCCCGCGGAAACGCCCGATCCCGCCGCCCCCCTCCTGCCTGAGAAGACGGAAGGGCGCGTCACGGTCACGGACCTGTCCTTCTCCTATACGCCCGACCGCAGCCTGATCGAGCACGTGAATCTGAACGTTCATCCCGGCGACCGGATCGCGATCGTCGGTCCGACCGGGTGCGGCAAAACGACGCTGATCAATCTGCTGATGCGCTTCTACGATCCCGTCTCGGGTGAGATCGCGGTCGACGGCGTTCCCACGCGGCAGATGACGCGGGCGGAGCTCCGCAGCCGCTTCGGTATGGTCCTGCAGGAGACGTGGCTGCGCTCCGGGACCGTGCGGGAAAATCTCCGGATGGGCAAGCCGGACGCCACCGACGCCGAGGTGGAGGAGGCGGCACGCGCCGTCCACGCGCACGGCTTTATCTGCCGTCTGCCGGAGGGCTACGATACCGTGATCGGCGAGGGCGGCGGCTCGCTTTCGCAGGGACAGAAGCAGGTCCTCTGCATCGCCCGCGTCATGCTGGTGAAGCCGCCGGTGCTGGTCCTTGACGGGGCGACCTCCTCGATCGACACCCGCACCGAGCTGCACGTTCAGCGCGCGTTCGACCGCCTGATGGAGGGCAGGACGAGCTTTATCGTCGCGCACCGCCTCTCGACCGTACGCGACGCGACCTGCATCCTCGTGATGCGGGACGGAAAGATCGCGGAGCAGGGAACGCACGCGGAACTGCTCGCAAGGAACGGCTTCTACGCCGCGCTGTTCAACAGCCAGTTTGAGGAGTGACCGGAATGGAAATGAAAGTGATCGCGCATATCCGTACCGACTTCCCGACCAAGTTCGGGATCCCCCGTCAGAGCGGTCTGGTCCCGGAGCTCGTCGGCAGGATCGTATTTGAAGAAGAATACCGGAATCCCGACGCGCTGCGGGAGATCACCGGATATTCCCACCTATGGCTGCTCTGGGAATTCTCGGAGATGGTCCGGGAGACCTGGTCACCGACCGTCCGCCCGCCCCGTCTCGGCGGGAACCGGCGCGTCGGCGTGTTCGCCACCCGTTCCCCCAACCGCCCGAATCCCATCGGACTTTCCGCGGTCCGTCTGCTCTCGGTCGAAAAGCGGGAAGGGGAGGGCACGGTTCTCCTCGTTTCCGGCGCCGATCTTATGGACGGGACGCCGATCTACGATATCAAGCCTTATCTGCCGATCTCGGACTGCATCCCCGACGCCGTCGGCGGATTTTCGGACGAGAGAAAGGGGTACGCGCTGACCGTGGAATTACCGGAGGAATACCGCCCCCTGCTCCCGGAGGGCAAATTTGAGGCGCTCCGCGCGATCCTCGCCGAGGATCCGCGCCCGTCCTATCAGGACGACCCCGAACGGATCTACGGCTTCCTTTTCGCCGGGCGGGAGGTCCGGTTCCGCGTCGCGGACGGCGTCCTGACCGTCGTTTCGGTCGGTTAAGCGCTCCGCCGTTTTCCCGTTTCACATCGGCACCGCAATTTTTTTCGGCTTTTTTGAAAAAACGCTTTACAAAGACCGGGAAAGGCGGTATAATCAATTATTATAACTATTTCCATCGGAAAGGCT
This sequence comes from Eubacteriales bacterium, assembly GCA_045617585.1. Classification (GTDB taxonomy): domain Bacteria; phylum Bacillota; class Clostridia; order Oscillospirales; family CAG-272; genus CAKRZE01. Next base: position 3,003 of record JAZLIW010000107.1, read on the forward strand.
TTTTCGTATGAGATCACTGACCATCCCGGAGGGGTATACCCCTCTTCTCAACCTTCGGCAGACCGAGATCGCCATCAAGAAGGTCAAGGACTTTTTTGAGCGCGACCTTGCGATCCAGCTGAACCTGACCCGCGTTTCCGCCCCGCTCTTCGTTTCCGACGCTTCCGGTCTGAACGATAACCTGAACGGCGTGGAGCGTCCGGTCGCGTTTGACGCAAAGGACATGGAGGGCAATTTTGAGATCGTCCAATCCCTCGCCAAATGGAAGCGCTACGCTTTGAAGGAATACGGCTTTGAGCACGGAGAAGGTCTGTACACCGATATGAACGCGATCCGCCGCGACGAGGACCGCGACAACATCCACTCGGTCTTCGTGGACCAGTGGGACTGGGAAAAGATCATTTCCAAAGAAGAACGGACGCTGGACACGCTGATGACGGCGGTGCGTGAGATCTACGCCGCGCTGCGCCATACCGAGCGCTATATCGCGTCCGACTACGAGTTCGCGCACTGCTATCTGCCCGAGGAGATCACCTTCATCACCGCGCAGGAGGCGGAGGACCGCTATCCCGACCTGACGCCCAAGGAACGCGAATACGCGCTCGCCAAGGAATACGGCGCGATCTTCTTGATGCAGATCGGCGGAAAAATGAAGTCCGGGAAGCAGCACGACGGCAGAGCGCCCGACTACGACGACTGGACCAAAAACGGGGATATCATCGTGTACTATCCCGTGCTCGATATCGCCCTCGAGCTTTCCTCGATGGGCGTCCGCGTGGACGAGGAACGCCTCCGCTTCCAGCTTGAGGAACGCGGCTGTCCCGAACGTGCCGGGCTTCCGTTTCAGAAATCGCTGCTGAACGGCGAACTGCCCTATACGATCGGCGGCGGCATCGGCCAGTCCCGCATCTGTATGTTTTTCCTGCGTAAATGCCATATCGGCGAGGTGCAGTCCTCTATCTGGGACGACGACACGCGCCGGGAATGCGCGGAGCACGGCATCCATCTTCTTTGATCGCTCAATTATATGAAGGTACGGAGGAGTACGGTATGAAGGCACTGGAAGAAAAGATACGTCGGGAGGGCGAGGTCCTTCCCGGCAATATCCTGAAGGTCGGTTCGTTTCTGAATCAGCAGATCGACGCCGCGTTTCTGATGGAAATGGGGAAGGAGATCGCGCGTCTGTACGAAAACGACGGGATCACCAAGGTCCTGACGATCGAGGCGTCCGGGATCGCCATTGCGGTCGCCGCCGCGTCCGAGCTCGGCGTCCCGATGCTCTTTGCCAAAAAGTCGCAGTCGATCAACCAGTCGAAGGAGGTCTACACGACCCGCGTGCAGTCCTATACGCACGGACGGATCTACGACGTCACGGTACCGAAGGAATATCTCCTGCCGGGTGACCGGGTGCTGATCGTGGACGACTTTCTTGCTGTCGGCAACGCGCTGCGCGGGCTGATCTCGATCGTGAACGACGCGGGCGCCGAATTCGTCGGCTGCGCGATCGCGATCGAAAAGGGCTTTCAGGGCGGCGGCGACGCGCTCCGCGCCGAGGGCTACCGCATCGAGTCTCTTGCCATCGTCGACGAAATGACCGACGATGCCGTGATCTTCAGGGAACAGTGAATCAAAATAACCCGGACCATTCCGGGTTTTTTGTTTTTCGGACCGGATTTATTCGTGACGGATCCGTCACGGGACGGTCACTTGCACTTTTGGGTCCGTTGTGGTATCATGGAGATAAGAATCGGAGAGGAGGACACGGGATTGGACGCAAAGAAATACGGGGAGATGCTGCGGGACTTCCGGGAAGCGGCAGGATTGACGCAGGAGGAGCTGGCGGGAAAACTGTACGTATCGAGAACGCTGGTCTCCCGGTGGGAAAGCGGAAGCAGGGAACCGGATCCCGCCATGAAGGAAAATCTGCGGGAGGTGCTCGGCATCGTCGATACGGATGCAGGAGAGGAACCGACCGGTGAAAAGAAAAAAGCCGCTTCCGGAAATGAAGTTTCCGGTAAGAACGGCATCCTGCGCAGCGTGATCGCTTTTCTGCTCGGCGTACTGATCGCGCTTGCGGCGGTCGGGACCGTGAACGCGGTCGAAAAGAAAAAAGAGGAAAGGGAAGCGCTTGATCTCTTCGTCAGCCTTTCCGAAGAGTGCGTACGGACGATCGACGGGTATCTTGAGACCGGGGAGGAAAAACGTCTCGGTTACCTGAATTCCGTTCTGACCGAGATGTACGGCTATACGGTCCTGAAACGGGACGCGCTCGGGACCGATAAATTCACGTCGGTCTGCGTGATCCGTGATTATCTGATCGCGAGCCCCGAAAAGGTCCGCCCGTATCTGCCCGAGCTGAAAAGCGTGCTTTGGGAATTCACGGAGAACCGTTCGCTCTCATGGCTCGAAACCATGCTCCTCCGTGTGGCCAATCACATTACGGCGTGAGAAGGGGGAAAACTGCAAATCATCATTTATCGCATTCTTTATAACACAATTTCGTGAACTTTTCAAACGTTTTTGAGCAAAAAAGCCCTCGACTTCCGACTGCTGCCAAAAAGGAAAGAAGCGTTTGCTTCGCAAACATGAAGCGGCGGCGTTGCCGCCATGAAGCACTCGCTTGCGCTCGTATGAAGCGAAGCGCACTGTTACTTTCCGTGTGCCGAAGGCACGCTTCATAGGGCGAAAGCCCTGCTT
>JAZLIW010000108.1:0-5817 GCA_045617585.1 Eubacteriales bacterium
TCTCCTTTCCTCGGGCGGGAACCCCCGGACGGGACGTTTCCGCGTCCGTTTTCCCCCGCTGTCAGAATCATATCACACCCGGAAGCATTTTTCCACTCACTTTGAAATCCGCGTATTTCAGCCTCCGAGGCTGTTTTCCTCCGTTTTTGCCCGTTTTTTACGGAGGAACTTTGTTTTTGAGGCAAAAATTTTTTTCGCGCGCTGTTCCCCGCGCCGATCCCGTCAGCGCTCCGACCCCGGATCCTTCCCGGCGCGGAACCACTCGCAGTCGGCGTACTTGACGTGCATGATCGCCCGCGCGACCGGACAGGTCCCGCAGCCGGAAAAGGAACAGCAGTACCGTTCGTAATGCGCGTTCCGGTCAGGAACGGAGCGGAACCGCGTCCGCAGCTCGCTCCTCTCCGCCAGCCCCTCGCAGACCACGCCGCGCCGCATCGCCTGCACGAAAAACGGACAGACGGCAAGCGCGGGATCCAGCCATTCCGCTGACTTTTCCGACGCGGAGGGCTTGTCTTCCCCGCCTGACTCTTTCTTCCCGGGGACCTTTTCCCCCGCGAAGCTCAACCCCGCCGAATTATCACTTCCGCCCGCAAAAATATATCCCTCCGCAAAGATCTCATCGCCCTCAAAGCTCATCCCGTCCGCAACCTCCATTCCGTCCGCAGCCGTCTCCCCGGCGACCGACTCCGTCGCGCGCGGAGGGTCCGGATCATCCGCCGTTTCCTCAAAATCCGGCTCGTTCACAAATTCCGGTGCCGCGTCAAAATACGTCAGGTCCGCTCTGACCTTCCCGTACCTCTCCGTTCTCCCGTTCGTCCGATCCATCTTGCTTCACTCCTTTCTCACCGCAAAAGACCGATCTCCGCGCCCCCCTCCCGCACGGGACCGCTCCCGCCTCCTCTTTCCCCAAGCCCGCCCGAAAGCGTTCCCGAAGGACTTTTTGTTGATCAGGAACCGTGATCCGAAGGTCCTCCCTCCGGGCGATCCTCTCCGCTCCCCTGCGCCCGCTCCCGCCCGCTTTCTCCCGCCGAATTCACCGAAGCTGTCCCGGAAGCCGGTTTTTTTATTTATCAGAGCCGGCACCCGAAGGCTTCTCCTCCGTGCCTTCCTCTTCCTCCGGCTGATCCCTTCCCCGCCGCAGATTGGCACGGTGCAGATCGACGCCCTCCCTACAGAACGTGCCGTCTTTGTTGCGCTCCTCCCCTTTCATGTTCAGACGGAGCGTCCGGGCAATATTCGCCTCGATCCGTCGCTTCTCGTCCTCCTCCTCGAGCACGAAAAGCGTGTCGGTCAGAAAGGCGACCATGCAGTTGCTGCAAGCCAGGTAGTCGCAGTTCTCGCAGGGATCGCGGGCACCGGGCACCTGAAAGAAATAAATATTGCCGTCGTGCTCCCTATACGTCAGTCTTGCGTTCAGTCTCATCGTGTTTTTCCCCTTCCCGTATCAGTTTCGTTTCGTAACGCCATACCCGCCGGAACCAGGACAGGAATTCCTCGCACCACTCACGTTCCCCGTCCGCCCCGTACCGACAGCAATGGCGGTCGTCCCCGCGCTTCCCGCAGCTTCCGCACGCAGGACAGCACAGTCCCGTCTTGCTCCGGGATCCGTTTTTCAAGCAGCCGATCCCCCTTCCGTCTCACGCGTACGTACGGGCAGGTGTGCCCGCACGGAAGCTTATCTGCTATCCATCCCCCTTCTGTTAAACCGTTCTCTCTTCTCCAATCCTTCTCTTTTTCTTAAGAACGTGCCCCGACGACATTTCGGATGATCCGTTTTTCCGCCTCCGAGGCTCGTTTTTTGCGGGGCAGGAGCCTGCCTTTTTTTGTCCCCGTTCGCCCCTTTCCGTTTCCCGCCGCCGTTTTTTCAGCCTCGGGAGCCGGAAAACCGGACGGGAACGCCCTGCCCCGACCGGCACCGATGTCCCGTTTTTTCCCCATTGCCCCAATCGCCCGGCATCCGCGCCGTCCTCCGCGCCGGAGCCGTTTCCGGACGTTTCCGCCCCGGATCCGATCCCGCCCGTTCGCTCCCGGGTACCCGACCGGAAGAACCGCGTCCGGAGTGCGCCACGGAGCGATTCCGACGGGTCGGAACAGCCTCTTTTTACCGGAAAACCGTCTTTCCGCCGCGCCGGAACCGCCTCGTTTCCGGTCGGCAGGAGCAAAACCGAAGGGCAGATGCCCGTTCCTGACCGGTCAAGCCCGTTCTTGCCCGGAATGAAGACCGCCCGAAGCCCCGCCGCCTCCGTTCCCGACCCGATCCGTGAGGCGGAACCGCCCCCGCAGGCCGGAATGGGCTCCCCGCCGCGTCTTTCCGCCGTCCCGCCTGCGCCGGACACCCTCCTGCCCTCCGACCGCCGCCGGGACGCGGAACAAAGCCCGCCGGGCGCTTTTTCCAACCGGTCACCCCCCTGCCCGCGCTGCTTCCGGGAGCAAAACCCCGCCGTTCCCGCCCGCATCCCGCGCCGGCGCGCCAAGCCATGCGACGGAAATTGCTCTCCCGCGCAGCCGCCTGCCCTTTTTCCCGTTTTTCCCTTCCGGGGGCAGACGGCGTTCTCCCGCCGCCTCCCCGATCGCGCCCCGATCGCAAAGGCGAAGCCGCGGTCGCTCCGCCGTAGGGCGGGGGCTTGCTCCCGCCGCCTCCCCGATCGCGTCCCGATCGCAAAGGCGGAACCGCGGTCGCTCCGCCGTAGAGCGGGGGCTTGTCTCCCGCCGCCTCCCCGATCGCGTCCCGATCGCAAAGCCGCAAAGCGGCGCGAAGAGCGTGAGCCTCCCGCCCTACGGGTCGGAATCGCCCGGTACGCTCCAAACCGGCTCCTCCCGCAGATACCCCGACGGGTCGGGCGGGAGACCGTCGCCGTAGCAGAGAACGGTGATGACGTGACGGCCGACGGCGAGGCGGCTGCGGATCATTCCCGCGCGTTCGAGGCGGACGAGGCCGTTCCGGACCGACTTGTAGGACAGCCCGGTCGCCTCCGAAAGCTGCGCGTAGCTGGTCAGCACCTCCCCGCGCCTGACCACCTCTTCCCCGTAGACCACGTACATAATGTTGGCGTTCAGCAGCAGCTCCAGATAGAGCCGCAGCGCGGGCCCGTCCCGGTACCAGCTCCGCTCGCGGATCTGCCGGAACAGCTTGACGAAGGTCGTGTCGTTTTCTCTCATGCGTTTCTCCTTTCAAGAACATTTGTTCGCCGTGACAGAAACAGTATAGCACACCCGCGCCCGTCCGTCCTCCCGTCTTTTTCGCACGATTTTCGCAGACGCGGGGCAGGTTCCGCCGTTCCCCGTTCCCACCCCGATCGCAAAAGCGAACCGGCTTGACTTACTCGTAAAGACACGCTTGGGCAAACAAAAAACCGGAAGAGACGAATCCCATCCGGTTATTGTATTTCGCGGCGCGAAGCACGCGCCTTGCTTTCCGGTGCGCTTTCGGAGAAAAACCCGAACGGTCACCGCGGCGCGAAGCACGAAGAAACAAAGAAAAAAGTTCAGTTGGTGCCTCTTTGGTCCGCGGCTCTCTGGAGAAAAAGGACACCGCGTCCCCGTGTCCCCGCATCCTCGCGTCCCCGTGTCCCCGTCCCCCCTACACTCTCGCGGCGAGCTCCAGCGCCACGCGGAAGTTGTCGACGCAGTGGTTGGCGTCGGCGAGGGAGCCGATGGAATAGGAATCCTCGGAGAGGACGTCCCCGGTCACGAGGAAGGGGTAGAAAGAGAGGCGGTGGAAGTCGCAGACCGCCTGCACGCCGGCGATCTCCATTTCGACGGCGACGCAGCCCTCGGCGCGGCGTCTGGCGGCCTGCCCGGCGGTCTCGCGGAGGATGGCGTCGGTGGTCCAGGTCCTGCCCTCGACGAAGGGAAGGCGGAGGTCGTTGAAAGCGGCGCGGACGGCGGCGCTGCCGGGGATCGTGATATAGTCGGCGGGCGGAGCGTAGTGGTAGGACATCCCCTCGTCGCGGTACGCGGCGGTAGGAACGACGAGCCGCCCGGCGGTACGTTCAGAATCGAGGCTTCCGGCGGAGCCGAACAGAATGAATCTTGACGCCCCGGTCAGCCAGTTCGCCTCGAGGACACACTGGGAAGCCACGGTCGCGCCGATCGGCGACTGGTAGAACGCGATGCGCTTTTCCGAACCGGAAAGCGCGTAGATCGGAATATCGCCGCCGCAGGAACGGATCGCGGCGATCTGCCGGCAGTCCCCCGCGTCGAGCGCGGAGCGGAGGATCACCGACGAGAAGGTGATGATGCAGACGTCCGCAAGGTCCCCCTGCGCGCCGTACACGTCCCGCAGAGAGATCAGCGGCCCGGTTTCGGTATCGTATGAATCTGTGATCATGATCGTTCGTCCTTTTGAATGATTTTTGGGGAATGGAAACGGTTCCGGCAGTGTTCTGACAAGATCGCAAAGCCGCAAAGCGGCGCGCATTCCACCCGCAGCGTCGCCGCGCTCCTTTGAAAATCGGACGCGTTCGGAAGAGCACGATGCGCGCACCGCTGCGCGATGCCCGAAGGGACAAAGAACAAAGTACAGTTGGTGCCTCTTTGGTTCCTTCTCTAAGAGAAAGAACACGTAACCCCCGCCAAGCGCGATGCGAAAGCGGAGAGCGCGAGCTCCTCGGATTCCATGCCGGAGCGGACGTGGGTCTCGAGGGAGACGGCGCCGGAGAAACCGATCTCACGGAGGGCGGCGGCGAAGTCGTGCCAGTCGATGACGCCCTGCCCGGGGAGGAGGTGGCGGTCGGCGCGTCCGTCATTGTCGTGGACGTGGAGGACGCGCAGGAGAGCGGGTCCGATCTCGCGGACGGCGGTGCCGGGCTGAACGCCGCAGATGACCGAATGTCCGGTGTCGAGGCAGAGGGCGAACGCGGCGGGATCGAGCTGACGCAGGAAGGCGAGGAGCTGATCGTGGCGGGCGAGGGGGAGGAGGGGCATCGGCATATTTTCGAGACAGATCACGACGCCCTCTTTTTTCGCCTCGGCGCCGAGGCGGGTAAAGAAGTCCAGATTGAGGGAGAGGAACTTTTCCGGCTCGTCCCCGCCGCTGCCGAAGGGCATGATCGGATGGATCACGACCGAATCGCAGCCGAGAAGACGGGAGAGACGGAAGCTGCGGACCATCTTTTCAAACCGCTCGGCACGGTCCTCGGCGGTCCCGTCCTGCGGCGGCCAGCGCCACGGCCCGTGGACCTGGGAAATTCCGATCCCGGACGCGGAAAACGCCTCGCGGAGCTTCCCCGCCGCGGCGATCGCGTCCGCGTCGAGCAGATAGAGCGGATCCGACGTGTCGGACAGATTGAAGTCGGCGCAATCGTACCCGTGCGCCTTCATGCGGGCAAGGGAGGCAAACGGATCCTCCCGGCGGAGGTACGCCCCCGCTTCGATTCCTGTTTTCATCATATTTTTCCTTTCAGAGGAGGAGTACGCGCTTTTCTGAAGAAAAGCTGTGCAAAAGACTTTGAAAAAATGGATTTGTCAGGGAAACACGCAGGATGAGCCGGGATCTGCGTTTTTGGCGTTTCGTATCACGGTCCGTAAGAAATAAAAACGGAGTGCCGGTACCGGCGCATTCCTTTCCCCGACCGCGTCCCGATCGCAAAGGCGCGGTTCGCTGAAAGCGATTCGGTTCGCCTTTGGCGAACCGATGCCGCGAATGAAACCCGTAGGGCGGGGGCTTGCTCCCGCCGCACCTTGTTCGCGTCCCGATCGGCAGGCGCGTGCTTTCGCGCCGCGCAACCACCCCGTAGGGCGGGGGCTTGCTCCCGCCGCTCTTCGTTCACGTCCCATTCGGTAAGGCGCTTTTTCGCGCCGCGCCATACGCCGTAA
>JAZLIW010000109.1:0-2825 GCA_045617585.1 Eubacteriales bacterium
CCGCCCTACGGGTGGAATGCGCGCCGCTCCGCGGCTTTGCAAACGGGAAAAGAATGCGGAGGGGCGGGAGCCAACAAAAAACAGCAGAGACGTCCGCCTCTCCGGCTTTCGTCTCTGCTGTTCCTTCTTCTTATATTACACCCTCACGTCACTTTTCATCGTGCAGAAATTCCTTCACGATATACCGCGGACGGTGCTTGGTCTCCAGATACACCTTGCCGACGTACTCCCCGACGAGCCCGATCGCGACGGTCTGCACCCCGCCGACGAGGAGCAGAAGAAGGGCGACGAAGCCCCAGCCGGAGAAGGCGAGCCCCATACAGAGGCGCACGATCAGGACGATCAGGGCGGCGAAGGCACCGAGGAGGAAAAGGACGCCCGCCCCGGTGATCAGCCGGATCGGCTTGACCGAGAGCGAGGTGATCCCCTCGAAGGCAAAGTTCAGCATCTTTTTGAGCGGGTACTTGCTCTCCCCGGCAAAGCGCTCGTGCCGCTCGTAATACACGGTCGAGGACGGGTAACCGACCATCGGTACCATCCCGCGCAGGAAGAGATTGACCTCGCCGAACTCCGAGAGCCCGTCGAGCGCGCGGCGGGTCATCAGGCGGCAGTCCGCGGAGTTGAACACGACCTCCGCGCCCATCGACTTCATCAGCTTATAGAACCCCTCGGCGGTGAACCGCTTGAACGCGGAATCGGTCTCCCGGGAGGAGCGCGCCCCGTACACGACGTCGATCCCCTTCTCATACTCGTCGAGCATCGCGTCGATCACGCCGATATCGTCCTGCAGATCGGCGTCCATCGAGACCGCCGCGTCGCAGAGATCCTTCACGGTCATCAGCCCGCAGAGCAGCGCGTTCTGGTGCCCGCGGTTGCGGGAGAGGCAGATGCCGGAGACCAGAGGGTCCTCCTCATGATAGGCGGCGATCAGCTCCCACGTCCGGTCCTTCGACCCGTCGTTGACGAAGACGATCCGGGAATCCGGGTCGATCCTGCCCGCGCCGATCAGCGCCTTCATTTTTTCGGTCAGCCTTGCCCGCGTCTCGGGCAGGACCTCTTCCTCGTTATAACAGGGGATCACGAGATACAGCTTCATCGTCGGTTCCTTTCTTATCGGCTTCCGCCGCGTTTTCTTTTCCCGGATATTGTACCATATCCCCGGCAAAAAAACAAGCCCCGCGGTGTGAAAACGTCCGTCCGGCGCGTTTTTCTTGACATTTTTCAAAAAAAATGGTATGATCGTATCAAAGAAACTGCGTAAGAGAGGGACCGCCATGCCGACCGAAGAAGAATTTATCCGTGCGAGAGAAGAGATCGGGGAGATCGACCGGAAGATCGCCCGGCTGTTTGAGGAACGGATGCGCCGTTCCGACGTGATCGCGGATTACAAAAGGGAGCGCGCGCTCCCCATCCGCGACCGGGAAAGAGAACGGTTCCTGATCGAAAAGAACGCCGCGCTGATCGGGGACGACAGGATCCGTGCGGTCTATCCCCCCGTGGAGGAAGCGGTCATGGCAGCCTCGCGTGCCCTGCAGGAGGACCGTGGGGAGCGGGATTCTTTCCCGGATTCCTTCCGCTCTGCCGGGAGCCGCGTCCTGTTCCGGCGCGGCGGCGCGGCGCGGCTCGCGGAATTCTTCGGCACCGGGAAAAAGACGATGATCGTCACCGATTCCGGCGTGCCGAAGGCGTGGGTCAGGCTCGTTTCCTCCCAGTTCGACGGCGCGAGAGTCTTCACCTTCCCCGCGGGGGAGGACTGTAAGTCGCTCTTCACCGTGGAAAAACTGCTTTCCGCGCTGCTTGCCGACGGCTTTACGCGGGGTGACCGGCTTCTTGCGCTCGGCGGCGGCGTGGTCACCGACCTCACGGCGTTCACCGCCGGGATCTATCTGCGCGGGATCTCCTGCGTCTCGGTCCCGACCACCCTGCTCGCGCAGGCAGACGCCTCGGTCGGCGGGAAGAACGGCATCGACTTCGGCGGGATCAAGAACAGCGTCGGTCTGTTCCGCGCCCCGGAAAAGATCCTGATCGACCCCGGTCTGACCGAAACGCTCGACGCGCGCCAGCAGGCGAACGGCATAGCCGAGATCGTCAAGATGGCGGTCACGCTCGACGAAGGGCTCTTCGGCGAGCTGGAGGCGGGAGACGGCAGGGTGACCGACGGGATCCTGCGCCGCGCGATCTTCCTCAAAAAGGAGATCGTCGACCGGGACGAGAAGGAGAGCGGTCTGCGCCGCGTGCTGAACTTCGGTCACACGCTCGGCCACGGGATCGAGATCGCCGCGGACGGGAAGCTGCTCCACGGTGAAGCGGTCGCGCTCGGGATGCTGCCGATGGCGTCGCCCGACGTCCGAAAGCGGCTGATCGCTCTGTATCGGAAGATCGGCCTCCCCGTTTCCTTCCCCTACGACCCGGAAAAGGCGCTCGCCGCGATGCTCCGCGACAAAAAGAGCGTTGACGGCGGCGTCACCTGCGTCACGGTCCCGAAGGCGGGGACCTGCGCCTTCACCGTCCTCGATCCGTCCGCCCTCGGAAGACTTGCCCGCGGGGAGGCGATCGTATGAACGAAAAAGACCGCGTTCCTTCCGGAGCGCGTGCCGCGGAACGCGTACGGGCGCTCTCTTCCCGCGAAGACGACCTCCGCTTCATGGCGGAAGCGATCCGGGAGGCGGAAAAAGCGGCGGAACGCGGCGAGGTCCCGGTCGGCGCCGTGATCGTGCGGGACGGAAAGATCCTCGCGCGGGCGCATAACCGCCGCGAGACCGACCGGTCCGCCGCGGCGCACGCGGAGCTTCTCTGCGTGGAGGAGGCGTGCCGTCTCCTCGGCG
>JAZLIW010000110.1:0-1622 GCA_045617585.1 Eubacteriales bacterium
ACGATGCCGATCTTTTTCCGCAGCGTCTCCGGCCGGTAGCTGCGCACGTCCGCGCCATCCACGCGCACGGTCCCGCCCGTCGCCTCGTAAAGGCGTGGGATCAGGGAGATCAGCGAGGTCTTGCCCGATCCGGTTCCGCCGATGATCCCGACCGTTTCCCCTGCCCGGCAGGAAAAACTGATCCCTTCCAGCGCCGCTTCCCCGCCTCCGGCGTAGGTCAGAGAGACGTTCTCGAACGAGACGCAGCCGCGCCCCGTTTCCGCGGGATCGGACGCGGGAGAAGTAAGGGAGGAATCGGTCTCAAAGACCCTTTCGATCCGGTTGGCGCAGGCGATCGCCTTGGTGATCTGAATGATCAGATTCGCCATCTTGATCAGCTCGACGAGGATCTGCCCCATGTAGTTATAAAGCGCGACGACCGCGCCCTGCGTCAGGACGCCCTCGTCCACGCGGAGCGCGCCCGCGTAGATCAGCGCAAGCACGGCGAGATTGATGATCACGTAGGTCACCGGATTGAGCAGAGCGGAGATCCCGCCCACGCGGTCCTGCATCCGGTTGAGCTCCGCGTTCTTTTCACCGAAGGCGCGTACCTCATCCTCTTCCCTGCGGAACGCGCGGATCACGCGGACGCCGTTCAGGTTCTCCCGGAGGGAGCCGAGGATGCCGTCCAGCTTCCCCTGCACGCCGCGGTAGAGCGGAATGCAGACGAGCATGACCGCGAAGGTCACGGCAAGCAGGATCGGAATCACGACGACGAAGGGCAGCGCCGCCTTCGCGTCCACGGTCAGCGCCATGATCATCGCCCCGAAGACCACGAACGGGGAGCGGAGCAGGAGACGGAGGGCAAGGTTCAGTCCCGACTGGACCTGATTGCAGTCCGAGGTCAGGCGCGTGATCATCGTCGGCGTGCCGAGCGTATCGAGCTCCCGGTAGGAAAGCCCCATCAGGTGGGTGAACAGATCGTCCTTCAGCCCGCCGACCATGCCGACCGACGCTTTTGCGGCAAAATACTGCGCCGTGACCGAGCTGATCAGCCCGAGGAAGGCGAGCAGGACAAGCAGCAGCGCCATCCGAATCATATAGGTCCGGTCCTGCCCCGCGATCCCGACGTCGATGATCCCACGCATGACCAGCGGAACGCAGAGTTCAAAGGACGCCTCGACCAATTTGAAAAACGGACCGAGCAGAAACTGCACCCGGTATTTCGGATAATAGCGGAATAAGTGCTTCATAATGACCTCAGATCAAACGGTTTGAACCAGTATATCATAAAAACGGCGTTTTGAAAAGAGCAAAACCGCCTCCCTCTTCTTTTTTCTCTAAAAATTTTGGTTTTTTTGAAAAAACCCCTTGCCAAAACGGAAAAAACGTGGTATAATATGATTCGTTCCACGGGGGTGTAGCTCAGCTGGGAGAGCGATGCGTTCGCAACGCATAGGTCTACGGTTCTTTTTAAGGATTCCATCCGGCGAAGTTCATCTCAACGGTACAATTGAATATGGGGGTGTAGCTCAGCTGGGAGAGCGATGCGTTCGCAACGCATAGGTCTACGGTTCTTTTTAAGGATTCCGTCCGGCGAAGTTCATCTCAACGGTACAATTGAATATGGGGGTGTAGCTCAG
>JAZLIW010000111.1:0-4302 GCA_045617585.1 Eubacteriales bacterium
GTGACGGAGAAGGTTCGGCAGACCCTTTTCGAGCGCGGCGAGGTCCTCGGTGCCGAGCTGCTTCTTGTCGAGACCGCCGTGCATCTTGAGGGCGCGGACGGTGGCAACGACGACGACCGCGTCGGGGCGGAGACCTGCCATACGGCACTTGATGTCAAGGAATTTTTCAGCGCCGAGGTCGGCACCGAAGCCTGCCTCGGTGACGGCGTAATCGCCAAGCTTCATCGCCATGCGGGTCGCGATGACCGAGTTGCAGCCGTGCGCGATGTTGGCGAAGGGACCGCCGTGGACGAACGCGGGCGTGCCCACGAGGGTCTGGACGAGGTTGGGCTTGAGAGCGTCCTTCAGGAGCGCCGCCATCGCGCCGACCGCCTTCAGATCGCCCGCGGTGACCGGCTTGTCGTCGTAGGTATAGGCAACGACGATGCGGGACAGACGCGCCTTGAGGTCCGCGATGGAGGAGGAGAGGCAGAAGACCGCCATGATCTCGGAAGCGACGGTGATATCGAAGCCGTCCTCACGGGGCGTGCCGTTCGCCTTGCCGCCCATCCCGTCGACGATGAAGCGGAGCTGACGGTCGTTCATATCGACGCAGCGCTTCCAGGTGATGCGGCGGGGATCGATGTTCAGCAGATTGCCCTGCTGGATGTGGTTGTCGAGCATCGCGGCGAGAAGATTGTTCGCCGCGCCGATGGCGTGGAAGTCACCCGTGAAGTGGAGGTTGATATCCTCCATCGGGACGACCTGCGCGTAACCGCCGCCGGCGGCACCGCCCTTGACGCCGAAGACCGGGCCGAGAGAGGGCTCACGGAGCGCGACGATCGAGTTCTTGCCGATCTGACGCAGACCGTCCGCCAGACCGATCGTGGTCGTGGTCTTGCCCTCGCCCGCGGGGGTCGGGGTGATCGCGGTCACGAGGATCAGCTTGCCGTTTTTGCGGTCGGATTCGTTTAAAAGCGCGTAATCGACCTTTGCCTTGTATCTGCCGTACTGCTCAAGGTACTTTTCATCAACGCCCGCGATCTTCGCGATCTCGTTGATGTGCTTCATCGGGGTCTGCTGGGCGATCTCAATATCGGATAAGTAAGCCATGGGAATTCTCCTTTATTCTATCTTATTTTTTGAAATAGTTGACGGCGGAAGCGAACATCTTCATATCGAAGATACCGGGGACGTTCTGATAGAGCCCGGAGCCGATGCGCTCCGCGTGGCCCATCTTGCCGAAGACTCTGCCGTCGGGCGAGGTGATGCCCTCGATCGCGAACGCCGAGTTATTCGGGTTGAAGAGGATGTCTGAGGTAGGTCTGCCGTTCAGATCGACGTACTGAGTCGCGATCTGACCGTTTGCCGCAAGCTGACGGACGACCTCGTCGGAGGCGAGGAATCGGCCCTCGCCGTGAGAGATCGGCACGGTATAGATATCGCCGACCTCGGTGCCCGCAAGCCACGGGGATTTGTTCGACGCCACGCGGACGCGGACCAGCTTGGACTGGTGGCGGGCGATGGTATTGAAGGTCAGGGTCGGGCAGTTCACGTCGGTGTCGATGATCCTGCCGTAGGGAACGAGACCGAGCTTGACCAGAGCCTGGAAACCGTTGCAGATCCCGCAGATCAGACCGTCGCGTTTGTCAAGCAGCTCATGGACGCCGTTCTTCACCTGCTCGCTGCGGAAGAACGCCATGATGAACTTGCCGGAGCCGTCGGGCTCGTCGCCGCCGGAGAAGCCGCCGGGAACGAAGATCATCTGCGCGGAGGCAAGCTCCTTCGCGAAGCGGTCGACCGAGGAGGCGATGCCGTCCGGGGTCAGGTTGTTGATGACGAAGATCTCCGCGTCGGCACCCGCGTCACGCATGACCTTGGCGGAATCGAATTCGCAGTTGGTGCCCGGGAAGACCGGGATCAGCACCTTCGGGCGCGCGCATTTGACGGCAGGCGCGGGACGGGAGGCGGGAGAGACCGGGTAAGAGAACGCCTCGACCGGAGCGGCGGGCTGATTTGCCGAACGGAGCGGGAAGACGCTTTCCAGACGATTTTCGTAGAGCGCGTTCAGTTCTTCCCATACGGCGTTCGCGCCTTTGTACGTATAGCCGTTTCCGCCGACCGTACCGACCGTCTTTCCTTCCGTGAGATCGGCGTCGACCTCCAGCAGGATCGTACCGTAACGGTAGCCGAACAGCTCTTCCATCGTCAGGGCGTCGTCGAAGGTGAAGCCGAAGCCGTTGCCGATCGACATCTTGAAGATCGCTTCCGCGATGCCGCCGAAGCCGGGCGTGTAAGCGGCATAAACCTTTCCGGCACGCATCAGCGCAGTCGCGCGGTTCCAAACCGCGATCAGGGAATCACGGTCGGGCAGTTTCTTTTCGTTATATGCCGGGATCAGGGCGATCACCTTGTGCCCTGCCGCCTTGAGATCGCCGGTGACGACGTCGTCGGTCTTTCCGGTGGTCACGGCGAAGGAAACGAGGGTGGGCGGGACGTCGAGCTTTTCAAACGAGCCGGACATCGAGTCCTTGCCGCCGATGGCGGCGATGCCGAGGTCCATCTGCGCGCTGAAACCGCCGAGGAGGGCGGCAAAGGGCTTGCCCCAGCGCTTCGGATCGTGACCGGGCTTTTCAAAGTATTCCTGGAAGGTCAGATAAACGTCCTCAAACGAAGCGCCGGAGGCGATCAGCTTGGAAACACTCTCCACGACCGCGAGATACGCGCCGTGGAAGGGTGACTTTTCGGAAACGGCGGGGTTGAAGCCCCAGCTCATGAAGGAGCAGTCGTCGGTATGCTTTTTCTCGACCGAGATCTTTTGCACCATCGCCTGCGCGGGCGTGCGCTGATATTTGCCGCCGAAGGGCATCATCACGGTGCCGGCGCCGATCGTGGAGTCGAAGCGCTCGGAAAGCCCCTGCTTCGAGCAGACGTTCAGGTCGGAAACGAGTGCTTCCATGCCGCTCTCAAAGTCGGCGGGGATCGTTCTCCCCCAATCGGCAGGCGCGGCGGGCGCGACGTCGATATGCTTTTCCGCGCCGTTGGAATTCAGGAATTCACGGGAAACGTCAACGATGACCTTCCCGTTCCAGTGCATCCTCAGACGGGGCTCCTCGGTCACGCGCGCGACCACGGTCGCCTCGAGGTTTTCGGAGGAGGCGATCTCAAGGAAGCGCTTCACGTCCTCCGGTCCGACGACGACTGCCATCCGTTCCTGCGATTCGGAGATCGCGAGCTCGGTGCCGTCAAGCCCCTCGTATTTCTTCGGGACGGCGTTCAGGTCGATATCCAGCCCGTCGGCAAGCTCGCCGACCGCGACCGAAACGCCGCCCGCGCCGAAGTCGTTGCATCGTTTGATCATCCGGCAGGCTGCGCCGTTGCGGAACAGGCGCTGGAGCTTTCTTTCCTCGGGCGCGTTGCCCTTCTGCACCTCGGCGCCGCAGGTCTCGACCGAGTGCGCGTTATGCGCCTTGGAGGAGCCGGTCGCTCCGCCGATCCCGTCGCGTCCGGTACGACCGCCGAGCAGGATCACGATATCTCCGTCGACCGGGCATTCCCGGCGCACGTTTGCCGCGGGCGTCGCCGCGATGACCGCGCCGATCTCCATCCGCTTGGCAGCGTAGCCGGGATGGTACAGCTCGTCGACGATGCCGGTGGCAAGGCCGATCTGGTTGCCGTAGGAGGAGTAGCCCGCCGCGGCGGTCTGCACGAGCTTGCGCTGCGGGAGCTTGCCCGGGATCGTCTCGGAGACCGGAACGGTCGGGTCGGCGGCACCCGTGACGCGCATCGCGCCGTACACGTAGGATCTGCCGGAAAGCGGGTCGCGGATGGCGCCGCCGATGCAGGTCGCCGCGCCGCCGAAGGGCTCGATCTCGGTGGGATGGTTATGCGTTTCGTTCTTGAAGAGGAGCAGCCAGTCCTCGTCCTTGCCGTCGACCGTGACGGTCACTTTTACGGTGCAGGCGTTGATCTCCTCGGATTCGTCGAGTTTGTCCAGCCTGCCGGTCTTTTTGAGGTACTTTCCCGCCAGCGTCGCGACGTCCATCAGGTTCTTCGGCTTGGTCCGCCCGAGCGCGTCGCGGGTATCGCAGTAGCGTTCCCACGCCCCGTTCAGGAGCGGATCGGCGAAGGAAACGCTGTCGATGGTCGTCAGGAAGGTGGTGTGGCGGCAGTGATCCGACCAGTAGGTGTCGATCATGCGGATCTCGGTGATCGTCGGGTCGCGGTGCTCGGAGCGGAAATACGCCTGGCAGAACGCGAGGTCGGCGTCGTCCATCGCGAGACCGTACGCCGCGACGAAATCGGTGAGCGCCTTGCCGTCGA
>JAZLIW010000112.1:0-7030 GCA_045617585.1 Eubacteriales bacterium
CCCGCAGCCGGGTCAGACGGTCTTTGACCGTGAGTGCCCGGTACGCGAGGTCACGGACCGAGCGGCTGACGCGGATGGAGGTATTGTCCCGTAAATACCGCTTGATCTCTCCGACGATCATCGGCACGGCGTAGGTGGAGAAGCGGACGTCCTGCGTCAGGTCGAACCGGTCGACCGCCTTGATCAGTCCGATGCACCCGACCTGAAACAGATCGTCCGGATGCTCGTTCTTCGTGCCGGCGTACCGCTGTACGATCGAGAGGACGAGACGCAGATTGCCGTCGATCAGACGCTGTCTGGCGTCCGCGTCGCCGCTCTGTGCCCGACGCAGCAGGTCTCTTTTCTCCCCGTCGCTCAGGGTCGGAAGGAGCGAGGTGTTGACCCCGCAGAGCTCCACTTTTCTAAAATACATACTCCCTCCTTTTGATCTGCTCGCGATTGTCGGTTACAGTATTGACCGGAGGAGGGAAAGGTTATACAAAACGACCAAATCCATATCTTCCCGGGTTTGCCGCTTGTCGGAATATTCTAAATAAAAAGAAATTCGCAAATCTTCTTGACAAATGCACGGGAATTGACTATAATATTATTTGCGATATTTTAGGGATCAGATGAGGTGGATCACAAGTGACAATCGATATGACGCCGCTTCTCAACGGTTCCGCGTCCGTTCTTCCTTTCCGGTACGAGTACGTGCCGCGGGATGGATTTGCCGACGGTATCGCCTTTTCCGCGCCGGTCACGGTGAGCGGGGAAGTCGCCAATATGGCCGGTTACATGAAGCTGACTCTGTTGACAACCTTCTCCTACGATACAGAGTGCGCAAGATGCCTTGCTCCGATCCATAAGGATATGACCCTTCGTGCGGAGCGGGACGTTGCCGGTGAAAAGACGCTGGAACAGGAAGACAACGACGATTATGTGATCTTTCACGGTGACGGACTTGATCTGGACGAGCCCGTCGAGGAACTTCTCTTCGTCAATCTTCCGATGCGCCATCTTTGCCGGGAAGATTGCCTTGGGCTTTGTCCGAAATGCGGCAGGGACCTGAACGAAGGCCCCTGTGCCTGCACGAAGAAAGAGACCGACCCGCGGCTCGCGATTCTGGGGCAGCTGCTTCAGAACCATCCTGATTCGGAATCAAAATGATATTTCATAACTGAAGGAGGTGCCACCAATGGCAGTACCGAAGAAAAAAACATCGAAGGCAAGAAGAGATAAGAGACGCTCCAGCGTATGGAAGCTCGAGCTCCCCGGCATGATCAAGTGCCCGAAATGCGGCGAGTATGTGTTGTCCCACAGAGTTTGTAAGTCTTGCGGGACCTACGCAGGAAAGACAATTATCGACCAGAAGGAAGAAGCCTGACTTCTTCACGTGGGGCGCGTAAGAAATTACGCGCCTTTGGTTTTATGGACGAAAGGTCCATTTCAACGGCCGGAAGGAGGATGACGAATGGTCACTGTCACGGGAGTCGAGGCGGGCTCTCCCGCGGAACGCGCGGGCGTCCGGGCGGGAGATATCCT
Organism: Eubacteriales bacterium; assembly: GCA_045617585.1. Classification (GTDB taxonomy): domain Bacteria; phylum Bacillota; class Clostridia; order Oscillospirales; family CAG-272; genus CAKRZE01. The sequence goes on from JAZLIW010000112.1 coordinate 1,525, forward strand.
GCTCGCGATCAACGGGCACGAGATCCGGGACGTGCTGGATTATCGGTTTTATCTGACCGAAAAGAAAGCGGTCCTGTCCCTGCACCGCGGTCCGGAGCTGCTTGACGTCACGATCGAAAAAAAGGAATACGACGATATCGGTCTGCTGTTCGGGACCTATCTGATGGACGGGAAGCGCTCCTGCCGCAACGGCTGCGTGTTCTGCTTCATCGATCAGCTGCCGAAGGGGATGCGGGAACCGCTTTATTTCAAGGACGACGATTCCCGGATGTCCTTCCTGATGGGGAATTACGTCACGCTGACCAATCTGAGCGAGGAGGAGCTTGCGCGCATCGCGCAGATGAAGACCTCCCCGATGAATATTTCGGTCCATACGACCGATCCCGCGCTGCGCGTCCGCATGATGCGCAACAAAAACGCGGGGCGGATCATGGAGATCCTGCGCCGGTTCGCATCGGCAGGGATCACGCTGAACTGTCAGATCGTCCTTTGCCGCGGGCTGAACGACGGCGCCGCGCTCGACCGCACGATGCGTGACCTTGCCTCTCTGTCGCCGCGGCTCGGGAGCTGCTCGATCGTCCCCGCCGGTCTGACCGACCACAGAGAAGGGCTGTACCCGCTTGAACCGTTTTCCCCGGAGGAATGCCGCGCGGTCATCGCGCAGGTCACTGCCTTTGCGGAGGAATGCCGGAAGAAATACGGCTCGCGCCTCTTTTTCGTCGGGGACGAGATGTACGTCCGCGGCAGGGTCCCCCTTCCGAAGGAACGGTACTACGAGGGCTATCCGCAGCTGGAAAACGGCGTCGGGCTGATCCGGTCGATGAAGACCGGGTTCGATCAGGCTCTCTCGGATCTGACGGGAAAGGACCTGAAGAAAAAAAGAAAAGTCACGGTGGCGACCGGGAGAGCGGCGTACGGCTTTATGAACGCGCTCGCGGAAAAGCTGACCGCGCTGGCACCGGATACGGAGGTCCGCGTCGAATGCGTGAACAACCGGTTTTTCGGGCACCTGATCACGGTCGCCGGGCTTCTGACCGGGAAAGATCTGGTCGGACAGCTGAAGGGAAAGGACCTCGGAGACCGTCTCCTGCTTTCCGCCTCCATGCTGCGGCACGACCGTGACAGATTCCTTGACGATATGACGCCGGAGGAACTGAGCGCGGCGCTCGGCGTTCCGGTGGTCTTCTGTGAGAACGACGGATACGATTTCGTCGATCAAGTACTGTACTGAATTGGAGTGGTAATATGGCAAAACCGGTAGTAGCAATCGTCGGCAGACCGAACGTCGGGAAGAGCACGCTTTTCAACAAGCTGACCGGCAAACGGATCTCCATCGTGGAGGATACCCCCGGTGTGACCCGTGACCGGATCTACTACGAGGCAGAGTGGTGCGGACGCACCATGATGCTCGTGGATACCGGCGGTATCGAGCCCGTGACGGACGACTTGATCCTGCGTCATATGCGGATGCAGGCGCAGATCGCCATCGACACCGCTGACGTGATCCTCTTTATGACCGACGTCCGGACCGGCGTGACCGCGGACGACCGCGATATCGCGGCAATGCTCCTGCGCAGCCGCAAGCCCGTCGTCCTTGCCGTCAACAAGGTGGATTCGATCGGCGAGCTTCCCGCGGCGTTCTATGAATTCTACGAACTGAACTGCACCGAGGGACCTTTCCCGCTTTCCTCGATCCACGGCAACGGGACGGGGGATATCCTCGATGCGGTGGTCTCCTTCTTCCCCGAGGAAACGGAGGAGGACGGGGAGCCGGACGGTGCCGTCAAGGTCGCCGTGATCGGCAAGCCGAACGCGGGCAAGAGTTCGATCATCAATAAGATCCTCGGCGAGGAGCGTTTGATCGTATCGGATCTTGCCGGTACGACCCGCGACGCGATCGATACCAGGGTGGAAAACGATCACGGCGCGTATATCTTCATCGATACCGCCGGTATCCGCCGGCAGAGCAAGGTCGAAGACAGCGTGGAGCGGTACAGCGTGCTCCGTGCGAAGCTCGCGGTTGAGCGCGCCGACGTCTGCCTCATCATGGTGGACGCAAATCAAGGCATCACCGAGCAGGATGAAAAGATCGCAGGGATCGCGCACGAGGCGGGAAAACCCTCGATCATCGTCGTCAATAAATGGGACCTGATCGAGAAGGACGACCGCACCACGAACAAATTCACGAACGATATCCGCATCGCGCTTTCCTATATGACATACGCACCCATCGTGTTCGTCTCCGCGAAGACGGGGCAGCGCGTGAGCAGGCTGTTCGATATGATCGACGACGTTTACGCCCAGTCCACGAAGCGCGTCACGACGGGGATGCTCAACGACGTCCTGAACGAGGCGACGACGAGAGTCCAGCCGCCTTCCGACAAGGGCAGATATCTGAAGATCTTCTATATGACGCAGTCGGGGATCCAGCCGCCGACCTTCGTGATCTTCTGCAACGACGCGTCACTGTTCCATTTTTCCTATCAGCGGTATCTGGAGAATCAGATCCGCGAGGTGTTCGGTTTTGACGGGACGCCGGTCAAACTCGTTATCCGTCAGCGCGGAGACGACGCGCCGATGATGTGACGGAGGGGGGAGAACATGATCGGTGAGATGACGTTTATCGATTTTCGTGCGAAGGGACTGATCGGCTCTCTTCTTTCGCAAGGGATGGAGAGCGGCTTCGCCTTCGTCCTGCTCCTGATCGCCGCGTGGCTGATCCCGCTCGCCGTCGGTTATTTTCTCGGAAGCCTGAATTTCGGCCTGATCATTTCAAGCAAGAAATTCGGCGACGACGTGAGAAAATACGGGAGCGGCAACGCGGGCACGACCAATATGCTCCGCACCTACGGCAAAAAAGCAGCGGTCATGACGCTGCTCGGAGACGCGGTCAAGGCGATCGTGTCGGTCCTGATCGGCATAGCGGTCTTCGGTCTGACCGGCGGTCACCTTGCGGGCTTCGCTTGCATTGTCGGTCACGCCTACCCCTGCTACTACGGCTTCAAGGGCGGGAAGGGCGTTGCCTGCGCCGCGGGGATGATCCTCGCGCTCAACCCTATCGTTTTCCTGATCCTGCTCGTCTTTTTCGCGATCATCGTCGGATGGACGAAGTACGTTTCCCTCGGTTCAATCATGTGTATGCTGCTGTATCCCGTGATCCTGAACAGTGTGGAGTACGTGAACGGGCCCTGGGCGATCATTTCCGTTCTGTGCACGGTGCTCGTGGTCTGGCTGCACAGGGAAAATATCAGGAGGCTCAGGGAAGGGAAGGAAAACAAGATCTCCTTCGGCAAAAAGAAAAAAGACCCGGCGGCGGAACCGGAACAGGATCTTCTTTCCGCGGAGGCAGAAGCCGCCGAAACCGAGTCGGAAACGGTTTCCGGGCAGAAAAAGCAAAAGAAAAAGAAAAAATAATGGCAGGAAAGCCGAAATTTTTTCCGATATGTCTTGCATTTTCAAAAACAGTGTGCTATAATATCCAAGTATGATTCCCATATACTGAAAAAGAAAGAAACGTATATAGACGGAGGTGTCCCCCAATGGCAAAATGTGATATCTGCGGGAAAGGCGTTACGTTCGGTCTGAACGTCTCCCATTCCAACCGCAAAACCAACAGAATGTGGAAGCCCAACATCAGAACCGTGAAGTGTGTGGTTGACGGTACCGCCAAGACCATGCATCTGTGCTCCCGCTGCCTGCGTTCCGCCAAGGCGGCAAAATAATCAGGAAGTTTTCCTTTCGTGACCGAGTGGTCGGCGTCCGGTAACACGATGAACGATTTTGTTTTTGTTGATTACCGTCTTTCCGAGAATTGCCTTGCGGCGTTTCGCCGTCTGGGTTTTGTCGTGATTCGTCTGCCACCGTTCCGGAACCTTCCCGCGCCGGTTGCGGCGCATCCCGATATGCTCGTGTACCGGCTCGGCGATCAGCTGCTGATGCCCGCGGAATATCTGGATGCCCACCGGCGCATTTTTTCTCATTACGGTCTGCCGATCGTCGGCGCGGAGGACTTCTTCAGTCCTCTGTATCCGCACGACGTCCCGCTCAACTGCCTTTCGCTTTCCGACGGGAGAGTGTTCGGCAGGGAGGGCAGTGCCGCGGCGCGGATCAGGCAGAGCGCCGTGAAATTCATCCCCTGCCGGCAGGGATACGCACGCTGCTCGGTCTGTCTGCTGACGGACGGCGCGGCGATCACGGCAGACCCTTCGATGGAACGCGCGCTGCGCGGGGAAGGGCTCGACGTGCTGAAGATCATGCCGGGCGGGATCCTGCTGCCGGGGTACGATACCGGTTTTATCGGCGGCTGCGGCGGAGAACTGAAAAAGGGCAGATACGCCTTTTTCGGCGATCTGTCCCTTCACAGCGATTGCGATGCGATCCGTTCTTTTGCAGCGCGTCACGGCGTGACGCTGACGTCACTTACGGAGGAGATTCTGACGGATCACGGCGGTTTCGTTACGTTCCGGTGCTGACGGTCAGGCAGCGGGGACATCTTTTCAGAACGTCTCTTCTTCTGCCGGTGCCTCCGCTTCCTCTTCCAGCGCCTTGTTGTAGGCGGCGATGACGGTGCTCTCCAGCAGCGCGCGGAATTCCGAGTTGATCGGATGAACGATATCACGGTACGTATTGTCAGGATTCTTTCTGCTGGGCATCACGATAAAATAATGCTCCCTTGCATGAATGACCTTGACGTCATGTACGGCGATCTGGTTGTCAAAGGTAATGGAAACGATTGCTTTCATCGGTCCGTCGTCGTGAAAAAGCTTGCGGACCTTGACATCCGTAATGACCATAATATAACCTCCGTAGTCAAAAAAAGATTATAAGTAGTATAACGCCGTTATATGTCGAAAAGGTGTTCAAAATAAAACCTTTTCGTGAATAAATAACAATATTTTCTTCATAAAATATGAAAAGGCGGCATCTTATGCCCCTTTCCGGAAAGAAATCAGGTGAATCACATGGAACTGACCGCTCTGAACGGGATTCTTGAGAAAGCGGAGAAACTGTTTTTTATCGGCATCGGCGGTGTCAGCATGTCCTCGCTGGCAGCGATCGCGGCGATCCGCGGCTTCCGCGTCGCGGGGAGCGACCGGGCAAAGAGCCCGGTGACCGATATGCTGGAGGCGCAGGGGATCACGGTGTACGAGGGACATCACGCCGAAAACGTCGAGGGCGCCGACGCCGTCGTCATGACCGCGGCGATCCCGCGTGACAATCCCGAGCGTATCCGTGCCGCGGAGCGCTCGATCCCGCTGCTGACCCGTGCCGAATTCCTCGGCTGGCTGATGACCGGATACGAAAGACGTGTCGGCGTTGCCGGAACGCACGGCAAGAGCACGACGACCTCCATGCTGGAACGCATCTTCCGCATGGCGGAGCTGGATCCGACCGTCAGCTGCGGCGCTCCGCTCAAGGATGCCGACGGGCGCTGTGACCGCATCGGCGGAGATCGCTTTTTCATCTTTGAAGCGTGCGAATACATGGATTCCTTCCTCGATTTCTA
>JAZLIW010000113.1:0-1409 GCA_045617585.1 Eubacteriales bacterium
CGCAAAGACCGCTTTCCTGTCGGTCAGCGCAAGGGATGCGATCAGCGGTTACCTCTACCGCTGCACCGTGAAAGACGCTGCCGGCAGCTCCGTGATCTCGGGATCCGCCCTCTTGTCCGTGATCTGACCGGCTCCCCCGCGCCCTTTTCAACCTCCGCTGCTGCCGCTCTCGCGGCAGCAGCTTTTTTATGAAATGCCGCTTCCCGTTGTCGGGATCTATTGACAAACGCGGCACGGATGGTTATAATTGTTTATCAACGATTTTTTTCGAATCAGTAAAGAACGTGGAATAAAATGAAGAAAAACACAAAAAGAATTTGGACGTTTCTGTTTGTGACAACCCTGCTGCTGTCGACGCTCGGCATGATCGCTTCCTCGGAAGACGCCGCAATCAGATCTGATCTGATCTTCTCGACAGCGAACGGAACGGGATCTGAACCGCTTCGGATCACCGCGCAGCCGACCGATCTCACGACCGCGCCCGGAACCGTGAAATTCACCGTCAGGGCGGAAGGCACCGGTCTCGCCTACCAGTGGTGTTATTCCAAAGACGGCGGTTTGACATGGGTCAAATCGACCGCCGCCTCCTCCAAGACCGCCTCTCTGTCGGTCAACGCCCGCGAAGCGATCAACGGGTATCTTTACCGCTGCACCGTCACCGACGCATCCGGTAACTCCGTTACGTCCGACGCCGTGCGCCTGACGATCAGCACGCTGAAGATCACGACCCAGCCGACCGACCTTACGACCGCACCCGGAACCGTGAAATTCACCGTCAGGGCGGAAGGCACCGGTCTCGCCTACCAGTGGAGTTATTCCAAAGACGGCGGTTTGACATGGGTCAAATCGACCGCCGCCTCCTCCAAAACCGCCTCTCTGTCGGTCAACGCCCGCGAAGCGATCAACGGGTATCTTTACCGCTGCACCGTCACCGACGCATCCGGAAAGTCCGTGACCTCCGAGTCTGTGCTCCTGACCGTCAGCACTTTGAAGATCACCGCGCAGCCGACCGACCTCACGACCGCACCCGGAACCGTGAAATTCACCGTTCAGGCGGAAGGCACCGGTCTCACCTACCAGTGGAGTTATTCCAAAGACGGCGGAAAAACGTGGGTCAAATCGACCGCCGCATCCTCCAAAACCGCCTCTCTGTCGGTCAACGCCCGCGAAGCGATCAACGGGTATCTTTACCGCTGCACCGTCACCGACGCATCCGGAAAGTCCGTGACCTCCGACACCGCGCTCCTGACCATCAGCACTTTGAAGATCACCGCACAGCCGACCGATCTCACGACCGCACCCGGAACCGTGAAATTCACCGTCAGGGCGGAAGGCACCGGTCTCGCCTACCAGTGGAGTTATTCCAAAGACGGCGGTTTGACATGGGTCAAATCGACCGCCGCCTCCTC
>JAZLIW010000114.1:0-29846 GCA_045617585.1 Eubacteriales bacterium
CCTGTCGATGATGCGGTTGAAGACGCCGCCGAGCGTTTCGATACCGAGAGACAGAGGCGTGACGTCGAGCAGGAGCAGATCCTTGACCTCACCGCCGAGCACGCCGCCCTGGACCGCGGCGCCGATCGCGACGCATTCGTCCGGGTTGATGCCCTTGAAAGGTTCCTTGCCGATGAAGTTCTTGACGGCTTCCTGAACGGCAGGGATTCTCGTGGAACCGCCGACCAGCAGGACCTTGTCGATCTGATTGACGGTCAGACCCGCGTCCGCAAGCGCCTTCTTGGTAGGCTCGAGGGAGGCACGGACGAGATCCGCGGTCAGATCATCGAACTTGGCACGGGTCAGGGTCGCGTCGAAGTGCTTCGGGCCGGTCGCGTCCGCCGTGATGAAGGGGAGGTTGATGTTCGCGGTCGTCATACCGGAAAGCTCGATCTTCGCCTTCTCTGCCGCTTCCTTCAGTCTCTGGAGCGCCATCTTATCCTTGCGGAGATCGATTCCGCCGTTTTCCTTTGCGAAGGTCTCTGCCATCCAGTCGATGATGCGCTGGTCGAAGTCGTCGCCGCCGAGGTGGGTGTTGCCGTTCGTGGCAAGAACCTCGAAGACGCCGTCGGAAATATCGAGCAGCGAAACGTCGAAGGTACCGCCGCCGAGATCGAAGACCATGATCTTCTGGCTGGCTTCTTTATCCATACCGTATGCGAGAGCCGCAGCGGTAGGCTCGTTGATGATACGCTTGACCTCAAGCCCGGCGATCTTACCGGCGTCCTTGGTCGCCTGTCTCTGCGCGTCGGTGAAGTACGCGGGAACGGTGATGACCGCCTCGGTCACGGTGGTGCCGAGATAGGCCTCCGCGTCTGCCTTCATCTTCTGAAGGATCATCGCGGAGATCTCCTGAGGCGTGTAGCTCTTGTCGTCGATACGGACCTTGTAGTCGGAGCCCATGTGACGCTTGATGGACATGATGGTGCGGTCGGGGTTGGTGATCGCCTGACGCTTTGCCGCCTGACCGACGATACGCTCGCCGGACTTGGTGAATGCAACAACGGACGGCGTTGTTCTTGCGCCTTCCGGATTGGTGATAACGATCGGTTCGCCGCCCTCGTAGACGGAAACGCACGAGTTGGTGGTACCGAGGTCAATTCCGATAATTTTTCCCATAGTGTAAATATCCTCCTGATCAAAGATCATTGTTTCCTTTTGTTGAATTGCGGATGATATGCCAAGCGGTCTCCCGCTCAGTTTGCCACCTTGACCATCGCGTATCGCAGGATCTTGTTCCCCTTGCGATAGCCCTTCATCAGGACCTCCGCGATGACGTTCTCGCCGAGGGTCTCGTCCTCGACGTGCATGACGGCGTTGTGCAGCTCGGGATCGAAGGTCTCGCCCTCGTTTCCAATCGGCTCCACGCCCATTTTGGAAAGGATCTCGCCGAACTTTTTCAGCGTCATGTCGACGCCCTCGACGATTTTGGAGCTGTCGCTCGCGCTGTATTTCAGCGCCATCTCAAGCGCGTCGGCGACCGGAAGGATCTCCTTGAGCGCGTCCGCGTAGGCGTCGGTGTAGATCCCCTCGCGTTCCTTCTGCGTGCGCTTGCGGTAGTTGTCGTACTCGGCGATCATACGGAGATATTTTTCTTCGGACTCCTTCAGCTTCGCCTGCGTCTCTTCCAGTTCCTTTTTCAGCTTCTTATCTTTCTTGCCCTCTTTTGCGGGCTTTTCTTCCTGCCCGGAGGGCTCTTCGGCTGCGGAAGCAGTATTCTGTTCCCCTTCGGTTTCGGGAACATCGGTCTGTGCCGCCTCGGCGGTCTCTTCCTTTTTCGTCTCTTCGTTCACGTCAGTATCTTTCCTTTCTGTCAGATCTGTCAATTGCTCTCACCGTCAGTACCTGCGCCGTCACCGTTCTTCCCGCCGGGAAGCGCCGGGGGAACGGGAACGGTTGAACTGTCGGCAGCGTCGGCAATGCTCGTTGCCAGCTCCTCGACCGTCGCGATCACGCGGGAATAGTCCATTCTGCAGGGTCCGATGCCGCCGATGGCACCGATCGTTTTTCCGTTTTTCTGAACCGTTTTGAAAACCAGCGTCGAGTTATGCGTCAGGTCCACGGCGTTTTCCGAACCGATCAGAACGTTTACGCGGTCCTTATCGGAATGAGAAATCAGATCAAGGAAGTCTTCCTTGTTGTCAAGCATTCCGAGCAGGTCCTTGACCTGTTCCCTGTCGCTGTATTCCGGATACTCAAGAAGATGGCTGACACCGCCGAACCGGAGTTCTCCGGTATCCATCTCGGAAACGGTCTCGTAAATGCACTTGATGATGGGGTTGACCAGCGCTTCCCCCTCGCCGAGGTATTGCTCCATTTCCATGATCAGCGGCAGCGTGATCTCAGAGGGCGTTTTCCCGGCGATATGGAGATTCAGCGCAAGCTCCAGGCGTTCCAGCGTCGCGTTGTCCACGTCGAACCCGACGTGAACGTGCTTGGACTTGACGACGTCCGCGCTCGTCAGCATTACGAGAAGGAAAATGTTCGGTGTCAGGGCGACGACCTTGAAGTGATTGACCGTGATACTCGTCTGTCGCGGCTTTACGACGACCGAAGTATAATTCGTCAGTTCCGAGATCAGCTTCGTCGCACGTTCGAGGACGCGGTCAAGCTCAGCGATCTTGTGCTCCGTGACCTCGCTGAGCTCGGTCCGTTCCTTCTGCGTCAGATCGTACCTTGCCATCAGGCTGTTCACGTAGAAGCGGTATCCCGCTTCCGTCGGGCTACGCCCCGCGGAAGTGTGCGGCTGGAACAGATAGCCCATTTCCTCAAGCGCTGCCATCTCGTTGCGGATGGTGGCGGAAGAAATACCGAGTTCGAGGTTCTGGGTCAGGTAACGGGAACCGACCGGTTCCCCGCTCTCGATATACGCTTCGACGATCGCCTTCAGGATCTGTCTGCGCCTCGGAGTCAGTTTATCGGATTGATCCGGCACGTTCGGTTCCTCCTCTCACTCTTTAGCACTCGCCATTGCATAGTGCTAATTTCTGACTACAAAGATACCATTTTTTGCAGTCGAATTCAAGAATTAAATTTGTTTTCTCTGTTAATATTATGTGAACTCGCTTTTTTCCTTCTTTTTTGCTGGCAATGTCGGGGGTCTGAGTGATAACGTGATTTTGCCCGAAATCGCACGGCTTATCACGATTTTCAAAAAAATCATTTTTTCTGAAAAAAAGTCTTGACTTTTCCGAAGGCTTATGCTATAATAGACACCGTTGAAGGCAAGGCCCGTTGGTCAAGCGGTTAAGACACGGCCCTCTCACGGCTGTAACATGGGTTCGATTCCCGTACGGGTCACCACCAAAAAGCATCGCAATAGCGGTGCTTTTTTTGTGCCTTACGAGATCGAAGGGGAGCGGCAGTGCCCGGCCACTAAGAAAAACGGACGCCGTCGAGGCGTGAGATCCGATTCCCGTACGGTTCACCAAAAACGACAAATCCGAACCGGTTCGCAATGAACGTTCAGTTCGGATTTTTTTATTTCAAAGACCGCAATAGAGGAAATACATAAGAATTCCGTTCTTTTTGACACGGTTATTTCTGAACCAGATAAAGAAAAAAATCAAAAAACACAGAATTCATACACAAGCTGTATGCTGTAATTGAGTATTCTGGTAAGAAATATATAGCGTCGACTTCCATTGAAGAATTTTTTGACAAAAGCAAAAGCGGAGACGCTATGCGGGCTTACAACCTGAAGGCAATAAAAATAGAACCCGCCGACGGGCGTGAAGGTAAAATCCCCACAACGCCAAATGTCGGTTTGGGTTCTGATATCATTGTATCAGATTTGTATAGTATTGTCAAGACCTATGACAAGAATTTTCATCCCGGGAAATCTGTAAGTCCTTCTCTTCTGAATGCTAATGGAACGCCGAAAAAATGGTATCATCAGACCGGAGAAACTTTCACATTCTTCAGCTAAGGAATCAGAGCGGGGATATTTCTCTGCTCTTTTCATAAATATAATTATTTCTTGCAAGGGATAAGAAAAAAGCATTGCATTTCCTTTGATAATCTGTTACAATGGTGAAGTATTATATTGATAATGTCCAACGGTAATCCGATGGCCTGTTCGGGAAAAAGGAAAGAGTGTAACACACGATGGATAAACGTCTTGAGCAATATATCGAGAGCCTTTCACGGCTGATCAACGTACCGACGGTTTCGGACGCGGGAGTCACGAACGAGGACGCCTTCGTCAGATTCCGTGCGCTGCTGAAAGAAACGTTTCCGCGCGTCTTTGAGTCGTTCCGGTACGAGGAGTTCAACGGTTCGGTCCTATTGTCTTATCTCATTGAAAACGACCGTGAGCCGATCCTGCTGATGTCTCATCACGACGTGGTTTCGGAAAACGGAAAATGGGAGCACGAACCCTTCCGCGCTTCGGTGGACGGCGGGAAGCTGTACGGAAGAGGAACCCTCGATACCAAGGGCAACCTTTGGGCGATCCTCACCGCGATCGAAGAACTATTGGAAGACGGGCATTCCTTCGTCAGGTCCGTCTACGTCGAATCCGCAAGGAACGAGGAAACGACCGGCGAAGGCGCGTACACGATCTCAAGGGAACTCAAAAAACGCGGCGTCCGGTTTGCCTTCACGCTTGACGAAGGCGGGATGATCGTATACGATCCGATCGGAGGCGCGGACGGATATTTCGCGATGGTCGCCGTCGGTGAAAAAGACTGTATCGATCTGAAATTCATCGCCCGGTCGAACGGCGGTCACTCCTCCACACCTGACCGGAACAACCCGCTCTCCCGGTTGGCGCGACTGATCACCGACGTGGAAAAGAGCGACGTTTTCCGACCGAAATTGGACGATGTGACCGTCGAGACCTTCGTCAGACTGTCCCCGAAGATGAAGGGGGTACTGAAAACCGTCTTCCGGCACGCGGCTGCCTTCCGTCCTCTGCTCGCGCGACTGATGACAAAGTTCTCGCCCACCGCGAATTCCCTCGTCCGGACGACGCTCTGCTTCACCAAGGCGAAGGGCTCCGACGAATTCAACGTCATACCGACCGAGGCGTACGTCACCGGGAATATGCGTCTGTCCCATCACGACCGGAAAGAGGACGTCCTCGAAAAACTCGGAAAGATTGCGAAAAAGTACGACGTTGAGATCGTCGAGCTTGATCCCGGTTATCATTCCGGGATCTGCGATTACCGGACGGACGAATTCCGCTTCCTCGAGCAAACGGTGACGGAGCACTTTCCCGGCGTCATCACCGCGCCGTATCTTTCGACGGGCGCTTCGGACTCGAAATATTTCAGCGACCTTTCCGACAACGTGTTCCGCTTCGCGCCGTTCACCGTATCGGACGAGCAGCTTGACGCAATGCATGCAAAAGACGAAAATATCGACGTCTCCACGCTGATCCCCGCCGTCGAATTCTATAAAGATCTGATAAGGAAGTATTGATCATGAACGCAGAGAACAAAAACAAGCTTGATTCGATCAGTCTCAAATCCTATCTGTCAAGTATTCTGATCATCCTTTGTCTGATGATCGCGACCTACGTCCTGACCTTCGTGATGCCCGCCGGGCAGTACGTCGAGGAACAGTATCAAGTTATGGAGAACGTCAGCTTTCCGTTTTGGCAGTTTCTCCTATCACCGTTTCTCGTACTCGGGAGCGACGGCAACACGCTTCTGATCGCGATCCTCGTCTTCCTGCTCGTGATCGGCGGCGTGTTCGAGGCGCTGACGCGATGCAGCTTTATGGAATATCTTCTGAAAAAGCTCGTAAAGCGATTTTACGGGAAGAGATACGCCATCATTTACGTCATCGTCCTGTTTTTCATGCTGCTCGGGTCTTTCGTCGGATCGTTTGAAGAGGTGATCCCGATGATCCCGTTCGTCTGTGCGCTGTCCGTTTCGCTCGGATTCGACAATCTCGTCGGTCTCGGCATCAGTCTTCTTGCGGTCGGCGGCGGCTTCGCGTCCGGTATCATGAATCCGTTCACCGTCGGTATCGCGCAGAAGATCGCGGACGTCCCGCTCTTCTCGGGCGTCTGGATCCGCATCATGACGTTCGTGCTGATCTATTTCCTGCTGACGTCTTTCCTGATGGCACACGCCAAACGGGTCGAAAAGAAAAACGGAGAAGCGGTCCAAAATTTTGACGTGGATTTCCAGAAAAACGTCCATCTCGACCGCGCGGTCCTTCTGTTCGGGCTGATCCTCGGGTTCGGTCTGATCCTCTGCGTCGCCTCGACCGTGATCACCGTGCTGCAGGATTATACGCTGATCATCATCGCGCTCTGCTTCCTGTTCGGAGGCATCTCCGCTTCCCTCGCCGCGAAAATGAGCGGTAAAGACCTGATGAAGGCCTTTGGCAAGGGCGCTTACATTATGCTGCCCAGTCTGTTCCTGATCCTTCTGGCGTCCTCGATCAAATATATCCTCGTCGAATCGTACCGTCTCGATACGCTGGTCCACGAGCTGATGAAGATCGCGGGCGGGCTCTCCCCCTATCTCCTGATCCTCTTCATCTATCTGGTGGTCATGCTGACCGAGCTTTTCATCGCGAGCGGCAGCGCGAAAGCGTTCCTCCTTATCCCGCTGATCCTGCCGATCGCGTCCGCGTTCGATATCCCGGCCAATCTCGTCGTCCTCGCGTATATCTTCGGCGACGGCTTTGCCAACTACATTTACCCGACCGATGCCGCGCTGCTCATTTCCCTCAACCTCTCGGATTATACGTACGTCAGGTATATGAAGGACACGTGGTTCTATCATCTGCTCTCCTTCCTTCTCACCTGCGGGATTCTTCTCTTCGGTCTCGCGGTCGGATACCGATGACCATAGTGAAAACGGAGGGCACTGCAATGAAAGAGTTTCGTTTCGGCATCATGGGCGCGGGCGGGATCGCCCGGAGATTCTGCGGTGTCGTCAAAGGTATGGAAGAGGTCACGGTCTGTGCCGCGGCAAGCAAAAGCATGGAGCGGGCGGAAAAACTGACCGCGGCGTTTTGCCCCGATGCCGAAGCCTATGACAGTTACGAAAGAATGCTGGAAGAGGCAAAGCCCGACGCCGTCTATATCGCGACGACGCCCGATTCCCACTACGCGCTGACCGAACTCTGCCTGAAGACGGGCGTCCCGGTCCTCTGCGAAAAGGCGATGTTCGTGACCGGAAAGGAAGCTGCCGACGCCTTCCGTCTTGCCGGGGAGAAAGGCGTCTTTGCAATGGAGGCACTGTGGAGCAGATTCCTGCCCGCCAACAAAAAAGCGAAGGAATGGCTCGACACCGGAAAGATCGGCAGACCCGTCCACATGGAGATCCGTCTCGGATTCCCGGCACCACGCGACCCCGGAATGCGTTATTTCAGCCCTTCCCTCTGCGGCGGCGCGTCGACCGATATCACCTGCTATACCTACGAGCTCGCGCGATTCTATATAGAAAAAGAGATCCTCTCCGAGGAGGTATTTGCCATACGTTCGGAAAGCGGCGTTGACTCTTCCGACCTGGTCGTCCTTTCCTACGGGGACATGACCGCGACCGTCGCCTCCTCCTTTGACTCGGCTTATGATAATGCCGCCGTGATCTACGGGACGGAAGGCAAGATCGTCGTCCCGGATCCCCACTGCGCCAAAGAAGCATATCTGACCTCCGTACGCGGGAACGAACGCTTCCGTGACGAAGGACCCGACGGCTTCACCTATGAGATCCTCGAAACGGTCCGCTGCGTCAGGGCGGGCCTGACCGAAAGCCCGGTCGTCCCGCACGCGCTGACTGCCGACTGTGCCGCGCTCTTTGACAGAATCTGTCTTGCTGCCGATGTGACGAGACCGGAGCGCTGCTGAAACGATACGAAAAATTCCGACCGGATTAGTTCTCTCCGATCGGAATTTTTCGTTATTTCCATTCGTTCAGAAGTCCCGGAACGTCGGTGAACCGGTCGAACGAGAAACACAGATTCTCCTTTGCGTGGCTGTCACTGGAAAGCACGAAGGAAGCGCCCTTCCCGGTCAGGTACTCCATTAAAAGCGGGGACGGATACGCCTCTCTCTGATACCCGCGCGAGATCGCGCCCGTGTTGATCTCAAACGGAATTCCGTAAGGCAGAAGCGCGTCGATCGCGTCGATCGCAGCGTCACGGTAGCGGGGATCCCGCTCGTCAAACAGTTCCCCGTCTGCGTTGA
This sequence comes from Eubacteriales bacterium, assembly GCA_045617585.1. Classification (GTDB taxonomy): domain Bacteria; phylum Bacillota; class Clostridia; order Oscillospirales; family CAG-272; genus CAKRZE01. The sequence continues at coordinate 8,189 of JAZLIW010000114.1, forward strand.
ATTTGCGGATCAGGTCAAGGTGCCCGATGATATCGGGGCGGAACTTTTCCGCGATCTGTCTGACCCGGCTGAAATAAAACGCGGCAAGACCGATCATATCTCCGCCGTATTCCTTTTCAGCAAGGGTCAGAAGGATGCGGGGATTATCGTCCACGGGTATCATTCCCCCCTCGGACGGAAGATAATGAACGGAGCCGATCAGATAATCGTACGTTTCCCGCGGCAGCGGAGCGTCAAGATCCTGCTCCAGCCCACACAGGATACGGATCCGTCCGCCGTAAACCCCTTTCAGCCTTGCGATCTCGGACCGGTAAGCGCCGACCCGATCGGCAGGGATACAGTATTCCGTATCGAACGGCGTATAGGAATGATCGGAAAATCCGATCAGATCCACTCCCATCCCGATCGCCGTGAGAACGGTCTCCTCCGGGGTATTCCTTCCGTCACTGAAAACCGTATGGTTATGAAGGTCAAACCTCATTGCGTCATTTTCTCCTGCTTGACCTTATGGTCGATCACGTGGCGGGAGGCAAGCTCCTTATGGATCTCTTCCAGGCTGATCCCGGCTTCGACCATCAGTACCATCACGTGATATGCAAGGTCGGCGATCTCGTAGACCGTTTCCTTTTTGTCCTCCGCCTTGGCGGCAATAATGACCTCCGTGCTCTCCTCACCGACCTTTTTCAGGATCTTATCCAGTCCCTTTTCAAAAAGATAGGTCGTATAGGAACCCTCTTTCTTTTCCGTCTTTCTTCCCTCGATCAGCTTCATCAGCCCTTCGTAGGAAAAATCGTGCCGTTCCTCGCTCTGGTAGACGGGATATTCAAAGCAGGATCCGGTCCCGAGATGGCATGCGGGTCCGTCCGGCTCGACGACGACGACGAGGGCGTCCTTATCGCAGTCGGCTGTGATCGAAACGATATGCTGATAATTACCGCTCGTTTCGCCTTTCAGCCAGAGCTCCTGTCTGGAGCGGCTGAAAAAGCAGGTCAGTTCCTTTTCCATCGAGATGGCAAGGCTCTCACGGTTCATATAGGCAAGGGTCAGGACTCTTTTGCTCACCGCGTCCACAACGATCGCGGGGATCAGTCCTTTTTCATCGAATTTGAGTTCGTCGATATTGATCATGATTCACTTCGCTCCTTATATTCTTGTCGGGATACCGCTGCGGCACATTTCTTCCTTCAGATCGGAGATCTTAACCTCTCCGAAATGGAAGATGGACGCGGCAAGTCCGGCGTCCACGCCGGGTACGCTTGAAAACAACGTCAGAAAATCGGAGATCTTCCCCGCTCCGCCGGATGCGATGACCGGAACGCTGACCGCCGCGCAGACGGCACGCAGCATTTCAAGGTCGAACCCGCCTTTGACGCCGTCGGTGTCGATGGAATTGACAACGATCTCTCCTGCGCCGTTGTCAACGGCACGGCGGATCCACGAGATCGCCTCAAGCCCCGTATCGACCCTGCCGCCTTTGGCAAAGACGCGGAATTCACCGTTCACGCGCTTGATATCGGCAGAAAGGACGACGCACTGATCCCCGTAGCGCTTTGCCGCTTCACGGATCAGGTCCGGGTCCCGGATCGCGCCGGAATTGACGCTGACCTTATCGGCGCCGCATTTCAGCACCCTGTCAAAATCCTCCACCGTATTGATCCCGCCGCCGACGGTCAGGGGGATAAAGACGCGTTCCGCCGTTTTCGTCAGGATCTCGGTAAACAGCTTCCTCCCGTCGCTCGAAGCCGTGATATCGTAAAACACGAGCTCGTCCGCACCGCAGGAGCTGTAATATTCCGCAAGATCGACCGGGGACGACACGTCCCGCAGTCCCTCGAAATTGACCCCCTTCACCACGCGCCCGTCCCGGACGTCAAGGCAGGGGATGATCCGTTTTGTGATCATTTTGCTTTCTCCACCGCTTCCTTTAAGTCAATGGCGTGCGTATAATACGCTTTTCCGATGATCGCACCGTAGAGCCCCGCGCCTTTCAGCCGAACCACGTCGTCCATGGAAGAAACACCGCCCGAGGCGATGATATCCATCCGGAAACGGCGCATCAGTTCCCGGTACAGATCGTGGTTTGTTCCCTTCATCGCCCCGTCGCGGGAAATATCGGTGCAGATCATCGTTCCGACCCCGATCTCTTCCATCCTGCGGCAGAAGGAGAACGCGTCCCACGCGCTCTTTTCGGTCCAGCCGCGGATCGCGACGAAACCGTCTTTGAGATCGATCCCGACGGCAATCCGTTCACCGTACTTTTCCACGGCACGCTCGACAAAGCCGGGTTCGGTCACGGCAGCGGTGCCGAGAATGACGCGGTCGATCCCGGCGTCAAGATAGCGGGGAACGGTTTCCATCGAGCGGATCCCGCCGCCGACCTCGCAGAAGAGACCGCCGCGGTCCCTGATCGCCAGCACGGTCTTCAGGTTCGGCGTCGTGCCGTTCTTTGCCCCTTCAAGGTCTACGATATGCATCTGCCCGGCGCCTGCGTCACGGAAATCTTCCGCGACCGAGGCGGGATCACTGCTGTAAACCGTCATTTCATCGTAATTGCCTTTATACAGACGGACCGCTTTGCCGTCGTAAAGATCGATCGCCGGAAAGATCAGCATCCGGGTACTCCTTTCATTTCCGCAAAAGCGCGGAGGATCTTCAAGCCCACTTCCCCGCTTTTTTCCGGGTGGAACTGACAGCCGAAAATGTTGTCCTTCTGCACGGCAGCAGTCAGCGGCGCACCGTATTCCGCGTCAGCGATCACCGCGTCACCGCAGTCGGCGGCATAGTAGGAATGTACGAAATACACGTGGTCCCCGTTTTTGATGCCGGAAAAGAGTGGGCTCTCCCTGCGGAAGACGAGCGCGTTCCAGCCGATATGGGGGATCTTCAGCCCCTGCGGGATCACGTCGGCGATCGGACGGACAGAGCCGGGGATCAATCCGAGCCCATCGTGTTCTCCGTACTCATAGCTTTTTTCAAATAAGAGCTGCATTCCGAGGCAGATCCCGAGAAAAGGCTTGCCGGAGAGCGCCTGCTCCCGGAGGACCGAGGTCAGACCCGTCTGACGGAGCTTTTCCGCCGCGTCCCCGAACGCGCCGACGCCGGGGAGAAGGATCGAGTCCGCGGCGCGGATGACTCCGGGATCCGAGGTCACTCTGCTTTCCGCACCGATGGCACGGAGCGAGCAGTTCAGCGAGAACAGATTCCCTACGCCGTAATCGACGATCGCGATCATGCGAGCACTCCTTTGGTAGAGGGGATACTGTCCGAAAAACGCTCGTCCGGCGCTGCCGCCTTGCGCAGCGTTCTCGCCGCGGACTTGAAGATCCCTTCGATCACGTGGTGGGAATTCTCACCGGTAAGCATCCGGATATGAAGGGAGATCTGTGCGCAGCGAACAAACGCCGTCCAGAACTCCTTCACGAGCTCGGTATCGAACGTGCCGACCTTTTCCGCCGGGATCCGTACCTCGTACCCGAGATAATCTCTGCCGGAGATATCGACCGCGGTCAGGATCAGCGCATCGTCCATCGGCAGGGTCGTATCCCCGTAACGCGTGATCCCCTTTTTGTCTCCGAGCGCACGGTAAAACGCGGTCCCGAGAGCGATGCCGATATCCTCGACGCTGTGGTGGTCGTCCACCTGCGTATCGCCCTTGCAGGTCACGTTCAGATCAAAGCCGCCGTGCTTCGCGAAAAGCGTCAGCATATGGTCAAGGAATCCGCAGCCGGTATCGATCCGGCTGCTGCCGCTGCCGTCCAGTTCCAGAAACAGTGTGATATCCGTTTCCGCCGTGGTTCTCGTGATTTCAGCGTTTCTCATCGTTTCACCCCTTTTTTCTCATCAGTTCGTCGATCGTGCCGATCAGGATCTCCATTTCCTCATCGCTGCCGATCGTTATGCGGTTGAAATTCTTCAGACGTTCAAGACCGAAATGACGGACGAGGATCCCGTTTGCTTTCAGATCGGCATACAGTTCTCCGCCGTCGTAGGTCGGATGTGAAGCAAAAACGAAATTTGCCTTGGAGTCAAGTACCGTAAAGCCGCGTTTTGTCAGTTCTGCAGCCGTCCACTCTCTCGTTTTCATGATCGTGCGGCAGTTATTCTCGAAATACGCCCGGTCGGATAGTGCCCCGACCCCTGCCGCCATCGTCATCCGGTTGATATTATAGGGATTGGTGGAATACCGGATTGTATTGAGATCGGCGATCAGCGCAGGCGCGCCGATACCGAATCCGAGACGTGCGCCCGCGAGGGAGCGCGACTTGGAAAACGTTCCGACGACGAGAAGATTGTCGTATTTCCACGTCAGTGGGACGGCGCTCTCCCCGCCGAAATCCACGTACGCCTCGTCGATGACGACGACGGAATCCGGATTTCCGGCAACGATGCGTTCGATCTCCGAAAGCGGCAGCGCGATCCCGGTCGGCGCGTTCGGATTGGCGAGGAAGACCGTTTTTCCGACGCCGACGTAAGCGTCAACGTCAACGGTAAAATCATCCCGGAGCGGCAGCGTCTCGTACGGGATCCCGTTCAGCGCGGCAAAGACCGGATAAAAGCCGTAGGTGATATCCGGGAAAACGGCGGGATGCTCCGCGTCGCAGAACGCCATGAATGCGAAATTCAGCGTTTCGTCCGAGCCGTTGTTGAAAATGATCCTTTCCTTCGGGATCCCGAGATATTCGGCGGCAGCCGCGGAAAGATCTCTGCATTCCGGGTCGGAATACAGTTTAAGCTTTGCGGCTTCTTCCGCTGCCATCCGCATCGCGGCGGGAGCCGGCGGGAACGGGGACTCGTTGGTATTGAGTTTTACGTATTTCTGATCCTTCGGCTGCTCTCCCGGCGTATAGGGAGTCAACGCGCCGTATCTGGAGCTGAAAAATCTGCTCATTTTTCGTGTCTACCTGTCTTTCTCAAGCCTTCGTTTCGGGATCCGTACCGTCTTCGGTGCGGATCAGCGCGCTGCGCGCGTGTCCGGTCAGCCCTTCCGCCATCGCAAATGCGGCAACGTCCTTCGCGGCTCTTTTCAGTGCGTCCCTCGTGTAATACGTGTACTGCGTCTTTTTGATGAAGTCATCTACCGAAAGAGGACTGGAAAATCTCGCGGTACCGCTGGTCGGCAGCGTGTGATTCGGCCCCGCGAAATAATCGCCGAGCGCCTCGGGACAGTTTTTCCCGAGGAAAACGGAGCCCGCGTGACGCACTTTGTCGAGCCAGCCGAAGGGATCGTCGACCGAAAGTTCAAGATGCTCCGGAGCGATCTCGTTCGCGATCGTGATCGCGTCGTCCAGCGTATCGGCAACGATGATCTTGCCGTTATCGTCGATCGAAGCGCGTGCGATCTCCGAGCGTTTGAGCAGAGGGATCTGGCGCTCCAGCTCGTCACGCACCGCCTCCGCAAGGGGAGCGGAATCGGTCACGAGCACCGCGCTCGCCATCTTGTCGTGTTCCGCCTGCGAAAGCAGATCCGCCGCGGCAACGCGGGGATCGGTCGTCCCGTCCGCGACGATCAGGATCTCACTCGGTCCAGCGATCATATCGATCGAGACCTGTCCGTAGACCTGCTTCTTCGCCTCCGCGACGAACGCGTTGCCCGGACCGACGATCTTGTCGACGCGCGGAACGCTTTCGGTCCCATAGGCAAGCGCCGCGATCGCCTGCGCGCCGCCGACCTTGAAGATCCGGTCAACGCCTGCAACCGACGCCGCGGCGAGGATCACGGGATTGATCTTCCCTTCCGCGTTCGGGGGCGTGACGATCACGACCTCCCGGCACCCCGCGATCTTTGCGGGAATGGAATCCATCAGGACCGTGGAGGGATACGCCGCGGTACCGCCCGGGACGTACAGACCCGCGCGGTCGACCGGAATGATCTTCTGTCCGATCACGATCCCGTCACGGTCGTTCAGGATAAAACTGTTGCGCACCTGCCGCTCATGGAACCGACGGATATTGACCGCCGCTTTTTTCATGATCTCAAGCAGAGCGGGATCGACGAGCGTCAGTGCCTCCGCGATCTCCTCCTTCGTCACCTCAAGGGAAGTCAGGACCGCATGATCGAATTTTTCGGTATATTGAAATAGGGCACGGTCCCCGTTCTTCCTGACGTCGGCAATGATCCCGGCGACGATCTCCTCTACGTTGACCCTGGGCTCCGTCCGGGCAAAGATCTTTTCGTTCGGCACCTCGCCGTATCTGAATATCCGTATCATAGCATCTCTTTTCCGCCGCTCCTCTTCTGCGAAGGGAGGCGGCAGGTTTCCTTCCGTTTTCTTTATTCCTGCATTTCGAGCATTTTTGCAAGGGCGCCGGTCAGGCGGTCGATCTCCTCCCGCTTGAAGCGGCTGCCCGATTTGTTCGCGATCAGGCGCGCGCTGATCGGCACGACGGTATCTACTACCGTCAGGTCGTTCTCACGGAGCGTCGTGCCGGTTTCCACGATATCCACGATCACGTCGGAGAGACCGAGGATCGGCGCGATCTCGATCGAACCGTTCAGATGGATGATATCGATATCTCTGCCGCGGGAAAGATAATACGTCTCCGCAATCCGGGAAAACTTGGTCGCGACGCGAAGCGTACGGGACGGATCGTCACGGAAGTCCTTTTTCGCGGCGACCGCCATCCTGCAGATCCCCATCTTCAGATCGAGCAGCTCGTATACGTCGGGCTGATATTCCAATAAGATATCTTTCCCCGCCACGCCGATATCGGCGGCGCCGCGTTCCACGTAGATCGCGACGTCGGACGGCTTGACCCAGAAATAACGGACCCCCGCCTCCGGGTTCTCGAAAATGAGCTTTCTGCTGTTTTCCATGACGGACGGGCAGGAATACCCGGCGGCGTCAAACATGGCGTACACCTTTTCACCGAGTCTCCCCTTCGGGAGCGCGATATTAAGCATCGTTTTCATCGTTCGCTGCCTCCCCGTTCACAAGTATGACTTTCTTTTTCCAGGTGACGTCGGTCGGTTCCTTCCGTGCCGCGAGGACCCGTTCTCCGCCCGCGATCAGCGAGGATACCGCTCGTCCGACCACATCGGGTGACGAGGAGGGATCGTACAGAAGAAGGACGTCGACGTCGGTCCCGGTCTCCGTACGGCTGTACTGACAGATGAGGTCGAGATAGACCGCAAAACCGACCGCGCCGGAATTCTTCCCCATTTTTTTCATCAGCCGGTCGTACTGACCGCCGGACAGGATGCTGGTCGGGATCCCCTCCGTATATCCCTTGAAAACGAAACCGTTATAGTAATGCAGATCACTGACCACCGAAAAATCGATCTGTACCGCGTCGTCTCCCGCAAACGGAGCAAGAACGGAACGGAAGGTACCGAGCGTTTCCGTTGCTGCCTTTCCCGAAAGAAGCTCCTCCGCCGAGGAAAGAACGGCGGGCGTGCTTCCCTTCAGGGACAGAAGCGAAGGGATCAGCTCGGCATCGGCCCCGACCACACCGTTTTCCCGCAAAAACGAACGGATCTCGTGAAGATTCCTTTCACCGATCATACGGAGGAGTTCCGCCCGTTCTCCCGCCGGGACGCCGAGGTACTCCATGACCTCGGTCAGAAGCCCGAGATGGGAAACCGCGAGAACGTTCCTTCCCCCGACCGCCCCAAGGCTCTCTTTTGCAAGGGAAAGGACCTCGCTGAGGCAATAATCGTCCACGTCTCCGATGCATTCCAGTCCGACCTGCATGATCTCACGGAAATTGCTGCCGCCTTTGGCAACGCGGTAAACGTTTTCGTTATACCAGAGTTTTTTTGTCCCGCCGGGTCCCGCCGTGGTATTCTTGACGATCGAAAGCGTCACATCCGGCTTGAGCGCAAGCAGCTTTCCGTTCCCGTCGGTAAAGGTGATGATGCTGTCGGAAATCAAAAAGTCCTTGTTGGAGGCGTACAGATCGTACTCCTCGAACTTATTCATTTTATAATGCGAATATCCGCGGCTGCCGTAAAGGGTGCGGAGCGCACCGAGCAGATATTCCGCGGTATCGGTATAGGGTGTCATCATAACGTCAATTCTCCGGTTTTCAGTTTTTCGATCGCGCGGCGATATCCGTCCTCACCGTAATCAAGACAGCGTTTGACACGGCTGATCGTAGCCGTGCTGATGCCGACCCGATCGGCGATCTGCTGATACGACGCGCCCTCGGAAAGCATGACTGCCGTCACAAAACGCTGTGCCATGTCCTCAAGCTCGCGTACCGTGCAGAGATCCGAAAAGAGTGCCGCGCATTCTTCCTTCGTTTCAAGTTTCAGGATCGCGTCAAACAGGCGGTCCGCCGCTTCGCTCGTTTCTTTTATCATCCGATTGCCTTTCCCCGATGAGACCGGGACGGAATCTTTTCCCGCCCCTTGATACTTTAACATTTTACCATAGTAAAGCGCTAAAGTCAATAAGATTCATTGCATAATTTTTGCAGATTGTCCTGCCGCTGTTTGACATTTCTTTGGTGATCCTGTACAATTTTCGTCATGAGCGCGGCTCCATGCATATCGTAAAGCGCGTCAGGATACGACGCGAAACGAGATTGAGAAAGAACGCGGCAAATCCGATATTATTTTAGCCTTCCGATTCGTCCGTCGTTTCATGGTAAAACGGTCTGTCCACGTCCTCCGGATGGAGAACGATCGAAACGCCGTCCGGTCCGACGATAAAATAGTCGAGCACCGTAACTTCGATCTTGTAAAGTTCTCTTGAAAAATCAATGATGGCAGAGATCTCTCCGTAGGACGGACGCGCGTCAAGCTCCGCCGTCTTTCTGACCAGCGCCGCGTAGCAGCACGGATACTTCAGCACCCGTTCGAGCATCACCCGGTAATCCGAACCGAGCGGACCGATCCGTTCGATCGGAAAGCACTCGATCGCGTGTATCTCCAGATTATGGTCGATCATGACGATCGCGATCTTTTCCTCGGGATCGTTTTTGAAATATACCTCAAGCTTGTCCGCGATGCTCCTGCGGGTGAGATATCTTTCGCCGACCTCGTGTTTTTCTTCAAAATACCGGTCCGACAGTTCGTAAAGAAGATGGAGCAGCTCCGCGGTGGACTCCCCGACGCCGGGCACCTGACAGAGCTCTTCGGTCTTCGCGGTCATCACGCGCTCAAGATCACCGAATCTGTTGATGAGCTCGTGCGCGATCGGATTGGTATCCTTTCTCGGGATCGAAAAGAACAGGATCAGCTCCAGCACCTGATGCGGTTCAAAACCGTCCAGTCCTTCTTTCAGATAGCGATTGATCAACCGCTCACGATGCTTTGCGTGGATCTGTTTACCGTCAGCCACGGTGTTTCCTCCCCGATATGAACGTCCCCGTCCGGTCGCGTTCAGAATGAAATGCGGTACAGATAAGCGGCGTGCGGCGCGCAGACTGTGTCGATACGGTCGGACCGGCAGAGATCCTTCTTCTGCCAGACGTCACGGACGGTACCGGTTTTTCCGAATGTGGTGACGACCGTTTTTTCCCCGTCAGACGCGTTGAAGACCGCGATCCCGAGATCACCGCCCTCAAGAGGTCTGCCGTATACGCGGAGCTCCCCGTCCGAGGCGAGAAGAACGGGAGCGGTCAGAAGTCCGTCCTGATTCAGGGCGATGACCTCTTCGTTTTCGTAAAGATCCAGCTCGAATTCCGTCGCCTCGTCGAGACGGCTGCTCATCTGGATCGGCGAACACAGAAAGGCACGGAGCGAATAATCGAAGACCATCTCGTCCTCGGTCAGCTCGCAGGTGAACTGCTCCATTTTGCCGATCGCGAGCATATCAAGGTCCATGTAATGCCCGTGACCGGAGATCCTCTGCCACGGCAGATAAGCGTCCGCTGTCCTTTTTACGGTCTCCCATTTGCCGTCGGTATCAGGGCAGCAGCGCCACGACGCGGCGTTCCTGCGCCAATATTCCGCATCCGCGGGCATTGCCATCACGGTAATGCAGTACGCAATATCCCGCGGCGACTCGTCCAGCGCCTTCCGCATATATTCCGCGTTCACGGGGTCAGTAGGACCCCAATCGTATTTCAGATAGTCGATCCCCCACGCTGTCCACTGAAGAACGTTGTTTTTCTCTCTCCGGTCAAGACCGATCCCGCCGTTGTTGGAAGGAAAACGGGGATCCGGGGGAGCCACGGTGCAGCCGGGGATGGATTTCCGGTCGGAAGGACATCCCCACGGCTCAATGAACGGGGAGGAATAGATCCCGCAGAGAAATCCGCGCCGGTGCAGTTCCCGCGTCATTGCGGCGATATCCGGGAATCTGCCGCACGGCTGGATGGCGTTGAATTCCCCGCCGTATTCCCCCTGCCAGGAGGAATCCACGTTGATATACTGATATCCGTAGTCGTTCAGCCCCGTCTCCTCCATCGTATCTGCGGTCCGGAGCAGCAGCTCCTGACTGACCTTCGTCGCGTAAGCGTTCCACGAGGTAAAACCGAGAAGCGGCGTGCGGCGGATATTCCCTGGAAATACTTCAAGGCGGATCGTTTTCACGGCTTGTCCTTCCCCGTTTTCCGCTGTCACGGTCAGTTCAAAGCGGCCGCCGAACTTCGGCTCACCGGTGATGATCTGTCCGTCAAGCGCAAGCCCGTCGGGCAGACCGGAAACGGCAAAAGCGATCGGCCGTGAGCCGATCGCCGTCAGGCGGTATAGCATCGGCTTGTCGGGGGAACAGCCGATGACGGAAGGAGACGTGATAACGGGTGCCCCAGCAAACGGGGAACGTTTTGCGATTTTCATGATCTTATCCTCTTAATTGAATTCATCAAGCGTCAGCAAGAACTTTCTGTATTCGTCGTGCGTCGGGACGTCACCGTTTGCCGCGTAATAATCGGAGACGTACTTTTTCGCCTGAGACAAAACGCTCTCCAGCGCGTAATAGAGCCCCGTCTTTTCGTTCTCATTCGTCACGAGCCAGAAACCGCGGTCGCGTCCGTCCGCCAGTTTTTCGTTATCATACATTTGCCAGTAAAGGACGAAGCGGACGTCACAGTCAAGGAACTTGCGGAAGATCCTCAAATTGACCTCCGCGTGCTTTTCATCGTCAAAGCCCTGATTGGCAGCCGGCTGACCGAATTCCCCGATAAAGACGCGGGGACCGATCACGCCATCTTTCTCCGGCAGATTCTCGTAGATCTTGTCGATGACCTTTTTCACGGCGTAGGGCTGCATATCCATGCAGTCGTATGCGGAATAGGAGACGTAATCAACGTTCGTATACGGAAGGACACGGTTGACCACGCGGTCCATTTTGTCGTCCATCGCGTCGGTCGGACGGTTCAGCTCCAGATAGTTCCAGACGTACACGTTTTCGTGGGGCGTATCCCGTTTTGCGTCGTCGACCGCCTTCTGACGGTTGTTCATCCACGCGATCATGCCCTCCGTGATATCCTCACGGACGGTCTTCTGCGCGGTATCATAATTGTCAACGAAATACCAGTCCCCTTCCCAGTGACCGAGGAAGAACTCGATCCCGGTACCGTTATACTTTTTCAGCAAACGTTTGGTATAAGCGTAGAACGCGTCGTAATCCGCCTTTGCCTCCGCCTCGGTATAATTGCCGTCCTTGAAATACGGGTCGGAACGGTACCACATGAAAACGTAACGGAAGTCGTACTTTTTCAGCAGGGCATCCACCTGATTCACGTCGGTCGCGTAGAATTTGATCGCGTTCGCGCCGAGCGCGGCGATCCTGCCGCCGATCTCGATCAGAGGATCCTCGTCGGTAAAGGTGTAGTTCGGGCTGAATGCCTGCGTACTGATGATATAGTTGAACCCCTCTGGCGTATTCTTCGGATCCTGTTTCACGGTCTCGGCCTCCCCGGTCTCTGTAATTTCTTCCGTCTGCTCCGCGGGATCGGTCGAAGCGGGCCTTTCCCCGGTCTGACCGCATGCGCAAAGGACGGACAGCAGCGACGCAAACAGCGCGATCAAAGCAATGATTCGTTTCATGATCGTTTCCTTTCCGTGCGTTCACGGCCGTGCGGTTCCGATTATCACGCGGGCACGTCCGTATTTGATTTATTATAACGGAAATCAAAGGAAAAATCAAGAGTATTTTTTTCATGAGGATATATTACGTGCGTTCTGCGCTTGAAATCGACGAAAAAACGTGGTAAAATGGAAATATGAAAAAAGAAAGGAAGCTTACGGCGAAACGTGAGCGGGGACAGGAATTGTGAAAAGAAAAATCGGGATCAGTTGGGGATGTTACAGCGGGCTTCCTGCCTCCGACGCGGCGGCACTGATGAAGGAAAACGGCTTTACCTCTACGTTTGCCTTTCCAAACCGTCCGGAGCTGGATATCGTTCTTGCGGAAACCGCAAAATACGGTATCTCCTTAGACAACCTCCACGCGCCTTTTGACGGTATCAACGAAATCTGGGCGGAGGGACCGGACGGAGACAGGATGCTCGACCGTCTCATCCGTTCGGTCGACGTCTGCGCGGACGCCGAGATCCCGGCGCTCGTCGTTCATCTTTCCGGCGGTCTTCATCCGCCGATCGTCTGTGAGACCGGACACCGCCGTTTTGCGAGGCTGATGGAGCATGCGGAAAAGAAGGGCGTAACGGTCTGTTACGAAAATCAACGGATGCTTTCCAATCTCGCGTACGTATTCGAGCAGTTCCCTGCGGCGAGATTCTGCTGGGACGCAGGGCATGAGGGCTGCTTTACCCCGGGCAGGCGGTATATGCCGCTCTTCGGTCAGTATCTCGGCGCACTCCATCTGCATGACAATCACGGCGTTTTCAATCAGGACGAGCATTTGATCCCCTTCGACGGAACGCTTGATTACGGCTATATTGCGTCGGAGATCGCAAAAAGCGGTTATACCGGGACCGTTATGCTTGAACTCATCCGGGCAAATTCTCCCATTTACGCGGATCTCTCCCCGGAAGATTACTACCGCCGCGCAGGAGAGGCTGCAAAAAAACTGGAAGCAATGATCGCCGCCGAGGATGAAAAGTACGACAACGGATAACGGAAAACTGCCGCAGACGCGTTTTGCCCGTGAGCATGCGCGGCTGCGGCAGTTTTTTATTTCACCGGATATCCGAAGAGCGGAAGATCCGGTACGAGTCCTTTCGCCCTCTTACGGAAGGATCACGAGGTTGTCCTCGTTTTCATTGATGGTTACGCGCGTGTAGATCTCAACGAGAGAGGTATCATCCGCCTTGCAGGACTTGCCGTTGAATCGGGTCATGTTCCAGATCTGCAGCTCCGAATCTTCCTCGGCGACGATCATCGGCGTATGGACGGGATAGAGCCAGTTGCAGTCCTTGCCGATATTGAGCCCCTTCACTCGGGAATCAAAACAATGGATCGTATGGAGTGCACCGTAAGAGAAGATATATTCGCAGATCGCGTCTTCACAGCCTTCGTAATACAGTTCGGTATAATTGTCCATCATCATATTGACGGTATTATACTCATCCTCATCCTTCAGGGAGGTCTCAAAGTTTTTGTCCTGTCCCTCCGGGAAAAGTGATTTCAGGTTGGACAATCCCCAGAAACGGTTGCGGAAGCCGACAGTTACGTTCGTCAGAACGAAACCGACGTAGCCGTGATCCGAGCCGCTCACGTGAACTCCGTACTGATACGCGTTCAGGGAAAGACCGGAGATATAATAATGATTCGAGTAATGTACGTCGATCGCGTTGCGGACGCCGGACATCGCGCAGTTTCTCACGTAGCCGCCGTCCCCATCCAGACGGACGAGATATTCCGTCGGCGCGAATTTGCCGTTCTTTAAGTATTCGTCAAGGTTGTTGTAGAGCGACTGCACGAGATTCACGTTGCGGAGCCCGGAGCCTTTTCCGAGCGTCACCGCCGCGGTATCGGAATTCTTGAGATCCACCTTGGAGAAGATGATCGTTCCGAGGGAAAGCGACATCTGATCGCGGATCCCGACGTAGCCGGCACCGCGCAGCTCGACGTTATCCGGAACGTTTACGGGATTCTCCAGAAGATAGAAGCCGGCAGGCAGATACACGATACCGCCGCCTTTTTCGCCCATTTCGTCAAGCGTCTTCTGCAGTCTCGCAGAAACGTCGTAGTTTGCCGCAGGATCGACAGCCTTGACGGCGGAAAAATCAGTCTTCGGCTGCGGCGCCGCTGCTTCCCAGCTCGGATACGAATCGGGCTCCTCGCGGTTGACGGTCACGCTGCCCGAAAGATCGGCATTAGTCACGGTCCCGGTCAGTTGGACCTTCCCCTTCGTGTTGTTCACGACGGCGAATTCGTATGCGTCGATCTCGCCTCCGGTCACCCCGATACCGTACCCAGTCCTTGCGTCGATATCGTCAACAACGATGCCAAGCGCCGTATTCTTCAGGATCGGGCGGTAGATCATACCGCTGAACACCGCACGCGGTCCCTTTACGACGTGAATGCCGGTCATATAAGAATCGCAGGTCAGATCGGAAAAAGACGCCCATTCAAGGTCGCCGATCACAAACGCTTCACTGCTCTTCTCCGTATAGGACGCGATCTTTTTTCGGTCAGCGGAACCGAGAGCGCAATTCGCCCAGTAATCGGGCGTCGCCTCGATACGTGCGATGCTCGACGCGTCGGCGGAATCGTAAAGCTCGAACGCGGTCTTAAGGAACGTCCCGCGCACGTTTTTGATGATCATCTGCTCGTTGACCGACCCCGCGTAGATGCCGCGGTACCCGTTCAGGACCACGCAGTTCTCGATCGTCGACAGCATATAGTATTCGGCTCCCGCAGCAGAGCCGGGGATCTCAAAGGTATATGGATAGGGCTTGACGCTGCCGATATCCTGCTCGGGATAATAGACGGTCAGACCGACGACGCCTGCGGAACCGCCGATACGGAACAGACCGGGCTGCTTTTCGTCACTGGAGGGAACGCAGGCGAGGATCACGGTCCCCTCGCTGCCGTCGCATTTCTCGGAGAAATCGCCGACGAGAGAGACGAAAGGAAGGACCTCGACCGTATTTTCAAGGCGGTACGTCCCTGCCGGAAGGAACACGGTCCCACCGCCGTTGTCATAGACCGCCTTGATCGCCTTATTCAGCGCGGCGGAGCAATCCTTCTCACCGGTAGGATCCGCGGAATACGGTCTGTCTGTCGCGACGGCATCTGCGACGACGACCTCTTTGGTGAAATGCGTTTCAACGACCCCGGGCAGCTTGTACCCGGTATATTTAATCTCGGCGGGCTCCGTCGAAGCCTCGGTCCCGGCTTCCGTTTCTTTTTCGGTCACAGATCCCGTTTCTTTCCCGGGATCCGTCCCTCCGTCGCAGCCAAATAAGGCGGGAAGGACCGCCGTCAGACATAACAGCATGGCAAATAACCTCGTTTTCATTCTCATTGAATCGTCTCCTTGATTTCTGTGATTGATCCGGCAGTCACGCCGTTTTCGTTGAAGGAATCCACACGGACGAAAAGCGGCTGTCCCGCCGTCAGTGCGCGAAGCACCGTGCTTTCTCTGCCGTACACGGTCTCCGAATGATAAAGCTTGTCGGGCGCGTATCCCCACCTGACGGCGTAACCGTCGGCGTTCTCCGCGGCGAACCGCAGTTCCGCGTCGATCGGCGAGCCCCTGATACCCGATAACCGGGCTCGCATAGGTTTTGCGCCGTGCCCGATCCCGAACACGCGGAAACCGGAAACGGATGCCGGAACGCCGAAGGGCGTCTGCGTCACAGTCAGCCGGAGATACCGGCATTCCGTGCCCTCTCCCGTCAGAACGAGCGGATGCGGACGGCAGTCCTCCTCCCCGCTTCCGTCCGAAAGCAGCCGGTAAGTCACGCCGTCCGTACTCCCCTCAAGGATCCATCGGAGCGGGCGCCTGACCGTGTCCGTTCTTCTGCCCCCGGCAGGAGCAGGACCGTTCCGGATCAGATCCTCCCGGTGATCGGCAAAGCTCAGCGATACGGCGCGTACCTCGTACGGACTGCCGAGATCAAGGGTCAGCGTCGGTCTGACGTCGTCCTGCCCAGCTCTCCACGAGGTGCGGATATCCTCGTCGACCGCGTTTTCCGGACAGGGACCGGAGGACGCCGTGATCTTTTTGCGGTAGGAAAGCAGCATCCACGGGGGAGCGGAAAAGGGTTCTCTGACCGTATCTCTCGGGTAATCGCCGAAATACTGATCGCACCACAGTTCCCCGTCCCGGTCAAAGCCTGCCTGCCAGAGCCCAATCCTGCGCTCAAACATATGGTTCACGCTGACGCGCGCCGTCGCGATATGAAAGAAGCGTCCGTCCGGGCACTCAAAGGTCGAGCCGTGTCCCGCTCCGGTCAGAAATCCGCCGGGCTCATAGGAATACGGATTGTTATTTGCCGGGGTGAAGGGTCCGAGCGGCGATAAGGAGGTCGCGACCGCGTCGCAGTAACAGTTGAACTGCGTTCCCGGTGCCGCGTATTGCAGATAGTACCGTCCGTCCCTCTTCGTCATCCACGCGCCTTCGATCCACGGACGGCTCCGGGGGTCTTCATGGCAATCCCCGCTCCGTTCGTATCCTTTGGTCTTTCTGTCTTCAAAAACCAAAGGGACCGGATCGGAAAGCGGCTGATACCCGTCGTCGAGCGGAACTCCGAAGATCGGTTCCCGGTCGGAACAGCCGAAATAGTAGTATTTCCTGCCGTCCTCATCCGAAAAGAGGCAGGGGTCGGAATACGGCACGGGAGAACGGTGTACGGTAAACGGGATTCTCTCGGGATCCGGAGAGGAAACGAACGCAGTCCCGCCCGCCGGATGGCGGATACAGAAAACGAGCTCGTCCCCGCAGACGCAGACGTCCGGCGCGTAATCACCGGTCGGCAGCCCGTCGGGATACGGACGCTTTTCATACGTGACCAGATCCCCGGTCACGAAATAGCCCTCGTTCATCGACAGAAACAGATAATATTTCCCGCCGAACGGAACGAGAGAGGGATCCGCTGCCTCACGGAAGGCGGTATTCCCGTCAAACTGCAAAGCATAGGGAAGGTCGATCGGATTACAGTATATCTTCATACTTTCCTCGATTTGCTTTTAATATTATTATAACAAACCGAATCACATTTGTGAAGACCTTTTCATAAAAAATAAAAAAATATGTGGTTCACGTTTGATATCTCATTGACATTGCAACGCACTGTTGTTATAATGTATATAAAATGAGGATTATACAAAGAAGGTGTTCGTCATATTTACGAAATTGGCTTCAGAATATTCTATCAACCCCAATATTGATTATATATCTGAAGGCTTCTATTTTATTCTGAGTCTCTTCTTTATCTTCATTTTTGTCTCAGCGATCATACTTGTGGTCGCTATCGCAGACTTTTTTACTTCGATTTTTCACCGGATCTTTAAGAATGTACATTTTAATATATCAAATAAATACGTGGAAATAGGATTGAGCGTGCTGATGATCTTCGGTACAGCAATCCTGCTGATCATTTACAAGCCCGATATCAACAAGCTGTTTCCTTCCCTTTTGCCCGCAGGGGAATTCAACGACGTGATGAGCGGGATATGGGAGCGGGAAAACAAGATCCTGCTCAACAAGGTCATCGATTCGCTCTTCATACAGTTTGCTCTCACCGCGGTATACTCCGTCCCATTCATTCTGATCAAGGCCGCTGTCCCTTTGATAAAGCACTTTCTGTGTGACCCGGATTCAGAGTCTTTTTCGGACCTGAAAAATAAAGGAGGATGGGATTACGTCAAAGGTTCGGCGCTTGAATTTCTATTTGAACTGTTGGCAGCCATTCTGGGAAACACGATTCTTCAGCTCATCTTAACAACAAACGGTCCGGACTTCATGTTCGGCTCATCATCAAATAAAGCAGGCGAAATATACTCTGTTCTGTTTGTCTTCCTGTTTGCGTTCGTTCTTCTTCACGCGGCGCGAGAATTCGTCACTTCAGACTATCTGATTTCCATGACTGCCGTCAACGTCACCGCCGTTCTGCTTCATCTTCCGCGAACCGATCATACCATCACACTGCTGCTTATATCAACTCTTATCTGCGGTTTTTCATCGAACTTACTTCGCAGCATCACCTCCGACAGAAACGGAGAATACGACTCGATCTTTACAGAAGTCACAGCCAATACCATTTACTCAGTCATATGCTGCACACTGATTTCTCTCCTTTGCTGGGGTGTCTGGTCTCTTATAGACCGCATATACCCGTTTATCCCGTAGATCATTTTACCGTCAAAACAGGCCGCAGATTCGGTCACCAAAATACAGGAGATAGAAAAAATGCGAATCATTCACAATCCGGAAAAACAAACCGTCTTCTTCACTCTCAACGGCAGCCGCTTCGTGCTTGACACGGCAACCGGTGCCGTGCTTTCCCTGAAACGTGCAGGCTGTCCCGAATTCATCGCCTCCCCCTGCGGTCTCGTGGACCTCGCATATCCCGTCCATCTGGACTACGATCTGCTCCGTCTTTCCCCCTGCGGAAAGTACAACCGTCAGTCCCCCGTCATTCGCTCCAAGGACGGCACCGTGATCATCCGTTACCGGATGCTTTCCATGAATATCGCTATGCCCGATCTGCCCGAGATGAAGGGCGGCGTGGAGGTAACGATCTTCCTTTCTCCCGATCCCGACGGCAGATCCGTGGACATGCGCTGCACGGTCACGAACCACTCTGATACGCTCGTCAGACAGATCCTGTTCCCGAATCTCGAGGGGCTTGCCGCAGTCAGCGGAGAGCAGAACGCACGCTTCACCACGACCCTTTTCCATATGAATCCTTACGTCGAACAGGACAGCAACGAGCGCTCGCGGGAACGCTTCTACGGTGAGAACCGCACGGTCGCCGGGCAGTTCTTCTCTCCTGCGGGTCTGTTCCCCGCAAACGGCGCGGACCGCGCGATGGGCGGACGCTGGCTGGATTACGGCTCCCTAAACGCGGGTCTCTCCCTCTACCGTCAGGCGTGGGGCTGGGGACCGGAAAACAAGGGCTGGATGGGCTCCAACGATACCTACTGGGTCAAGCTCAATCACGAGGACCGCACGGTACGCATCGCCTCGATGCAGTACCTTGAGCTCGGGAACGGGCAGACCTACGATTCCGGCGTTTACGTCCTGACACCCCACGAGGGCGGCTGGGTGCGCGGGATCGACGCCTATAAAGCCTTCGTCAAAAAGAATCAGAAACGCGTCGTGCCCGTCCCGCGCTGCATGAAGGAATGGATGGGCTTCCGTACCGCATGGCTTGGCTCCGGCTATCCGAAGGACCCCGAGGACGCTGCGTGGACCTACCGGGATCTGCCCGCGCTCGCGGACGATATTGCCGAGCACGGTCTCGGCGGACTGTGCCTCTGGGGCTGGTCGAACTCCGACTATTTCCCTTACACGAAGGATACGCTCTATCCCGAATACGGCGGCTACGACCTTTTCCGTGAGAACGTTAAGGTATGCCGTGAAAAGGGCGTCGACGTTTATCCGCTCGTTTCCTTCGTTCAGGTCTGGTACAAGCAGGCGGTGGAGCGCGGTCTTCCCGTCAACGCGACGTGGGCGGAGACCATCAAGGCGGTCCCCGTGTTCCGCGCCCCGTACATGAAGCGCTGGAGTTCCTGCAACCTGGGCAACCTCGATCAGGATTGGTGGAAGGACGCGGTCAACGAATCGCTCCGCTTCTGCCGGGACGAGCTTGGAATGCCCTCCATCGCGTGGGACCAGTATATCCTGCTGGCAGGCAACGACGCCCTGCATGAGCTGATCAACAATTACCGTCTGGAAACGTCAGAAATGTACCCGGAAGCGCACTTCTCCGGAGAATCCACCTTTTTTATGGAGTCCGATATCGACAACTGCGATACCCAGTGGACGTGGCTCTGGTGGAACGAGGGCATGACCGACTACCGCCCCTACCTCTACGTCGTGGAAACCGAGCGCCCGAACATCAACGTCGACTCTTCCCCGCTGTTCGCAAAATACATCTTCATGGACAACGCGATGATGAACGCTTACCCGTCGAAGCCCGGTCTCATGAACGGCTCGGCGATGATCTCCGATTATCCTCGCTTCTCCGAGACGCTCAAACGTCTTGCGGCACTCCGCAAGAGCTATCTTGCCTATTTCACCGACGGTGACAACCTCGGTGACTGCCCGCTCTGCAAAGAGCCCGAAAACGTCCGTGCCGGCTTCTACCGTCAGAACGGAACGATGCTCGGCTTTGCCGTCCTGAACGAAAGGACCGACCGCGCTTCGCTTTCCTTCGATCTCGGCGGTTATCTGGACGCGGACCGCTTCGATCTGACCGTACTGAACGAGAAGAACGAGGTCCTTTCCGTCCGAACCGTCAGCAAAAAAGGCACCGTCCGCGTCAAGGGCGAACCGACCGACCTCTTCGTCCTCCGCTTCGTCCCGGTCGGAGATAAATGAAAACCGACGGTAAAAACGCGGGAGCCCGGACGGCGCGGACCGTGATCTGCGCCGCGGGATTCCTTGTGCTGACGGTCATCGCCGTCTGCGGCGGCTGCGTCTTTCTCCGTCATCTCGGTGACGTGATCGGGCGGCTCCCGATCGGCAAGGATATAAAAGAAACCCTCGTCCCCATCTTCTCCCAGCTTCGGGACGCGAGGGTCGCACCGAAATGCGTGATCCCCGCGCTGCTTTTGCTGATCCCCTCGCTGCTGATCTTCTTTTTCCCGCCGAAGGGGAAAGGACGCATCTTTGCCGGGCTCGGATACGCGCTGCTCGTGGCAGTCTGCCTTCTTCTCGCCTTTCTGTTCGTCGTTCTCTTTTCCAAGGTCAACGGGATCCGTTTTTACGACGTTCTGCGCTCTCTGATCGGACTGATCCGGAACGGGATCCTTGACAATCTGTAGGAGTGGAAATCATGAAAAGAATCATCTTTCTGTGTCTCATCGCGTCTGCCCTGCTTCTTTCCGCCTGCGCACCGACGGAAGGTCCCGCTTCGGTAACCGATCCCCCAGGTACTTCCCCCGCGACCGAACCGGATACCGGGAACGAAAGAGGGACCCCGGGCACCGAGCCGATCCCCGAGACAGCCGGCGAAACGGAAGCCGCTCCCGATACGTCACGCACCGAAGAAACCACCGCCTCCTCACCGGAGACGCTTCCTCCCGATACCGAAGCACCCGATACGAAACCCGCCGAGACCGAGCCCCCGGTCACTCCCGACGAGGATCTCTGGATCATGGGCTGGGGCAGCGCGGAGATCCTGGTCCCCGAAAACTCCGGAGAGCCGCTCTATATCGCCGGATATCACGGCGGCTGGGAGATCGACGGTGTCTCCGACCTGCAGCGCGCGACCGCCATCTGGATGGACGGCGGCGAGGGTGCGGTGCTGATGATCAGCGTCGACTGTATTGCGCTCAGCTCCGACGCGGTGAACGATATCCGAGGCAGACTGAAAGATTATCTGAAGGACAAAAACTGCGTATCGGTCAACGTCTGCGCCACGCACACGCACGCCGGGCTCGATACCCTCGGTCTTTGGGGACCGACCGGGATCGACGGGAAAAACAGCGTTTTTCTCGAAAGCCTGAAAGAGGCAGCCGTGACCGCGGCAAAAGCGGCGTACGTGGACCGGAAAGAGGGACGGCTGTATTACGGTTCCGTCGACACCGGAAAGCTGCAGCGCGATTCCCGTGACCCGCAGGTCTTTGACCCGGATCTCTACCAGTTCCGCTTCGAAGTCGGGGGCCAAGCGGTCTTAGGAAGGCAAC
>JAZLIW010000115.1:0-3972 GCA_045617585.1 Eubacteriales bacterium
AGATCACTTCCTTCGAGATCGGTTCTCACCCGAACTGCGACTGGAAAGAAAAGCAGATCATGGGCGTTGCCGCTCTCGGTACGCTCGTTGACGGCTGGAACACCGTTACCCTCGACCTCGCTTCCATCAGCGAATCCAACGACACCAACCCGGACGACGGTACCGAAGCCGGCTTTGATTACACCAATCTCTGCCGTTTCCGTATCTTCAACGTAACCGAGGATACCACCCCCACCGACGTCAAGATCAGAAACATCGTCGCCCTGAAGGCTGACGGTTCCGAGATCAAGATCGGTGCCGCTCCCGCTCCCGTTGATCCCGAGCCCACCGATCCTACGCCCGATGACCCCACGCCCACTGATCCCGAGCCCACCGATCCCAACCCCGGCACCTTCGACGCCGCTTCTTCCGTCGCGGTCTTCGCAGTCGCCGCTCTGGGCATCGCCCTCGTCGCTTCCAAGAAGAGACACTGATATCCCGCACGGATCCCACGCGAAGCTCTGCCCCCGGGCAGGGCTTCGTTTTTTTGCGCCGGAGCGGAAAAACCCATTGACAGAAAAGGCGCGGCGCTTTATAATAGAGGTATCCACAAAAGCATACGGAGGAAACCGGAAATGAAAAAAATGTTCTATTTACTTCTTGCCGTCCTGACCGCGGCAGTTCTCTGCACCGTCTGTGTATCCGCGTGGTCGGATGAAGAGGTCGAGGAGGGGTGGACCCGACACTCGATCTTTGAGGACGATCTCGTCGACCTGATCTCCGCGGAGGGCGCGCATTATCCGATCCCCGCGTCCTATAACAACGGGTACAACGACAATTCCTTCCAGTTCTGGAAGGACGCCGAGCACCTCTATCAGGAAAGAGGCATGAACGTCTTCAACGGCGCGCAGATCGTCGTTTACTTCAAGGGCACGGGATTCCGCCTCTGCACCTGCTACCGCAACGACCACGGCTTCAGCGTGTACGATATCGGCGCGAGGCTTGACGGAGAGGACGTCTCCGACCGGCTGGTCGATCTGATCGCCCCGACCGACAACAACACCGACCACACCCCCATTCTCGAATTCACCGATCTTCCCGCCGGGGAGCACTACGTCACGCTGACCTGTTACAGCAGCGTCTACCGTTTTTCCGTCGACTACTTTGAGGTCCTGAACGAGGGCGCCGAAGCCGAGACCGAGCCGGAAACGGTTCCCGAGACCGCTCCCGCCGTGACCGAAGCGCCGGGGACGGATGCCCCGGGGACGGATGTCCCGGGCACGGATGCCCCGGGTACCGAAGCGGCCGGCACCGCGGCCCCGGGTCCCGAGACGGCAGGTTCCGGTGACACCGAAACCGAAAAGCCCGCGCCGAAAAAAGGCGGTGCGGTCGGGCTGATCCTGATCAGCGTCGCCGCCGTTGCCGTCGTCGTCGTCGCCGTCATCTCGATCTCGAGAGACAACCGCAAATACAAAAACTGATCCTTCCTTTTCACGCCGTTTCCCGGCACTCACCGCACCGTATCACGGTGGGCGACGGGAAACGGTGTTTTCGTTCCGTTATCGGGAACGGACGCCCGGGTTCCGGGCGCCAGCGCCCGGAACGCCCCGGCGAAGATATTTTTCAAAACTTTCTCTTGATTTTTCGGCGCGTTTGGGGTATAATGAGGGTGTATGTCAAAATACCAGTAATTCAGACAAAGGAGATCAACCATGAGCGAATGTCCATACGCATTAACGCGCGAGGTCCAGAACATGACCTACGTCGCCAAGGGACCGAAGCACGGTCCCGCGCCCATTCCTGAAGAAGGAAACTGGGTCAAAGCATTTGAGATCAAGGATATCAGCGGTCTCACCCACGGCATCGGCTGGTGCGCACCCGAGCAGGGCGCCTGCAAGCTGACCCTCAACGTCAAGAACGGTATCATCGAGGAAGCCCTCGTTGAGACCATCGGCTGCTCCGGCATGACCCATTCCGCCGCGATGGCAGCGGAGATCCTGCAGGGCAAGACGCTTCTCGAAGCGCTGAACACCGACCTCGTCTGCGACGCGATCAACGTCGCGATGAGAGAGCTGTTCCTCCAGATCGTTTACGGCCGTTCCCAGACCGCGTTCTCCGAGGACGGGCTTCCGATCGGTTCCGGTCTGGACGACCTCGGCAAGGGGCTGCGTTCTCAGGTCGGTACGATGTACGCCACCAAGGAAAAGGGCGTCCGTTACCTCGAAATGGCTGAGGGCTACATCCTCGAGCAGGCGCTTGACGCAAACGACGAGGTCATCGGCTACAAGTTCATCCACCTCGGCAAGATGCTCGAAGCAGTCAAGGCAGGCAAGTCCTACCAGGAAGCGTTCGAGAGCAACGTCAAGACCTACGGCAGATACAACGAGGGCGTCAAGTTCATTGACCCCAGAAAGAACTGAGAGAGGAGGATCCCGAAATGTCTAACGACGTCATTTTTGAAGGCAAGGAAAGAAGAATGGCGGGCATCATCGCCTGCATGGAAGAATACGGCATCAAGGACCTCGAAGACGCGCGCCAGATCTGCCTCGACAAGGGCATCGACGTTGACGCGATCGTCAAGGGCGTTCAGCCCATCGCGTTCGAGAACGCAAGCTGGGCTTATACCCTCGGCTGCGCGGTCGCACTGAAGAAGGGTGTCAAGGACGCTGCCGAAGCCGCCGAAGCGATCGGTATCGGTCTTCAGGCGTTCTGCGTCCCCGGCTCCGTCGCTCAGAACCGTAAGGTCGGTCTCGGCCACGGCAACCTCGGCGCGATGCTGCTCCGTGACGACACGAAGTGCTTCTGCTTCCTCGCCGGTCACGAGTCCTTCGCCGCCGCGGAAGGCGCGATCGGTATCGCCCGC
This sequence comes from Eubacteriales bacterium, assembly GCA_045617585.1. Taxonomy (GTDB): domain Bacteria; phylum Bacillota; class Clostridia; order Oscillospirales; family CAG-272; genus CAKRZE01. The sequence continues at coordinate 2,843 of JAZLIW010000115.1, forward strand.
ACCGCGAACAAGGTCAGAAAAGAACCGCTCAAGGTCATCCTGAACGGTCTCGGCAAGGATGCCGCTTATATCATCTCCCGTATCAACGGCTTCCCCTACGTGCAGACCGAGTACGATTTCTACACCGACACCGTCAAGGTCGTCCGTGAGATCGCTTTCTCGAACGGCGAAAAGGCAAAGGTCCGCGTTTACGGCTGCAACGACGTCTGCGAGGGCGTTGCCATCATGCGTCTCGAGGATGTGGACGTTTCCATCACCGGCAACTCCACCAACCCGACCCGCTTCCAGCATCCTGTCGCCGGCACCTACAAGAAGTGGGCTGTCGAGAACGGCAAGAAGTATTTCTCCGTCGCTTCCGGCGGCGGCACGGGCAGAACGCTCCATCCCGATAACATGGCAGCCGGTCCCGCTTCCTACGGTATGACCGATACGATGGGCCGTATGCATTCCGACGCGCAGTTCGCAGGCTCCTCCTCCGTTCCCGCGCACGTCGAAATGATGGGCCTGATCGGCGCCGGCAACAACCCGATGGTCGGTATGACCGTCGCCTGCGCCGTCGCGGTCTCCGAAGCGATCAAGTAAGACGGGGACGCGATGTCCTTTCTCGCCCGAGAAAGGACCAAAGAGGCACCTGCTGTACATTTTCTTTGTACCTTCGTGCATTGCGATACTTGTCATTGTCAGGCGCGTTTTTTCGCGCCGCGAACGAAAGACCCGGAAGAGAACACCCCTTCCGGGTCTTTTTCGCGCGTTTTTTCCATCCCTGAGGCGCGTGCTTCCGCGCCGCGCACCTTTCACCGTAGGGCGGGGGCTTGCTCCCGCCGTCATCTCGAACGCGTACCGATCCGTAAGGCACAGCCGCGCATTCCACCCGTAGGGCGGGGGCTTGCTCCCGCCGCCGAACGTGCCCCATTCGGTAAGGCGTGAGCCGCGCACCTTTCACCGTAGGGCGGGGGCTTGCTCCCGCCGTCGAACGTATCCCGATTTGCAAGGCGGAGCCGCGCCCCGTGTCCGTAGGGCGGGGGCTTGCTCCCGCCGCCACCGATCGTATTTCGATTTGCAAAGGCGTGAGCCGCGCAGGGACCGGATCCGGTGGGGGGTAATCAGCGGGCGCGGGTTCGCCTTACCCA
>JAZLIW010000116.1:0-23715 GCA_045617585.1 Eubacteriales bacterium
TAGCAAAACGGTAGTTTTGATTAGCAGAAATCGGGAATTTGCTAATTGCGATTAGCACGAAATCACGAAATCGTTATCAGAGACAAAGAAAAACACGGGAAATCGAAAATCGAAATCCCGTGATAATAGGTGGCGTCCCCGGGCGGATTCGAACCGCCGGCCTTTCGCTTAGGAGGCGAACGCTCTATCCTGCTGAGCTACGGAGACATTTATGAAAAAATGCAGTATTTACAAGGTTTTTTGGCTTATTGTGTTCTGCATTTTTTGTATGTTCGGTGCGTTTTTGATTAGCAAATTGCCGATTTTGCTAATCGTTTTTCCTGTTTTTGAGTAACAGGGCGCGAGTGCCCGAAATTAGCAAATCCATCAAAATTGATGGCATCCACAACTCGGTTAGAACTGTGAGCCGTTTTTGCGGCTTTAAGTTTGGGGATAGACGCGCCATTACCTTAGGAGGCGGACGCTCTATCCTGCTGAGCTACGAGAACGTATCGGGCGATCCCGACCGTGTGTATTATATCATACCCCGTCCCAAATTGCAAGAGGGAAACCCGGATTTTGAGCGGTGTTTTTTGCCGATCCGGGACCGAAACAGCCCCGCGGAGCGTCCGAAAGACGGGAAATCACGATATTTCACAAAATCCGCGGACAATAACCGCTGATTTTTTTGCTTCTGCCCCTTGAAAAAATGAGCGATACCCGTTATAATATAAAAGATATAGTATTTTCATTTTTCCGGAAACCCGTTTTCCGGACGTCCTGACACAGAAAGGTGGCGTTTACGCTGTCCGCATTCAGAAATTTTCTGATCACGCTGATCGTATCCCTGCTCGTCTTCGGTTTTCTCGGATACACGATCTGCGGATTCGTTGCAGATAGAATGGAATTCGGATCGGGCTCCGGCCCGGTCGGTCCCTCCGAAACCGATCCCTCCGGTGAAACGAACCCCGGCATTCCCGGGCAGGAGACCCTTCCCCCGGAAGAACGGGCCTCTTCCTTCACCGTGCTTCTCATCGGTCACGACTATCAGCCGGACGTCTTCACCGACTACGATCTCACCGAGCTGAACAAGGAAGTCACGGGCTTCCCGGTCAAGGAGCGGAAGATCACGGCAGACGAGATCGTCCTCGTCCACGTCGACGGCGTGAAAAACGAATTCACGGTCTGCTCCATCCCCTCGGAGACCAAGGTCACCGATAAGGGCATCATCAAAAAGCTCGGTTCCCTCTACGGGGAATGCGGCATCGCGTATCTCTCCGAAAAGCTGACCGGCATGATCGGCATTCCGATCGACTTCTACGTCACGGTCGGCATCCCCGGACTGAAGGCGATCATCGACGAGATCGGTCCGATCACCTATAACGTTCCGATCGACATGGAATACGAGGACCCGGCGGAGGGGCTTGAGATCAGGCTCCGTCACGGGATCCAGCGTCTGGACGGAGAAAAAGCGCTGATGCTGCTCCGCTTCAACGGTTACCGCGACAACGGCGCGAGCCGCCGCTCGACCGGCATCACCTTCCTGAAGGCGGTCCTTTCCAAGCTGACTACCGACCCGGAGGTCTACACGCACGCGCTGGAGCTCCGCACGACCCTCGCCGAATACGTCGAGACCGACTTCAGCGAATTCGCGCTGACCGAAGAACTCGATCTCATCTTCCGTTATCCTGATATGCAGGTCATCGAAAAGACCTTCCCCGGCACAGTGACTGCCATCGACGGCGAGCTGTACTACGAGCCGAACGTCTCGGAGGTCCGCAGACTGTTCAGCAGCTTCAAAAAATCATGATCCGATCATAAAGGAGACACCAATGAAAAACACCGAAAAAACCATGGAAAAAATCGTCGCGCTCTGCAAAAACCGCGGCTTCGTCTACGCCGGGTCCGAGATCTACGGCGGTCTTTCCAACGCCTGGGACTTCGGTCCTCTCGGCGTCGAGCTGAAGAACAACGTCAAACGCGCCTGGTGGAAAAAGTTCGTCCAGGAGAATCCCTATAACGTCGGTCTCGATTCCGCGATCCTGATGAATCCCGAGGTCTGGGTGGCTTCCGGTCACGTCACGACCTTCAACGACCCGCTGATCGACTGCCGTTCCTGCAAGATGCGCCATCGCGCCGACAAGCTCGCCGAGGCGTACAACCACGACAACAATATCACCGACGTCAATATCGAAGCCATGACCGGTGAACAACTCGTCGCCTACATCCGCGAGAAGCAGATCCCCTGCCCCGGCTGCGGCAAGAGCGATTTCACCGATATCCGGAAGTTCAATCTGATGTTCAAGACCCACATCGGTGTTACCGAAGACACCCAGAGCGCCGTTTATCTCCGTCCGGAGACCGCGCAGGGCATCTTCGTCAACTTCCCGAACATCCAGCGCACCACCCGCCGCAAGCTGCCCTTCGGCGTCTGCCAGGTCGGCAAGAGCTTCCGCAACGAGATCACGCCCGGGAACTTTATTTTCCGTATCCGTGAGTTCGAGCAGATGGAGCTCGAATTCTTCTGCAAGCCCGATACCGACCTCGAGTGGTTCGACTACTGGCGCTCCTACTGCCACAACTGGCTGAAGTCCCTCGGCGTCCGCGACGAGAATCTCCGTCTGCGCGACCATGAAAAAGAGGAGCTTTCCTTCTATTCCAAGGCAACGACTGACTTCGAGTACCTCTTCCCGTTCGGCTGGGGCGAGCTCTGGGGCGTCGCCGACCGCACCAACTACGACCTCACGCAGCACATGGAGCATTCCGGTCAGGACCTCACCTACTTCGATCAGGAGACGAACGAGCGCTATATCCCGTACGTCGTCGAGCCCTCGCTCGGCGCTGACCGCATGACTCTCGCCCTGCTGGTCGAGGCGTACGACGAGGAAGTGATCGATGCCGAAAAGAACGACGTCCGCGTCGTCATGCACTTCCATCCCGCCGTCGCGCCCTTCAAGGTCGCCGTCCTCCCGCTTTCCAAGAAGCTCTCCGAGAAGGCAAACGAGGTCTACACGCAGCTTTCCGCCGACTTCATGACCGATTTTGACGAGGCCGGCTCGATCGGCAAGCGCTACCGCCGCGAGGACGAGATCGGCACGCCCTTCTGCGTGACCTATGACTTCGATTCCGAGAACGACGGCTGCGTCACCGTCCGCGACCGCGACTCCATGCAGCAGGAGCGCGTCGCCATTTCGGAACTCAACGCCTATATCGCGGAAAAGATCCGCTTCTGAATCTTCCGATTTCTTTCAACAGAAGGTGCGATATTATGAAAAGAACGACTGTAAAAGAACTGTTTGCCTCCCCCGAAGCCTTCGGGGGGCAGACCATCACCGTCTGCGGCTGGTGCCGCTCCGTCCGCGCCTCCAACGTCTTCGGCTTCATCGATCTGAACGACGGCTCGATCCTGACCAACCTTCAGGTCGTCTTTGAGGACGCGAAGCTGGATAACTATCAGACGATCGCCAAGCTCAACGTCGGCGCTTCCGTCGTCGTGACCGGGGAACTGGTCCTGACGCCCGAGGCAAAGCAGCCCTTTGAGCTGAAGGCGGCGAAGATCGACGTGGAGGGTGCCTCCACCCCCGATTATCCGCTGCAGAAGAAGCGTCACTCCGTGGAATTTCTCCGTACGATCGCGCATCTCCGCCCCCGTACCAACCTGTACGAGGCCGTGTTCCGCGTCCGTTCGGAAGCGGCGTTCGCGCTCCATTCCTTCTTCCATTCCCGCAACTTCGTTTACGTTCACACGCCGATCATCACCACGAACGACTGTGAGGGCGCGGGCGAAATGTTCCGCATCACCTCCCTCGATCTCGACGATCTGCCGAAGACCGAGGACGGCAAGGTCGATTTCAGCGAGGATTTCTTCGGCAAGAGTACTAACCTGACCGTTTCCGGTCAGCTCAACGTGGCATGCTACGCGATGGCGTTCTCCAACGTCTACACATTCGGCCCCACCTTCCGCGCCGAAAAATCCAATACGCCCCGTCACGCGGCGGAATTCTGGATGATCGAGCCGGAAATGGCGTTTGCCGACCTGAAGGACGATATGGAGACCATCGAGGCGATGCTGAAGTACGTGATCGGCTATCTGCTGGAAGCGTGCGCGCCCGAGCTTGCCTTCTTCAACCAGTTCGTTGACAAGACGCTGCTCGACCGTCTGCATCACATCGTGGAATCCGACTTTGCCGTCTGTCCCTACACCGAGGCGATCCGCCTCCTGAACGAGAGCGGCAAGACCTTCGAGTATCCCATCGGCTGGGGCGACGACCTGCAGACCGAGCACGAAAGATACCTCACCGAAGAGGTCTTCGGCCGTCCGGTCTTCGTCACCGACTGGCCCCGTGACATCAAGGCGTTCTATATGCGCGTCAACGACGACGGCAAGACCGTCGCGGCGGTCGACCTTCTGGTCCCCGCGGTCGGCGAGCTCGTCGGCGGTTCTCAGCGTGAGGAACGCATGGACGTCCTGAACGAAAGCCTGAAGAAATTCGGTCTGGACGAGGACGCGTACCGCTGGTATACCGACCTGCGCCGTTACGGCGGAACCAGGCATGCAGGCTTCGGCCTCGGCTTCGAGCGCCTGATCATGTACGTCACCGGCGTCAACAACATCCGTGACGTTCTTCCCTTCCCGCGTACCACCGGTCAGGCGGAATATTGATAAAAGGAGAAACGAATATGGAATACCGTGAATATTCCAAAGAAGCCCTTGAAAAGGAGTTTTCTCTCCTGAACGGTGCCTGCGAGGCGTTCCGTCAGAAGGGTCTGAAGCTGGATATGTCCCGCGGCGTCCCGGCAAAGGCGCAGCTCGATCTCTCGCTGCCGATGCTGACCGATCTCGTAACCGCGGAGGACTGCATCTCCGAAACCGGAACCGATTACCGCAACTACGGCATCCTCGACGGGATCCCCGAGGCAAAGAAGCTGTTCGCCGATCTGCTCGACGTCAAGCCCGAGAACGTGATCGTCTGCGGCAGCTCCAGCCTGAACATCATGTACGATACCGTCGCGAGAAATATGCTCTACGGCGTCTGCGGCTCTGAACCGTGGTGCCGTCTGCCCGAGGTCAAGTTCCTCTGCCCCGTTCCCGGCTACGACCGTCACTTTGCCGTCTGCCAGTCGCCCGGCATCAAGCTCGTCAGCGTCCCGATGACGAAGACCGGTCCCGATATGGATATCGTTGAAAAGCTGGTCTCCGAGGACGAGAGCATCAAGGGCATCTGGTGCGTCCCGAAGTTCTCCAATCCCGACGGGACCGTCTATTCCGACGAGACCGTCCGCCGCTTTGCCGCGCTGAAGCCGAAGGCCAAGGACTTCCGCATCTTCTGGGACAACGCCTATATCATCCACACGCTCTATCCCGACTGCCCCGAGATCCCGAACATCCTGAAGGAAGCGGAAAAGGCGGGCAATCCCGATATCGCCTACGTCTTCACCTCCACCTCCAAGATCACCTTCCCGGGTGCGGGCGTCGCGGTCGTCGCCTCGTCCGACGCCAACATCGCCCACATCAAATCGGCGATGAAGTTCCAGACGATCGGCTTCGACAAGCTGAACCAGCTCCGTCACGTCCGGTTCTTCAAGGACCTCGACGGCATGAAGGCACAGATGCAGAAGCACGCCGACATCCTCCGCCCGAAGTTCGAGTGCGTCCTGAACGCGTTCCGGAAGGAGCTGACCGGGCTCGGCATCGCGGAGTGGAGCGAGCCGCGCGGCGGCTACTTCATCTCGCTGAACGTTCTTCCCGGCACGGCGAAGCGCGTCTGGGACCTGATGGTCTCGATGGGCGTCAAGCTGACCGGTGCCGGCGCGACCTTCCCCTACGGAAAGGACCCGGAGGACAAAAACCTCCGCATCGCGCCTTCTTTCCCGACCGTGGAAAACCTCTCCCTCGCCGTGGAAGCGCTCTGCCTCGCGGTCAGGACCGCCGCGGTCGAAAAACTGCTCGCGGATAAGTAAAGCACTGCGAATCATCTGAAAACCGGAGACGGGCGCCTTGCGGCAGCCGTCTCCGGTTTGTATTTTTTCGGAAAATCCATTGTTTTTCGCCTGCGGCAAAAAGAAAAAGAGGGGACCCGGAATCAGGTCCCTCTCCGCTCCGATTACTGCGCGTCAGCAGCCTCTTCGACAGCATCCGCAACCGCTTCGACCGTTTCTTCAACGGCTTCCGCTGCTTCCTCGACCGCGTCTTCCACGGTCTCGATCTCGGTCTCTTCCTCATCAAAGAGGTCGTCCAGATCGTCCTCTTCGTTTCCGCAGTCAACGCAGAAGGCAGCCTTGTACTTGTCGTACAGGATCTTTGCGATCACAGCGGCGGAAGCGATCGTACCGAGGATCAGGAAAACCTTGAGCAGGATCTTCAGACCCTTGTTCTCGGGTTCGGGCTCGGGCTCGGGCTTTTTGAAAAACTTGTCGATAATGATCATTTCAATCGAACCTCCATCGGATTTTTAGTCAAATGTAGTATATCATAAAGATGCAGAAATAACAAGAGGCTTCCGGAAAGTAAATGTTAATTTTTTGATAACGACGAAAACGTGCTGCTTTTCGCCATTTTCTTTTTGTTTGCTTGACAAAGGCGCTCTCTTCCGCTATAATAATCTATTATGAGAATTATCTCAAACCACCCGTTTGAATAGGAGTGACGAACATGAGTGTTTTGCCTGCCGGCTTCGGTTCCATGGTCTTTGACGACGACGTGATGCGCGCCCGTCTCCCGAAGGAGATCTGCGATACGCTGCAGCGCACCGTCCGGGACAGCAGACATCTTGATCTCAGCGTGGCAAACATCGTTGCCGCGGCAATGAAGGACTGGGCGATCGAAAAGGGCGCGACGCATTTCACCCACTGGTTTCAGCCGCTGACCGGCGTCACGGCGGAGAAGCACGACAGCTTCGTCTCCCCCGTCGCGGGCGGAAGAGTCATCATGGAGTTTTCCGGCAAGGAGCTGGTCAAAGGGGAATCGGACGCCTCCTCCTTCCCGTCCGGCGGTCTGCGCGCCACCTTTGAAGCGCGCGGCTACACCGCGTGGGACGCGACCTCCTACGCCTTCATCAAGGGGAACACGCTCTGTATCCCCACGGCGTTCTGCTCCTACGGCGGGGAGGCGCTGGACAAAAAGACGCCTCTGCTCCGCTCGATGGAGGCCATCAACCGTCAGGCGCTCCGCGTCCTGCGGCTCTTCGGCAACGAGGATGTCGCCTTCGTCAAGACCACCGTCGGTCCCGAGCAGGAGTATTTCCTGATCGATAAAGAGCTTTACGACAAGCGGAAGGACCTCGTTTTCACGGGGAGAACGCTCTTCGGCGCCCGTGCGCCGAAAGGGCAGGAGCTGGACGACCATTACTACGGCTCCATCAAGCCGCGCGTCGCCGCCTTCATGCGGGAAGCGGACGAGGAGCTCTGGAAGCTCGGTGTGCTCGCAAAGACCGAGCACAACGAGGCAGCGCCAGCACAGCACGAGCTCGCGCCCGTCTTCACCACGACGAACATCGCCGCGGACCACAATCAGCTGACGATGGAGGTCCTCCAGCGCGTTGCCGCGCGGCACGGGCTGGTCTGCCTCCTCCACGAAAAGCCCTTTGCCGGCGTCAACGGCTCGGGCAAGCACAACAACTGGTCGATCTCGACCGATACCGGCGTCAATCTGCTGGAGCCCGGTGAGACCCCGCACGAAAACGCGCAGTTCCTCCTGTTCCTCGCCGCCGTCATTCAGGCGGTCGACGATTATCAGGATCTGCTCCGCGTCTCGGTCGCCTCCGCCGGGAATGATCACCGTCTGGGTGCCAACGAGGCGCCGCCCGCGATCGTCTCCATTTTTGTCGGGGACGAGATCGCCGGGATCCTCGACGCGATCGAAAACGATCTGCCCTACGGCAGGAAGGAAAAGGACCTGATGCGTATCGGCGTCCACACCCTCCCCAAATTCCCGAAGGACACCACCGACCGCAACCGCACCTCTCCGTTCGCCTTCACCGGCAACAAGTTCGAGTTCCGTATGCTCGGCTCGTCCGCATCGATCTCAAGCGCGAACGTCGTCCTGAACACCGCGGTCGCGGATACGCTCCGCATTTTCGCGGACCGGCTGGAAAACGCGTCTGACTTCAATACCGCCCTGCACGGGCTGATCCGTGAGACGATCCGTCAGCACAAGCGCATCCTCTTCAACGGCAACGGCTACGACGACTCCTGGAAGGTCGAAGCGGAAAAGCGCGGCCTGCTGAATCTTCCCTCGACCCCGGACTGCCTCCCCACGATGCTCGACGAGAAAAACGTCCGCCTCTTCACCGAGAACAAGGTCCTTTCCGAGACGGAGCTTCATTCCCGCTTTGAGATCTACATGGAGAACTACTGCAAGGTCATCAACATCGAGGCACAGACGATGGTCGACATGGCGAAGCGGGAGATCGTTCCCGCCGTCTCCTCGTACCTCGGCAAGCTTTCCGCGGACGCCAATCAGATGCGCGCCTTCCTCGGCGACGGTGTCGACACGACCGTGGAGGAGCTCCTCGTCTCGACGCTCTCCTCCTGCAACGCGACCTGCTACGCGCGTACCGTTCAGCTGGAACGCGCGCTCGAACGGTTCCGCACGCTGAAGGGTGATATCCGTGCCCGCGCCAACTTCGCGCGTGACAGCGTCATCCCCGCTATGGAGGCGCTCCGTGCCACGGCGGATGAAATGGAGCCGATGACCGCGAAGGAATTCTGGCCCTTCCCGACCTACGCGGACCTGCTGTTCAGCGTAAGATGATCATTGCGGGATGCCGCAACCAGCCCTCCGGACTTTGGATCCGGAGGGCTGTTTTCGTCAGGCAGCCGTCTTTCCCTTGTGGAAATCCCACAATTCGGACGGACGATTATCATATATTCATAAAACTTTTTTGTTATTTTATTTTTCCTCTTGCAATTTCCCGAATTATCCATTATAATGAGGATTGGAGTAATCCGAAAAATATACCGAAAGGAAAAAAACAACATGAAAAAGATCGCACTTCTTCTCTCCGTTGTCATGCTTCTCGCGGTTCTCGTGATTCCCGCAGCAGCTGACGACACCAAGACGATCAGCTTCGAGGCGCATGCCGGCGACGCCGATTATCTTGTAGCAGATCAGTCCACCACCACTTGGCGTCCTGATCTCGGCGGCAGTTCCGATGGATACTACGCCCTGGCAAACGGCGAACAGCTCGTCTACAAGTTCACGCTTGACGGCGCTGCTTCCTCCGCCAAGATCGCCATGCCCGCTCTCGGCGTTTATGAGATCTGGGCTGGCAGCACCATCGACGGTGCAAAGAAGGTCTACACCTCCGCTCAGCTCGATTCCTTCAAGGACGCTTACTGCGGCAACAGCGATAACTGGGGCACCCAGGGCCTGGCTGCAAGTGAGTACACCACCGTTTTCGAGCCGCTTCTTGATGAGATCGACCTCACCTCCGCGCTCGACGGCACCACCCTTTACGTTATCCTGAAGTGCACCTCCGATATCCCGAGCGGCATCTACACCGGTATCTGGGACAGCACCGGTGCCTCCGCTTCCGTGAAGTACGTCAACCGTCGTTGGAACCTTGCCAACAACTTCCCCAAGGACGGCGGCGTTGACGGTGCCCGCACCAAGTCCGACAAGGCTGCCGGCGAAAAGTATTCCGACGGTCTCGTTACCCTGACCTACACGGTCGCTCCTGCTCCCACAGGCGATCCCGTCGTCGTCAATATGCTTGACTTCGACGAGCAGTACTTCGGCTCTCTCGATTCCGAGGGCCACAAGGACGGCAAGGCGTGCGCTTCCTTCACCTTCAAGGAAACCTCCGGCGTCGAAGTCTTCCAGAGAAGCTTCGATCCCATCGACCTCAGCGCCTGCGATTTCGTCGAATTCTGGTTCTACATCTCTGACAGCTCCAAGGTCGATTCCTTCTCCGGTGCCCAGATCGAGCTCACCTCCGGCGGCACCTGCGACTCGGAAGAGCTTACCTACAACATTTCGATGTCGAAATACATCGTCGGCGATCCCGTTGACGGCTGGAACCTCGTCCGTCTTGATCTCCACGGTGCCGATGCCAACAGCGGCTGCGACCTCAGCAGAGTCAATTTCTTCCGTATGTACACGCTGAATGGCAGCGATTTTGCCGGCGTCACCCTCAAGTGGGATATGATGTACGCTTACTCCGAGGGCGCTGAAGTTCCTGCTCCTACGCTCTACACCGAGCCCGTTGATCCCGGCGATGATGATCCCACCACTCCCGGCGACGATCCTACCCCCGGTGACGATCCTAACCCCGGCACCTTCGACGCTGTCTCCTCTGTCGCAGTCGCGGCAGTCGCAGCGCTCGGTATCGTTCTCGTTGCCTCCAAGAAGAGACACTGAGATCCGGGACCCGATCCGATAAGGTAAGGTAAATTGCCCCCGGTCGTTCCGCTTCCGTGAAACGACCGGGGGCTTTTCAGCGCTTTTCATCGAAAGCTTTTCAACAAAAAAAGACTGCCGCGCACAGCAGTCTTTTTTGTTTTTTTGATCAGGAGATCACTTTGCCTTCGGATACTCGGTGCAGAGCAGGTATCTTGCGGGCTCGTCTTCCTCAATGGGCGGGAATCTGCCGCACTTGTCGAAGAAGCGGTTGTCGTTCGCGTCGTCGTTGCACTGGGAGACCTCACCGACGAGCACGGTGCCGTGCCCCTCTTCGCCCCAGAAGGAGTGGTAGAGGTACTTGGTGTTGGTCATGGACTGACCGGGTTCCAGACGGATCACAGAGCCTGCGGGAACGGTATAGTGTCTGCCGTCGACCTGGATCTCCACGTCCTCATCGGAGAACTTGGGGGTGTCGTCCATCTCGCGGTCGGTATCCGCCGCCTGATAAACCTTGATCATCAGGTTGCCGCCGCCGCGGTTGATGATGTCCTCCTGCTTGTACCAGTGATAGTGGTACGGCGTGACCTGATTTTCCTTGACGATCATGATCTTTTCCGCGTAGACCTTGTGGTCATCCGGGTTCTTCAGGTTGCCGTTGCGGATCGTGAAGAGGAAGAGACCGATCTTGTTATAGTCCTCGGAACCGAAATCGGTGATATCCCAGCCGAGGCAGTTGTCGCGGATCTCGTCGTACTCGTGACTCTTCTCTGCCCACTCCTCGGGAGTAAAGTAGGCAAAAGGCGGGAGCAGGAACTGATGCGCGTTCAGCAGCTCAATCGCTTCGTCGATCAGCTTGTTGATATAGGATCTTTTCATGTTAGCCCTCCAAATCATATTTTTTATTATTATACACGTTTTTTCTCATGAAGTAAAGAGGATTTTGCAAAAAAGCGAAAAGATTCATCCGATTCTTTTTTTGATCGCGATGAAATCGGCGTCATCCTTCTGCTGCATCGTGAAGGTGAAGGTCGCGGAGGTGCCGTCGCTCCCGAGGAAAGCAAGGAGCAGCTGATTCCCGTCCGTTGTGATCGCGTACTGTGCCGTAATCCTTTCGTTCGTCCGGTCTCCCCCTTTGGCGTCGTCGGTGATCGTCAGGACGCCCTCTTTGATCGTATAGGAACCGATGAACGAGACGGTCGTATCGTCCGTGCGGATCAGCAGTTCCGCCGTCTTCCCGCGGAAGGACAGCAGTGCCGTGATATCCTCCCCCTCGGAAGCCCACTTTCCCTCCCGGATGAGCCCGGGCGTCTTGTCTGCGGTCGCTATCGATCCGACGACCAGAAGGACGACGATCACGGCAAAAACGCCGATCCCGATCCACAGCTTCTGTTTTCCCGTCAGCGGCTTACGGTATTTTTTCATGGAAGATTCCTTTCTTGTTTCATATCACGGACCATTTTATCACAGCGGCGTCAAAAAGTCAAGGCGATCCGCGTTTTCCTCCCGCAGGGATAAAATTTTTGCGTCCCGCGCGCTTTTTTTTGAAAAAGTTCTTTTCTTTTTCACAAAAGGATGATATAATAGTATCAAATTCGTGAAAGGATGAACGCCATGGACCAGATTTTACAACTGCTGGAAAAGGATTGCAGACTGACGGCGGAACAGATCGCCGCGCAGCTCGGATTGGAGACGAAGGACGTTGCCGCAGAGATCGCCCGCTACGAAAAAGAAGGCGTGATCCTCGGTTATCCCGCGCTGATCGACTGGGACAAAACCGACAGAGAGTACGTATCGGCGGTCATCGAGCTCAAGGTCAGCCCCACCAAGGACCGCGGCTTCGACAAGATCGCGGAATATATCTATCAGTTCCCCGAGGTGCAGGCTGTCCAGCTGATGTCCTCCTCCGGTTACGACCTGATGCTGATCATCGAGGGCAAGACCATGAAAGAGGTCGCCTACTTCGTTGCCAACAAGCTTGCGACGCTGGACAGCGTCATTTCCACCGCAACGCACTTCGTCCTGAAAAAATACAAGGACATGGGCGTCATTTACGGCGCAAAAAAGATCGACGAAAGGGATCAGGCTTATTATGGATTACAGTAAAATTCTGTCGGAAAAAGCGCAGGTACTGAAGCCCTCCGGGATCCGCAAATTCTTTGATCTCCTGAATGAAATGACCGACGTCGTCGCGCTGACGGTCGGCCAGCCCGATTTTATCACACCCTGGCACATCAGGGAAGCGGGCATCGACAGCCTGAAGGACGGTAAGACCTATTACACCTCCAACAGCGGTCTGGTCTCCATGCGTGAGGAGATCTCCGCGTATCTGGACCGCCGCTTCGGTCTCTCCTACGACCCGATGACCGAGCTCGTCGTCACGGTCGGCGGCTCCGAGGCGATCGACATCGCGATCCGCGCGATCCTGAACCCCGGTGACGAGGTCATCATCCCGCAGCCTTCCTTCGTCTGCTACGGGCCGCTGGTCACGATGGCGGACGGCGTCCCGGTCTATCTCGAGACCAAGGAAAAGGACAATTTCAAGCTCACGCCGGAGGCGCTGAAGGCTGCGATCACCGACAAGACCAAGCTTCTCGTTCTTCCCTTCCCGAACAACTCGACCGGTGCCGTGATGAACCGGCAGGATCTCGAGGGAATCGCGGAGGTCCTGCGCGGAACCGATATCATGGTCCTCTCCGACGAGATCTACGCCGAGATGACCTACGGCGTCAAGCAGACCGACACGCTTTCCGGTCACGTTTCCATCGCCTCCCTGGAAGGGATGCGGGAACGCACCGTCATCGTCAACGGCTTCTCCAAGGCGTACGCGATGACCGGGTGGCGGATGGGCTATACCGCCGCGCCCGCGCCCGTGACCAAGCAGATGCTCAAGCTCCATCAGTACGGCATCATGTGCGCCCCCACGACCAGTCAGTACGCCGCCGTGGAAGCGCTGAAAAACGGGGATCCCGACATTGAAGAGATGACCGCGGAATACGACCGCAGACGCCGCTTCATCGTGGACGGTCTGCGCAAGCTCGGCATCCCGACCTTTGAGCCGGAGGGTGCCTTCTACGTCTTCCCGAACGTGGGCGTATTCGGTCTCTCCTCCGAAGAATTCTGCGAAAAACTGCTCTACGATTACGGCGTCGCCATCGTACCCGGCACCGCGTTCGGTGACTGCGGCGAGGGCTTTGCCCGCATTTCCTACGCGTATTCCGTCAATCACATCGCGGAAGCGCTGAAACGGATGGGCAAATTCGTCGAAGACCTGAAAAACGGGACCTGCAAAAAGTGAACCGAAAAAGGGCGGCATCGGAAGACCGATACCGTCCTTTTTATCTTTTATTTATCCATTCGGAAAGCGAGCCGTCCCCGTTCCCGCCCTCACCGGTGTCAATGCGCGGTAGTAACGCTGCGCGAAAAAATGTGCTCTTGTGCGTTGTCTGACCTTTGTAACGATAAGCGGGATTCGAACCCGTTGTTCGCCCGTCGAGGCGTTCATCCATACTGCGAACCATTGACCTCGTCCGCGGAGGTTTTGCATTCGCCCACCGGTTACCTGCTGACGGTCAGAGCTCCGTCAGCCAGTTCGTTTCCTGAATTTTACTGTCGACCTCGCGGATCCGCTTGGCGATCCGATCCGCTTCCTTCTGCAGTTCCTTGACGTTGACCGCGCTCAGGACCTTGATCTCGGAGCGGGTCGCGCGCTGTGCCGAGCGGCTGGCAGTATCGATCGCGCCGCGGTACGCCTGTACCCGCAGCTCGAGCGTGTCGCGCTCGGCGAGCAGCTCGGTCACCGTTTTGCCGTCCACGACCGTCGCGGCGTTGCGGAGATTGATGCCCGCGATCAGTTCATCCAGCCGTTTCGCCGCGGCGTTCAGCGCGTCGAACAGCTCTGCCGGGTCCTCGGCGGGCGTCTCGCCCTCCTGCACCAGCACGTTATTGTTGATCCTGCCGCGGAGCTCCGCGATCTTGCGGTTCAGGTCCGCTCTTTCCTGTAATGCTTCTGCAAGTTTCATTTCTTATCCTGTCCTTTCCGTCCTTCGGATCCCTCCGCGTCGGGTCTTCTTCCCGCGTCAGATCTCCGTTTTCAGCAGTTTTTCTCTTTCTTTGTAATCGGGCAGGATCTTTTCGACCTCCCGATAAAACGCAGCGCCGTGGTTTTTCTGCCGGATGTGCGCGAGCTCGTGAACGACGACGTAGTCGATCGCCGCGTCGGAATGCGTGAGCAGCCGCACGGAAAAACAGATCCCGTTTTTCGGGGAACAGCTTCCGTACCGCGTCCGTGCGTCCGTGATCCGGATCGAGGTCGGCGTGACCCCCATGACCGCGGCGTAATACCGCACGCGCGCGGTGATATGATCGGCAAACGCACGGATCTCCGCTTCCGTCGGGGAGAACGCAGCCGCCGCCTCGGTCTTTTTCTTCCACGCGTCGTAATGCTTATCGATCCACGGTTCCTTTTCGTCGAGCCAGCGCCCGATCTCCTCCGTTTTCATCCGGCGCGGTGCCCGGACGAGGATCTCTCCGTTCCGCGCCAGCTCGACGCTGATCGAGCGCCGGTCCGAACGGATCAGACGGTAGGCGTATTTCATTTCAGAAGTGCCTCCGCTTCACTTTCCCCGAGGACCGTGATCCCGTTTTCCAGAAGCAGTTCCGCCGCGATCCCGTCGCCCCGCGTCATTCCGCCGCCGAACGTCCCGTCGTGGATCAGCCCCCTCCCGCAGGAAGGGGAACGCTCCTTGAGGACCGCCCGCGTCACGCCGTTTTCGGCGGCGATCGCCAGCGTCCGTTCCGCGCCGAGGCGGTACGCGTCCGTCCGGTCGCCGCCGTCACGAGTGACGGCACGCCCGTCCCGCAGCTCCGCCGGTTCCCGCGGCGTCGGGAGACCGCCCAGCGTTTCCGGGCAGACCGGGATCAGCTCGTATTTTTCCGCGAGCCGCGCGGCGATCGGATGCGGCTTGCTCCCGCCGTCGTAACGGCAGGGAACGCCGAGCAGACAGGCGGAGATCAGAAGTTTTTCCTTCATTTCAGTTTTTCCCCGTCGAGCAGGACCTCGATCAGATCGTCTCCGCGGTAGACCAACTTCATGGAGAAGAACGGCGCGTCCCCCTCGATCAGACGGAGAAACACGCGGTCTCCCTCCCAGAGCGGCAGGGAATACGCCTCGCTTTTCTCCACCCAGCGGAGCACGCCCTCGTCGCAGTCGCCGCGCAGCTCCCCGGAAAAGTCGTCCGAGGTGAACAGATGCATCCACTGCGTCTCGAACTGATCGGAGACGAAGGTCACGATGCCGCGCGGCTTCACGCTGCCGAGCGTCAGCCCGGTCTCTTCCCTCGTTTCACGGCGGATGCAGTCCTCGGGCGATTCACCCGCCTCCGGTTTTCCGCCGACGCCGATCCACTTCCCGGCGTTTTCGTCGTCCTTTTTCCTGACACGGTGCAGCAGCAGCCATTTGCCGTCCCGTTCGAGATAGCATAGCGTCGTAGCTTTCATAGCGGTATTCCTTTCTTCCGGGATCGCTGCCGTTCCCGGCACGCGAATGATCAGTCCTTCTGACTCCTTTTGCCTTCGATGAAATACGTCGCCTCGGAGTCCGCGACGTGCGCCGCGAACGCGAGCGGGAACATTTCAAAGGCGTTGCCGACGTTTTTCGGATCGTCCGTCGTCGAGAAGCCCATGTGGTACCGGATGGCGAACGCCTCCTCCCGCGTCAGCTTCATATAGCCCGAGATAATGTAGACGGATTTCTCCCCGTGCCCGTAGGGGAGCTGATCGTCGAATTCATAGGAAGGGACGCGCTGCCAGACGCCGTTCGCGTCCTTGACGTTGCGGAAAGCGGGCTTGTAAATATTGACCTTGCACAGATCGTGCAGGAGCGCGACGATCGCGATGCTCTCCTCCGATGCCGCCATGCCGTAGGTATCGCGCACCCGTTCCCGCTCCATATACGCTTTCAGGCAATCGTACACGTTCAGACTGTGCTCGCAGAGACCTCCCTCGTAGCATCCGTGGAACCGCGTGCTTGCCGGAGCGGTAAAAAAGTCGGACGCGTTCGACTTCAGGTAATCCAGCAGCCGCTCGGAGCCCTCCCGCTTGATCGAATTCGTATAGATCGAAACGAACCGTTCTTTATTGGTCATAAGACACCTGCTTTCGTTTTTCGGTAATGACATTATAGCACACCCCGCCCCTTCTGTCAACACGCCGCCCGTTTTCCGAAAACCGCTTTACACAGTTTTTACAATGCAAAGATAATGGATTTGACGAAATCATGCTATACTATCATGATAGTATCAGGAAAGGAAACACGATATGATTTTTTGCGTCGAAGACGATACGAGCATCCGGGACCTGATGCAGTATACCCTGAATACCGCCGGATTCGAGACGCAGGGCTTTTCCTGCGCCGATGAATTATTCGGTGCGCTGCGCGGAACCGTCCCCGAACTGATCCTGCTTGACCTCATGCTGCCGGGGGAAAACGGTCTGTCGATCCTGAAAAAGCTCCGTGCGCAGAGCCGCACTTCCGGTGTTCCGGTGATCATTGCAACGGCAAAAGGCGCGGAATACGACAAGGTGATCGGCCTCGATTCCGGTGCGGACGATTACCTGACGAAGCCGTTCGGCATGATGGAGCTGATCAGCCGGGTCAAGGCCGTGCTCCGCCGTGCGGCGCCGAAGGCCGCGGGCGATATCCTGCGGGTCGGCGACCTCGAGCTGAACAGAGACACCCACACGGTCCTTGCCGGGGGGAAGAAGGTCGTTCTCACACTGAAGGAATACGAGCTTCTTTCTGCCTTTATGTGCGGCATCGGATACGTTTTTACCCGCGAACAGCTGCTTCAGAGCGTCTGGGGCTCGGACTTCACCGGTGAAACGCGCACGGTCGACGTCCATATCGGGACTCTTCGCACGAAGCTCGGCCTCTGCGGGAATTATATCCGGACCGTCCGGGGCGTCGGCTATAAAATGGAAGAGATCTGAAAAGACGCGTTTTCAGACCGGAACTGCCCGGATCCAAAGAAAGGAAAGGGTGAAATCATGAAAAAAAGCATATTCAAATCGATCTGTATCGCGGCGGGGGCGGTGTTCCTTGCCACGTTGATCATCATTCTCGGCGCGCTCTACGATTATTTTTCCAACATCCAGCAAAGCCAGCTGAAAGCACAGACGACGCTTGCCGCGCAGGGCGTCGAACATGAGGGGCTCGCATTTTTCGACGATTATTCGACCGACAATCCCCGCATCACCTGGATATCCAAAGACGGAAGCGTGTTATACGACAGTGAGTCGAACGCCGAAGGAATGGAAAACCATTCGGACCGTGCAGAGGTCAAGCAGGCATTCAAAACCGGATACGGAGAAAGCGCGCGGTATTCCTCCACGCTGACCGAGCGGCGGATCTACTCCGCGAAGCTGCTTTCGGACGGAACTGTGATCCGCCTTTCCGGCTCCCATCTTTCGATCCTGTCCTTGATCCTGATCATGCTCCAGCCGATCGTCCTCGTGATCGTCATCGTGTTTCTGATCGCGTTCCTCCTTGCCTCCAAGCTGTCGAAGAAGATCGTAAAGCCGCTGAACGAGCTTGATCTTGATAACCCGCGAGAAAACGAAGGCTACGAAGAGCTCCGTCCCCTGCTTGACCGGATCGGCAATCAGCAGACGCAGCTGAAAAACCAGTCGTCCGAGCTGCGGCGCAAAAAGGAAGAATTCGTCGCGGCGACCGCCAACATGAACGAGGGTCTCGTCCTCCTGAACGAAAGCGGGATGATCCTCAGCATCAACAAGACCGCCGCGTCCCTTCTTTCCGTCAGCAGCTACTGCATCGGCAAGGACATTCTCCTTCTGAACCATTCTCTCGAATTGCAGGAGCTTCTCCGCAAAGCGAAGAACGGCGAGCACGCCGATATGACGATGAAGCTCTCCGGGGTAGACTATCAGGTCAATGCCAGCCCCGTGATCACCGATGACGCGGTGACGGGGATCGCGATCCTGATCTTCGACGTGACCGAAAAAGAAAAAGCCGAGAAAATGCGCCGGGAATTCACCGCAAACGTCTCGCACGAGCTGAAAACGCCCCTTCAGTCCATTTCCGGCTGCGCGGAGCTCCTGAAGAACGATATGGTCAGGGAAGAAGACAAGAGTCGTTTCTACGATAACATTTATTCGGAATCGCAGCGGATGATCGCCCTCGTCGAGGACATTATCGGTCTGTCGCGGCTGGACGAAGGCGCCATGGAAGACAAACGTGAGGAAATCGACCTTCTGGAGCTTGCCAAAGAAACGGTGCGGATCCTTACCCCCGCCGCAAAGGAAAAACGCGTCACGCTGACGGTCTCGGGCGATCCCGCGGTCATGATCGGCATTCCGGAACTTTTGAACAGCACCGTTTACAATCTGACCGATAACGCCATCAAATACAACCGCGAAAACGGATCGGTCAGTGTCAAGGTCGAAAACACACCGGACGAGATTCTTCTGTCGGTCAGCGACACCGGGATCGGCATCCCGGAGGAGGAAAAGGAACGGATCTTCGAGCGCTTCTATCGGGTCGACAAGAGCCATTCCAAGTCCATGGGCGGAACCGGGCTCGGTCTCTCCATCGTGAAGCACGCGGCAAAGATCCACGGCGCAAGGATCGAATTGAACAGCGTGATCGACGGCGGCACGACGGTGACCGTCATCTTCTCCAAAAACGAGGGCATGAAATGACGTACGAAGAAATCAAAAAAGACGAAGCGATCCGCACCTATATCATCCGTGCGGATGAATCGCTGTCCGCCATCGGGCTGACGGAACACAGCTTCCCCCATCTGACCATCGCGTCGGAAAAGGCGGGATATATCCTCTCGGAGCTCGGATATCCCGCAAGAACGGCGGAGCTTGCAAAGATCGCCGGGTATCTCCACGATATCGGAAATCTCGTCAACCGCATCGAGCACAGTCAGAGCGGTGCCGTCATGGCGTTCCGCATCCTTGACAAAATGGGCTTCCCCGCCGACGAGATCGCGGCGATCACGTCGGCGATCGGCAATCACGACGAGGGAACGGGGCAGCCGGTCAGCGAGATCGCGGCGGCGCTGATCCTCGCGGACAAGTCTGACGTCCGCAGGAGCCGGGTGCGCAACGCGGATATGGCGGGTTTTGACATCCACGACCGGGTGAATTATTCCGTCACGAAGTCCGAACTGAAGATCAACGAAGAGCATACGCTGATCCTTCTCAACCTGACCGTAGATACGAAATACGGCTCCGTCATGGATTATTTCGAGATCTTTTTGAGCAGAATGGTCCTGTGCCGGAAGGCCGCGGAAAAACTCGGTCTGCAGTTCAAGCTGATGATCAACGGGCAGCAGCTGATCTGAAAAATGATATGAAAAGAAAAACGTGTGCTGCGTGAAAGAGCGGGAGGACCTATGGGAATCGTAAATATAATTCAGCTGCTGTGCGGGGTTTCCCTGTTTCTGTTCGGTATGAATCTGATGGGGAACGGGCTGATGAAGGTATCCGGCGAAAAACTCGAAGTGATCCTGTACAAGCTCACCAGCAATCCGCTGAAAGGCGTATTGCTCGGGACCGGTGTCACGGCGGTGATCCAGAGTTCTTCCGCCACCTCCGTCATGGTCGTCGGTTTCGTCAACTCCGGGATGATGAAGGTCAGGCAGGCGATCGGGATCATCATGGGCGCCATCATCGGGACAAGCGTCACCGGATGGGTGATCTGCCTTTCTTCGGTGTGCGGAAGCGGTATTTTTGAGATCGTTTCCACGGATACGCTGACGGCGGTGATGGCGGTCGTCGGGATCATTCTTCTGATGTTTACAAAAAAAGAAAAAAACCACCACGTTGCTTTCATTCTTCTCGGCTTTGCCGTCCTGATGTTCGGAATTTCCGCAATGACCGAGGCGGTGTACCCTCTCCGTGAAAGCAAAGCGTTCATCGATCTGCTGACCGGCTTTTCCAACCCCTTGGCAGGTATCCTGATCGGCATGGTCTTTACCTGCCTGATCCAAAGTGCGTCCGCAGCCGTCGGTATCCTGCAGACCCTCGCCGTAACCGGAGCGGTCAGTTTTCATCTGGCTCTGCCCGTGATCATGGGCATTGCGATCGGCGCATCCGTTCCGGTTCTTCTTTCCGCACTCGGCGCAAACGCAAACGGAAAGCGGACTGCCCTGATCTATCTTCTCGTCGATACGCTCGGAGCACTCGTCTTCGGGATCCTCTTTTATTCAGCGAACGCGCTCTTCCGTTTTGATATCATGGACCGTACGATGAATATGGTCAGCATCGCCCTGCTGAATACGGTTTTCCGGGTGATCATCATCCTTCTGCTGTTCCCGATGATCGGTATGATCGAGAAGTTCGTGAATACGATCGTAAAAGACAGACAGGAGAACGCAGCCGAGCTCCGGGACGCCGAGCGTCTGGAAGAAAGATTCCTGCTCCATCCCGCGCTCGCGATCGAGCAGGTGAAAACGGCGATCCACTCCATGGCGGGGCTGGCATGCGAAAGCATCCGCGAAGCCGTAAAGCTCTTTGATTCCTTTTCGGACCCTGGCTTCAAACGGGTGTACGATCTGGAAGAGATCATTGATACTTACGAGGACAAAATCGGAAATTATCTGGTCAGGATCATGAAAAACGAACTGGACGACGAGCAGAACAAGACGGTCTGTATGTTCCTTCGCTCGGTAGGCGATTTTGAACGGATCGGAGATCACGCCAAAAATCTTGCGGAATCGGCAAAAGAGATCCGTGATAAGAAGATCGTTCTGTCCGCGGACGCCGCCCATGAAATGACCAATCTCTTTGCCGCGATCGCCGAGATCCTCGGAAACACGGAAAAAGCCTTCGTGGAAGACGACGTTGACGCTCTGTATAAGATCGCTCCGCTCGAAGAAGTGATCGACAACGTCTGTGCCGAATACAAGCGCAATCACATTGAACGCGTGCAGACCGGGGTCTGTCAATACAATCACGGCTTCGTCTTCAACGATATGCTGACCGACCTCGAAAGAGTCAGCGACCACTGTTCCAATCTGGGGATCGCCATCCGGATCAAGCACAGGGAAATGAGCGAACGGCACGGGACCATGACCAAGCAGGAGATTGAAAAAACGCACGGCTTTGAAACGTACTATGATGAATACGTGAGTAAATATCTGATTCGACATTAACGGATCGGGGGAAAGAGGAACAAACGTGAAAGATTATAAATTTGACGGAAGAAGAAAATTCAACGTCCGCACCTTCGACTGTACCGACAAGGGAGAATTCGCCGAGCGGCACGAGGCGATCAGAGAATTCACCGAAAACCTTGAAAAGATCAACGAATACCAGCAGAAACTGTTCGCGGAGCAGAAGGAGGGTATCATCTTCATCTTTCAGGCAATGGACGCCGCGGGAAAAGACGGTGCGGTCCGCGCGGTCCTCTCCTGCCTGAGCCCGCAGGGCGTTTCCGAGCACAGCTTCAAGGTACCGAGCGCGGAGGAAAACCGGCACGACTATCTGTGGAGATTCTGGGACGCGATCCCGGAAAAGGGCTCCATCAGCATTTTCAACCGCAGCTATTACGAGGACGTCCTCGTGCAGAAGATCCATAAGATCTACGAGAAGAATCTGTACGCCGACCGCATCGATCCGGATACGATCATCGAAAAGCGTTACGAGCAGATCCGCAATTTTGAAAAATATCTCTGGGAAAACAGCATCCGCGTGGTCAAGATCTTCCTGAACGTCAGCAGAGACGAGCAGGCAAGAAGGTTCATCTCCCGTATCGATACGCCCAAGAAAAACTGGAAGTTCTCCTCCGGTGACATCGACGAGCGCGCGTATTGGGACGAATATATGGAGGCGTACGAGACCTGCATCAACCGCACGGCGAGAAAAGACGCGCCGTGGTACGTCGTTCCCGCCGATCACAAGTGGTATGCCCGGCTCGTCATCTCCCGCATCGTATTAAACGAACTCCGGAACATGGATCCAAAGTGGCCCGTCCTCGACGACGGGGAGAAGGAGAAGCTGAACGCTTACCGCGAGCTCCTTGCCGCCGAGACCGAGCCGCGCGAAGAGGAAGAGGACGACGGCGGCAAAAAGCCGAAGCCCTCCGATACCGCCGTCGGGATCGCCCTGAAAAATGACCGTCACGCTCTTTCGGAAAAGAAATTCCGAAAACTGCTGAAAAAGAGCGTCTTTGAAAACTTCTGCGAACGGTTCGGGGTCAGCGAGCAGACGCAGGCACAGCTCGGAAAGATCTATCTCGATATCGAAGAGGCGGAAGCCGCGGCGGAGGCAGAAGCGCTCGCCGGGGTGAAAGCCGTTTATCGCGAGAAAAAAGACGCGATGGAAGCCGATCTGGAGGGATACGGCAAAGAGGCGAGAAAACTGCTGAAGCGCTATCAGAAGGCGTCCCTTGCCGGGATCGCGGCGTTTACGGAAGCGATCGATCAGAGTTACGTTCAGTTTGAAGAAGAACTCCGGCAGATCATGGTCGGGTACGAGGTCGCCGTCGGCGCGGAAGACGTTGACGGTGAAGAAGCGCTGAAGGATTACGAAGCCAAGCTCCGTTCCGCCTATGAAGCGCACTGTCTCGCTTCCGCGGAAGCCAAAGATGAAACCGTCGCGGTTCTGATCGGGATCGCCGACGAATACGCGCAGATCGGCGCAGCTTTCCGCAAAGAGGAAGATGCCGAAGAGGGATGGGAAGAAGCAGAGGAAACGGAAGAAACGCTCACCGTTCCCGCCGAAGACTCCGGAATTCCGGAGCAGGAGGAAGACGCGGCAGCGGCAGCGGAGACCGTTTCCGGAGATTGAACGAAGCCGACAAAAGAAAGCAGGGACCGTCGCAGAAGATCTGAAGATCCCTGCGGCAAGATCTGCCCTGCCGGGACAGCCTCCCGGCAGGGCAGTCTTTTTTATCCGATCAAAAGAAAAGACCGCCGCGCTTTTGCGCGGCGTGGAGTCTCTGGAGGCTCCCCAAAATTTCAGCCCCCCCCTTTTTACCCCCTGCGGGTCAGGGCCGCAGGGCTGAGAGCGGACAAACAATCACGCCGTCCTTGCGACGATAGGCCGATCCGGACATGCCGACGATGACGATCAAGGACTTCGGCGGATGGCCCTTCGGTTCGGAGGCGATCGCGTCCCGAATCGAAATCAGCGAGGCGGCTGCGGCGCCTTCCGCCCCAAGGCCAAGCTTGACCTCAATGGCCGCCCAGTCCCCCTCGGGGAGTTCCACCACCGCGTCGATCTCGCGATTCGAGTAATCCTGGTAATGGTAGAGCCCGGCCCCCATCCTCTCGGCATAGACCCGAATGTCGCGCACCGCAAGCGCCTCGAACAGGAGACCCATGAACTCCAAATCCCCAATCACCCGTTCCGGCGTCAGCTTCAGG
>JAZLIW010000117.1:0-9872 GCA_045617585.1 Eubacteriales bacterium
TTACCTATACAACAGCGCCTCCCGCACCGGCGGCCGTCGTTTTGCGTGATTGATAAGCGGCGTGAGTTACTTCACGAACTTGACGGACACGATCTCCTTGGGGCCTGCGTGGAGCGTCACGGTCTTGCCCGCCTTGAGCGGAAGCTCGTTCAGTTCCTTCTCACCGAGGGTCACGGCATACGCCTTTTTGAAGCGCTCGCCGACCGTGGCGGTGAAGTCCACCGGCTTCGAGGTGTGGTTATACCAGCGGATGACGGTGCCTTCTCCGTCGTCGCCGCCCTTGAGGGCGGAGAGGATCATCGCGCCCTCTATCGACTGGTCGACCTTCAGGAAGGTCTTGTCGAGCGGAAGGACGATATCCGCATTTTCCAGCGGACGATAGAAGATATCGGGCATCCCGGGGCCCTGCACGAAGGGACGGCCGCCGATGAACTTGTTGCGGTCGACCGGCTGGACGGCGGTATAAAGCGGCTGCATGAAGGACTGCGCGCGCGCCGCGACCTGCGCGGTCTCGCGGTCACCCGTGAACGGATAGATCGCAAGATGGTGGCGGATCTCTCTGCCGATGCACTGGTTCTCGGGAGCGACCCAGCGCTGGTCCATGGTCTCGAGCGTTTCGTAGCCGCCGGAAACGATCTGGTTGACGCGGAGAACGGTCAGAGCGAGCGTATTCTGCTCGTCGGTGAGCTGTTCGTATTCGTACAGACCGTTCTGGAAGACGGCAATACCCTTCGTCCCGTCCTCGATGCCGAAATAATCGGTATTCGGATGGCGCTTGTCGTTATTGAAGCGGCTGACCTTGTTTCTCTCGATGCAGTCGAAGGGCTGACCGGAGAAGTTGACGTCGTTTTTCAGTCCGGTCGGGAAGTGCAGGCGCAGACGGTGGTTCTTCGCGTAGTTCGTGAAGCGCATCTGCACGTCGAGCTGCTTCGAGCCGCGGTCGAGCGTGAGGATCAGCTCGACGGGCAGCGTACCGGAGCCGATCTCGCGGTCGATCGTGAAGTTATATTCGATCTTGCGGGACTGCGTATAGAAGTTGTCCTCGACGACCGTGACCTTCGCACGGACGTTTTCGGAGGTGATGATCGGCGTGCCGTCGTTTTCACGGAAGTTGTATTCGTCGCCGCGCTCCTCGTTGTCCTCAAGCAGCAGCAGTCCGGGATAGGACGCGCCGGTCTTCTTGTCGGTCAGGGTCACGGTGCCGTTCTTCGCGATATCGACGCGGAGATTCTCGTTTTCCAGTTTGGAGGAAACCTTCTTCCGGTTTTCCTCGACCTTCAGTTCGCCCTCGGTCAGCGTGACCGTCAGGGTCTTGTAGGAGGTCCCTGCGACCGTGCCGGGGATCATCTTGATCGTATAGCGGTTGACGGTGCGTCCGCCGGGCAGATTGATCGGGGAGAGGACCGCCTTGCTCCAGTTCTTCTGGATCATGGTGACGATGAAGGGGATCTCCTTGCCCTTGCTGTCGCGGATCACGAAGGCACCCGTATCTTCCTCGACCGGGATCTCAACGATGGCGCGGACCACGCTCTTTTCGGTATTCTGCGTCGGGTTGAGCACGGTGATCAGATAGTTCATCTTATCGTCAAGGCCGGTACGGTCGAGATGTTCCATCAGCGCCTTGGAGCCGCGCTCGATCAGGTCGTTCGCGTTTTCCATCACGCGCTCGAAGCGGTCGACCATGTGACGGTGGACCGGGTCGATCGAGCAGCCGCAGATGCTGTCGTGCGGGTGGTTCTGGATCAGGACCTTCCACATATAGCGGTCGTAGTCGACCGGGAATTTCTTGACGCCGGTCATATCGTTCAGCGCCCACAGCGGCTCGAACATTCTCTCCAGCGTGCTCTGGCAGGTCGCGTTCGCGGTCTTCAGATAGACGCGGCTGGACAGCGTTCCGGTCAGGCAGTTATCGGCGCCGCGGTCACGGAACTCACCGGTATAGGTATTCAACTCGATGCCGTTCTTCGCCACGTCGTCGCGCAGACGCTGCACGTATTCCGGCATCGTGTCCTGGAAGATCTCTTCGTCGTCGTTCAGCATCGGACGGACCTTTTCGATGATCTCGGTCAGGTCCTCCTGCGCCTCCAGATGGTCGACGCCGTTCATCAGCAGGTAGTTCGATGTCTTGGCAAAGCGGGCGCACAGCTCGCCTCTGCCTCTCGCCAGAGCCAGCGCGCCGTTCGGATCGGCGGAGAAGCGCTGCGCGTTGTTGTACCAGAACTTCATATGCTCGCAGAGCACCTTCGAGCCGTCCTCCGACTGCCAGTAGAACTGCGTATCGTTCCGGTCGAAGCCGCGTCCGAAGATGCAGCAGTCGAGACCGAAGCGGGAAAGGATCTGCGGGAGCTGCGGGATCAGACCGAACTGGTCCGCCGCGTACCCGACGGGCATGCATTTGCCGAAGCGGTTCGCGATCCCGGTACCGATCATCAGGTTTCGGACGGTCGCCTCACCGGAGGTCAGGTGAAAGTCGTTCTGCACGTACCACGGACCGACGAGGATACGCTCCTCTTTGATGTATTTTTCAAGGATCTCCTTTTTCTGGGGTCTGATCTCCAGATAGTCCTCAAGGACGATGGTCTGCGCGTCCAGATGGAAGCGGTAGCCCGGATCCTTCTCCAGAATGTCCAGCAGGTTGTCGATCAGGTCGACGAGTCTCATACGGAAGTTTTCGAGCGGAATGTACCATTCACGGTCCCAGTGGGTGTGCGAGATGATACAGTATCTCTTCTTTTCACTCATGCTCTTTGTGCTCCTTTTTGCATTTTCCGGTTGTACCGGCTTTTCTGCATTGTACCATATTGCCGCTCTTTTGTCAAGAATCACGCAAAAAACCGTCCCGGCGTTTTTCGTTTTGTACAGAACGGAAAAAGAAAATGAGACCCGAAGGTCTCATCGGTTTTCATTGTCCGGCCGGTCCTCCGGGTCGTAGGGCGGCTTCGGCGTGTCGTCAAGGTCGGTCGGCTTCGTCCATTCGGGCGACATGGCGGGGATATGCGAGGTCCGGTCGGGGAGAGCGTTTTTTCCGGCGTTCTCCATCGAATCGGGAAAGCGGAGCCCGTTCTTCCTTTGGGTCTTATTTCGTTCTTTTTTCATCGGTACGCGATCCTTTCTCCCCGGAACCGGGGTGGTTTCGCCGCAGAACGGGGTCGGAAAGCGCGTTTTTCACGCGTTTCTCCGTTTCGTGCGGCGTCTTCAGTATTTCCCGCCTTGCGGGGCTCTATTCTGTTTACAATAATTTCATAATCCGTCATTTTCGGGTTCACAACGGTATTGTATGATAAAAGGCACAGTAATGAACAGGAGAACACCGTCATGTCCAATATCTGGCACGATATTTCACCGAAGCGCATCACGCCCGAGGATTTCGTCGCGGTCGTTGAGATTTCCAAAGGAAGCAAAAAGAAGTACGAACTGGACAAGGAGACCGGCTTCATCATCCTTGACCGGATCCTTTACACCTCCACCCATTACCCGGCGAACTACGGTTTCATTCCGCGCACCTACGGCGACGACGGCGACCCGCTCGACGTGCTGATCCTCTGCTCCGAGGATCTGGAGCCGCTCGCGCTCGTCCGCGCTTATCCGATCGGCATGATCTCCATGATCGACAACGGCAGAAACGACGAAAAGATCATCGCCATCCCGCTCGGTGACCCGACCTACAACCATTATACCGACATCAGCCAGCTTCCCTCCCACGTCTTTGAGGAAATGAAGCACTTCTTCTCGGTCTACAAAAACCTTGAAAACAAGGAGACCGCCGTCAACGAAATCAGCGGCAGAGCGGAAGCCGTCCGCGTCATCAAGGAAGCCATCGACCGATATATTGAGAATTTCTGCAAATGATCGTAAAAAAAGAACCGCGCCCGCGGTTCTTTTTTTACGATCGGATCGGTCAGATCATTTTGTCAAGCTTTTCGCAGAAGTCGTCGATATCCGCCTGCATCTTACTCTCGTACTGGGCGTACGCGGAGGCGATGTTTCTGCTGCCGCTGCCGAAGGGCATCTGCATCACGTAGCCCGTGAAGGTGCCGAAATTGCAGAGGTCCGCGATATCGAGAACGCGGTGCGAGAAGATGATATCGAGCATTTCCTGCGACTCGTCGTCACGGGCGGATTTGGTCTTCAGGGTCACGTCGTAATACGCCTCCTGCACCTCGTAGTGGGAGCCCGCGGCAAGCGCTTCCATCATAAAGCTGACGAACTCGGGATCGGTCTCGGTAAAGAGTGCAGCCTGTGCGGTGGAGCCGTGGACCGAGAGGAGGCTGAGATAGTTTTCCTGACTCTCGTCGTACTTCGGGGTGGGCAGGACGCCGAAGTCGTCTCCGTCCATACCGCGCATCCGGACGACGTTCTCGATGCGGATCCAGCTGAAGATCGAGTGTCCGCCGAGAATGACGTCGTCAACGTTGCTGGTCGCGGCAAAGTGCTCGTCGTCTACCAGATCGAAGACCAGAGACAGAACGTCGATATTTTCCTCGGTATTGAAGTCAAGCACCGGGAAATCCGCTTCGTCCCTTGAGGTAAAGTGTCCGCCGCCGCCCATGAAGAAGGACATCACGACGTCGGTCTGTCCGACCATACCGAGAATATCGTCCTCGATCTTCAGCTCGCCGTCGCCGTTCTTGTCGGCGTCGTAACCGCTGATCAGGCGGAGCAGCTCCTCCTGCGTCCAACTGCCCTCCCGGACCTCTTCATACAGATCGGGGAGCCGGAGATCCCGCGCGAGGACCTTGTTGAACGCAACGCCGGAGGTACCGTTCTTGTCGTTGATCGTCGTGTCGGAGGTCATCATAAAGGTGCTTCCTCCGAAGGAGAAGCAATCCTTCATGCTCTGATCCCAGTACGGCTTGTCGAGATCGACGTAGGTCAGATTGCCGTATTCGAGGAGATTGCCCTCCATCATGATGTTCGTCGTGTCCGCCATACGGATGCAGAGGAGATCGAACGGATCCTCACCCGTCGTGACGGCGGAACGGATCTTACTGATGAAATCGGCGTGGTCCAGCTCTTCATACGCAAACGTCACGTCGTAGTCCTCGGAAATGCGGGCGTTGCGGGCATAAACCGAGTCGCCGATCGGGTCGCCGGTCGGTTCCTCGGCGTACAGATCGGTGCCGTGGATCGTCCAACCGTTGACGTACCAGTGGGCGATGTCAAAGGTCCTGCCGTCGAACGTCATGGCGGGCAGGTCGGAGGTGATCCGTCCCTCGGTCTCTTCCGGCTTCGTATCTGCCGGAAGCGTGCCGGTCGGTCCCTCTGCGGGTTTTGCGCAGGAAATCACGGTAAAGATCATAAGAAGAAGACAGAGTGCGCTTGCAAATGCTTTTTTCATACGGGTTTCATCCTTTCTTTTGATCTCGGAATGCCGGAACATTTGACTGTCAGCATGATATTATCATAAACTGGGGAAAAATACAAGTTCAAATATCAAAGAGCCTCGTTCACGACCTCAAAATACTCGAAATAGCTGACGTAACCGATGACGTCGGTCCCGAGATCGCCCGAAAGGTTCGATCCGTAGGCGTCGGAGGAATGGCATTTGACGTACAGCTTCCCGTTTTCGGGCAGGTAATCGCCGAGGGCATACCAGCACTGGTACAGATTGGCGTCGGAGACCGATTTGCCGAGCAGCTCGTTCACGTGGACCGAAAGATCGGCGTGGATCCCGTCCCCCTCGGCATAGCCGATATCCGTCCAGTTTTCCCCGTCGGCAGAGACCGAGATGCAGGTATGCGCACGGACCGCAATCAGTGTGATCACGCATCCGACCTTCGTCCGATCCGCCGCACCGGAAAAGTCCATCGAGAAGGTCAGCTCCGCGGGCGCGTTGCAGCGGACGCGGTTGAAGGTGCTTCCGCTGTTTGACCAGGTCGCCTCGGTCGTTCCGGTCAGCGTATAGCACGCCTTGTTTTCACCGATCACGATGCGGTGTTCCCCTGCCGTCCTGACGACGGTGCGCGCGTCCGAGGCGGGCGTGACCTTGATCTCTCCCCCGTCGTCGATCAGCGTGCCGGGGTCCATCGTTTCCCCGGAGCGGGTATGCTCCTTGCCGTCGTCCGTTTCCGTTCCGACGGGCGGGATCGGTTCTCCCGTTCCGGTCGGTTCCTCCGTCCCGACGGGAGCCGGAGGCTGCGTTTCACCCGTCGTCTCCCCTCCGGCGTCAGGCGTCCCGCCGCAGGAGGCCAAAGCAAGAAGGAGCGTCAGTGCAAGAAAAGCGGTCAGTAATTTTTTCATGATTGTTTTCTCCTTTTCATCAAAATCATGAGAACGATCCCCGCGGCAAATACCGCCGCGGCGGAGATGACGAGGATCGGGACCCACGGTATATCGCCCGTCTGCCCCTGATCGGGATCCGGATAAAGTTCGGGGATCACCCGGAGGGTGGGACGCACGCCGTTGACGTTCGAGGACTGCCGCGCGGCGTTCAGGATATGCTTCGACGCCATGCGGAGACGGTAGGCGATCACCGGATCCTCCCGGAACGCGTCGTACACGTCGGCGTGGTAGACGTTGGAATCAAAGGTGTCGCATCCCGCCTGGATGCCGGTATAGGGATCCATATAAGGCGTCCCGGTCCCGTTCGTGTAATCGGAGCAGCAGAAACCTCCGAAGCCCCATTCGCCGCGCAGCACCGTGGTCAGCAGCGCGTAGCAGCCGCCTGTCCACTGTGCGCCGAGGCGGTTGTACGAGGTCATCGTCGCCGTCGCGCCGCCCTCGGTGAACGCTTTTTCAAACGCGGAAAGATAGACCTCGCGCAGCGTCTGTTCGGTCATCCATTCGTTGTTCCCGTGCCGCTGGCTCTCCGCGTCGTTCGCCGCGAAATGCTTGATCATGACGATCGCGCCCTTCGACTGCGCGCCCTTCGTTTCCGCGGCGCAGGCCGTGCCGGAAAGGAACGGATCCTCGGAATAATACTCGAAATTGCGTCCGGAATAGGGCGTGCGGTGGAGATTGACGCCGAAGCCCCAGAGCCCGACGACCCCGGCGTGCAGCAGATCCTCCCCGACGCATTTGCCGAAAAGTTCTTCAAGCGCGGGGTTGAAGGTCGCCGCCCGGGTCGGTTCGCACGGCCAGCCGATCGAGACCGCGTCCGGGAAGGTCGTGAACTTCTGCGTGATGCCGAGCGGGCCGTTCTCCATCCGTCCGGACGGTTTCCCGACCGAGCCGACCGCGCAGGTGATATGATAGCCGTTGGAGCAAAGCTCCGCCTGCTCCTCTCTCGTCATCTGATCGAGCAGCGTTTCAAAGTGTCCGTCGTATTCGTCCGCCGGGAGGACCGACAGGATCCGGAGATCGGCAAGCGTCATGCCGTTTTCCTTCCCGTATACGATCTGCCCGTGCGTTTCGTAATACCGCGCGGCATCCTCCGCGGCCTCCGGGATCGTTCTGCGATCCGCAAGATCCGCCGCCAGCGTATCGGTCACCGTCAGCGCGGGGACCTGCCGGGGGAAGGAACCTTCCCAATCGTTCCGCGTCAGATACGTCACCGTCTGCCCGTCGGAGCCCCCGTAGGTGTTCCAGTCGGCAAAGGAAAACCGGTTGACGATCTCTGCCCCCGTATAAGGGGAGGTCGGACGCGCTCCGGCGTCTTTTCCGCCGATCTCAAAGGAGAAAACGGCAGAAGCATCGGGGGACGAGGTCATCTTCGCCCGGTCGACGGAAACACCCTCCTCCGCTTTTTTCATCAGGATCCGGTCGAGCGCGTCGTGCGCGCTGTCTCCGACCGCGAGATAATACCGTCCCGCGTCGGCGAAGTACGTTCCGTACCCCTTCGCGTCGTAGGACCGGAATTCCGCAGGCGAGACGGTGACCGTCACGGTGTCGCTCTCCCCGGGAGACAGCAGGCGGGTCTTTGCATACCCGGCAAGGGCGACCGAGGCGACCTCGATCCCGTTCTTGCGTGCGTAGTCGGTATAGGGCTTCTGCAGATAGACCTGCACGGCGTGTCTGCCGGGCAGCCCTCCCGCGTTCGTGACCTTCACGGTCATCCGGTATCCGCCGTCCTCCGTCTTTTCCCACGTCATCCCCGACAGAGAGAAATCGGTATAGGAAAGGCCGAAGCCGAAGGGGAACGCGACCTCACTGCCGTAATCGAAATCGCCGGCGTTCCCCTGCCCGAGGACGCGGTCTTCGTAACGGGTCTCGTAATACTTGTAACCGACGTAGATCCCCTCGGCGTACACCGTGTAGGCGCTCTGGGTATCCTTCAGCCCGTACTGCCCCGCGTTCGCGTAGCGGTGGACGTAGAAATTCGTCATGGCGGGAGACGTCGTGTTGTCGTAGCAGAAGGTGTCGGGCAGATGCCCCGACGGGCTCACGAGCCCGGCAAGCACCTTGCCGATCCCGCCCGCACCGGCGTTCCCGGGTTCCCCGATCCAAAGGCAGGCATCGATGCCCTCCCGGAGCCCGGAAAGGACCTCGAACTGCACCGCGTTCGCGCTGTTGATCAGCAGGATCACGCTGCCGAAGGTCCCCTTCTCCTTTTCTGCGATCAGGTTTTCCAGCACTTCCTTTTCGACCTCGGAAAGCTCAAGGTAGTTCCGCCCGATCGTGTCGTAGCCGGGCTGATCCGCCGACAGGTCGCCGCCCTCTCCGCCGCTCCTGCCGAGCACGAAAATCGCCGCGTCTCCGTATGAAGCAAAGCCGCTCTTCACTCCGTCGCCGGAGATCACCTTCCACGGGACCTCCCTCGTATATAAGATCGCGCCGTTCGTCGTCGTTCCGCCGCTCCCGACCTGCACAAGCCCGTAGCCCTTCGCCTTTGAACCAGCGCCGGAAGCGTAAAAGTTCCAGAGCCCGGGATTGACCTGAAGTCCGTATTTTTCGAGCCCGTCCTTCAGCGTGACGGGATCCGTGACCCGGATCGTTCCCGAGCCGGACCCGGTATAAACGAGATTGACCGAGGTATTACCGAACAGACTGACCCTGTCCCCGCCCGCGAGCGGCAGCGCGCCTCCGTCGTTCCACAGAAGCACGCAGCCCTCGCTGACCAGCTGCTCCGCGACGCGGACGTCGTAGTCAAGGAGAGAGGGATCGTCGTAATTGCCGTTTTCCGTCACGAACGAGGACCGGTAATACTCGGTATCCAGATATTCCTCTTCCGGGATCGGCTCAGTACGGTACCTCACCGTTCCGAAGCAGGGCAGCGCGCAGAGGAGCGCCAGCGCGGTACCGAGCGCCGCTGTGAAACGTCTCTTCATGATTTCTCCCTCTTCAGCGTCACCGTTTTCTTGTCAAAGGACTCGAAAAGGCTTTGCTCGCCCTCGCGCAGATAACTGCCGTAAACGACGGTCAGCTCCGTTTCACTGCCCGCGAGCAGATACGCGTCCGTCCTGTATCCGTTCAGCACGTTGTTCGAGTTGACGTGCATCCTTCTCCCGTCCGCCTCGCAGTTGAAGACGAGGAAATATTCCTTTCCGCCCTTCCGGACCGTACATCCGTAGGAATCGGGCCCATCGAGCGGCTCCGCCGTCACGGCGTCCTCGCCGCGTGACAGGACCGTGATCTGATGAAAATACCGGGAGGGCTTTTTCTGCGTCAGGGCAAGATACGTAACTCCGTCATGTTCGCGGATCTCCGTTTCCCGTTCGTCCGGAGAGACGGTCAGCACCCGGACGGTGTTCTTTCCGGTCCGCACGGCAAACGTCCCGTCCGTGCCCTCCAGCGTTCCGCGATAGTGGAGCAGCCATTCGAAATCGGTCTCCGCATAGGTCACGATCTCGTCAACGAAGGCGTACAGCCCCCGGTCCAGCCGGAAAAACGTACGGAAATTGCGCAGACACCGGTCGCACATCGGCCCGGTCGCGTCGGCGAGCAGGCAGTCCTCCGCAAGGAAACGCACCGTGCCGGAATACCGGCTGCCGCGG
>JAZLIW010000118.1:0-5953 GCA_045617585.1 Eubacteriales bacterium
CGGGAAAGGACACGACCATCGGTCACTGGGAGATCGCGGGCATCCGTTCCTCCGACCCGATGCCGACCTATCCCGAGGGCTTTCCGCCGGCGCTTGTCGCGAAGATGGAAGCCGTCCTCGGCCGTAAGTCCCTCTGCAACCTCCCCTATTCCGGCACCGACGCGATCCGGGACTACGGGATGGAGCACCTGAAAACCGGTGCCCTCATCACCTACACCTCCGCCGACTTGGTCTACCAGATCGCGGCGCACGAGGAGGTTGTCCCGGTCGAAGAGCTGTACGCGCTCTGCCGCCGCGCGAGAGCGGCGCTGACCGGAAAGGACGCGGTCGGGAGAGTGATCGAAGTCGGAGGCCAAGCGGTCTTAGGAAGACAACTGTGGTACCCACCTCCTTGGCACACAGAACGACATGGCTCCGACCCGACTTCGGCGCACGAGGAGGGCGCCCCGGGCGCAGAGCTGTCCGCGCTCTGCCGCCGCGCGAGAGCGGCGCTGACCGGAAAGGACGCGGTCGGGAGAGTGATCGCCCGTCCGTTCGTCGGGACCTGCCCGGAGGACTTCGTCCGGACCGGGAACCGCCGTGACTTCTCGGTCGAGCCGACCGGAAAGACGATGCTCGACGCGATCTCGGAGAGCGGGCTCGACGTGATCTCGGTCGGCAAGATCTCGGATATCTTCGCCGCGCGCGGCACCACGCGCGCCGTCCCGTCCCACAACAACAACGAGGGCATGGCGGCGTCGCTCGCGCTGACGAAGGAGGACTTCCACGGGCTCGCCTTCATCAACCTCGTCGACTTCGATATGCTCTACGGGCACCGCAACGACGCGGACGGGTACGCAAAGGCGCTTGCCGTCTTCGATCAGTGGCTTCCCTCGTTCCTCTCCTCCATGCGGGAGGACGACGTGCTGATGATCACCGCCGACCACGGCTGCGATCCCGGCGACGTCTCGACCGACCACACGCGCGAATACACGCCCCTCGTCATCGCGGGGGACCGCATCCGTCCCGCGAACCTCGGGACGAGAGACACCTTCGCCGATATCGCCGCGACGGTCTGCCGTCTGCTCGGCGTTTCCTACCGCGGCACGGGCCGCAGCTTTGCCTCGAAGATCCTGCGCTGACCGTAAAAACAAGGAGGGACACGTATGACGGAATACAGAAAACTGGTCTCCGCCGCGCTGGAAGCGCGGGAAAAAGCCTACGCCCCCTATTCGGGCTACCGCGTGGGCGCGGCACTGCTCTGCGCGGACGGGACCGTCGTCCGCGGCTGCAACATCGAAAACGCGACCTATACCCCGACCGTCTGCGCGGAACGCACCGCGTTCTTCAAGGCGGTCTCGGAGGGGAAACGCTCCTTTTCCGCGATCGCGATCGTGGGCGGGAGCGGAGAACGGCAGGGCGACTTCGCCTATCCCTGCGGCGTCTGCCGTCAGGTCATGCGGGAATTCTGCACCGACGGTTTTGAGATCGTGCTGATGAACGCCCGCGGCGAGATCCGCATCCTGCGTCTGCCCGAGCTGCTCCCCTTCGCCTTTGACAAAAGTCACCTCGCAGATTGACCGCTTTGTGAACATTCCGAGACCGCTCCGGTAAAACGCGGAACGGTACCGGACGTCTGACGCAACCGCCCGGAATATCAAGCACCGATCGGTGCCGAAAGTCAAGTTTGAAAACAAGTTTTCAAACCGACGTTTTGTGGCTTTCATTGCCTTACGGCAATGATTTTGCTTCGCAAAAACATCCACAAATCCGATGAAAGGAAGCTTTCGCACAGCGAAAGCAACGGTTACTATCATGAAAGAATTCAACGGACTCCACATGAATCTCGGGAACCTCTCCCGCCTCTCAAACGCGAAGACCCGCAGCCTCTCCGCCGAGAATCCGACCGGCGGCAAGGGCATGGGCGCGATGGCAGACCCGAACGGCGTCGGCTCCGCGCGTGAGCTCGGCGTCGGCTTCAAGGTCTCGCCCTGCATCTTCATTCCCCCGCACGAAACGACCGTCTTCGGCGAGATCGAGGGCTCGGGCGCGATCCAGCAGATCTGGATGACCACCGATCCCACGTTCTGGCGCACCGGCATCCTCCGGATGTACTGGGACGGCGAGGAAACGCCCTCCGTCGAGGTCCCGGTCGGCGACTTCTTCTGCCAGGGCTGGGGCGTGCGCGGCGTCCTCTCTTCCCTCCCGATCTGCGTCGGCCCCGCGGGCGGCATGAACTGCTACTTCAATATGCCCTTCCGCAAGGGCGCGAAGCTGACGATGGAGAACCGCTCCGACCGCGCGATGGTCCTCTTCTATCAGGTCAACTACACGCTGACCGACGTTCCGGAGGACGAGGCGTACTTCCACGCCCAGTTCCGCCGCACCAATCCGACCGAATACAAGGTCCCGCACACGATCCTCGACGGCGTCAGGGGCAAAGGTCAGTACGTCGGCACCTATATCGCGTGGGGCGTCAACTCCAACGGCTGGTGGGGCGAAGGTGAGATCAAATTCTATATGGACGGCGACGGCGAGTTCCCGACGATCTGCGGCACAGGGACCGAGGACTACTTCGGCGGCGCGTGGAACTTTGAATTCCCCGGCGGCAAATACTGCGAATATCAGACGCCGTACTGCG
Organism: Eubacteriales bacterium; assembly: GCA_045617585.1. Taxonomy (GTDB): domain Bacteria; phylum Bacillota; class Clostridia; order Oscillospirales; family CAG-272; genus CAKRZE01. The sequence goes on from JAZLIW010000118.1 coordinate 2,621, forward strand.
GCATGAACCTCTGCGTCCGCCCGAACGGGCTCTACTCCGCGCAGCAGCGCTTCTCCCTCTACCGCTGGCACATTCAGGATCCCGTCCGCTTCGACAGCGACCTGCGCGTGACCATTCAGGCGCTCGGCTGGCAGCAGGGCGGCAGATATCTGCCCCTCCGTGACGATATCGCTTCCACCGCGTTCTGGTATCAGACCGAGCCGCACGCGGAATTCCCGCAGCTCGGTTCCTATGATGAGCTTGCCGTCTTTGACGGCGCGGGTCCCTGCCCGGCTTACTATTGATCGTTCCTTCTCAAAAAAGGGGACTGACGGTTCCGCGGCAGTCCCCCTTTTGCGGAAACAACAATTTGATTCCTGTCATTTTATCAAGAAAGGATCAGGCAAAGGGGAAAAAAGTATTTCCCGTTTGCCGAGTGGAGCGTATGACTTCATCAAAGACGAATATTTCACAAAAAAACAAAAGGATCGGCATCGCGATCCTCTGCGCGGTCGTGATCCTGATCGTTGTATGCTTTCTGGGCTTCCGCGACGGCGGATGGTTCCGGAAAAAGACCTACGACGCGCAGGCCGTGCAGTCCCTGATGGACTACGCGAAGCAGCTCGAGGACGCCGGGAACAGCGAGGCTGCCGCGGCAGTCTACGAGCTGATCGCAAAATACGGCGGCGGGGACCTGATCCCCGAGGCGTATGAAGATATCCCGCTCCTGAAAGCCGACAACGAGATCGAACAGTTCAAAGAGTTCATCTCCGGTGGGCAGGAAGGAGACGGGCAATGAAAACGAAACGTTACGTCTCTTTCTTCCTCTCTCTGCTGACGGTCGCTTCCCTGTTCATCGGTCTCGTCCCGACGGCGTTCGCCGAAGAGGACGATGCTTTAGCGAGCTTTGACAGTCTGCCGGACGACCCGTTTTCCGGCGGCTACACCGAATTTGAGGGAAATGACGGCTCGAAGACCCGCGTTTACGATAACGGCGGCGTTTCGACCAAGTACAAGGACGGCAGCGAGTCCTCCGTCGATTACGAGGGCAACCTGTACAGCACGGCGCCGGACGGCAGCTACACGGTCCGGACGAAGGACGGCAGCTCCGCGACCGCACACGCGGACGGCAGCAAGAGCTGGACCACGCCCGGCGGCATGACCACGACGGTCAAGCCCGACGGCAGCTCCTCCGAGACCTTTTCAAACGGGATGATCAAGGAATACGACGCCGACGGCGGCCTCGTCGGCGTCGGTTTTGCCGGCAGCAAGGGCCGCATCGGTACGGACGAATACGGCGATTACAAGGACGGCAGGATCAAGGGGCCGAACGGCGCCTCGATGGAGGTCTCCGACGGCGGCAATACGATATCGATCGTGACGCCGGACGGGACGAAATACGAATATACCTCGACGGGGATCGCGGATTCCGAGGACGGGATCAAGGAGACCTCCACGCTCACGAAGCCCGACGGCACCACCGCCACGGTGACCGAAACGAAGCACGTTAACCGTGACGAAAACGGCGTCACGACCGGTTCCGCCGGCTCCGCGGTCAAGGAGATCAACGTCGGCGGGAACAAATACCAGTCGGAATACGTGACGGAATACGACCCGGACGGAAATCCTGTCTACAACCCGCAGAACGTCACGCAGTTCACCGGAGAGGACGGAAGCACCTACTGGAAGGACAACAACTCCAAAGCCGTCGAATATAAGGATCCGAAAACCGGAGAACGGTTCTGCCTTGACGCAAACGGCAATATCACGGATCTCGTCAACGAGGACGTGAGCGTCAATACCGTCTACGGCGCGGACGGCAGCGCCGTCTCGTCCGAGTGGACGTGGAAGGACGGCGCAAAGTATACGATGTCCGGCGGCGTGGGCGTCTTCGTCACACCGGACGGAACGACCTACACGACCGACGGCAAGGGTAACGTTTACGAAAACGGGAAGCAGCTCAAAAAGGACGGCGAATGGATCGGCGGCACCAAAGGAACTGCCTCCGGAAATCCCAGCACCGTGGAAAATCCCTTTGCCGATTATTATACCGACAGCTACAAGGTCGAGGCGAAGACCGGAGGCTACGTCTCCGATCCCAAATTCAGTCAGTATTGGAGCGTCAATACCTTCGATCTTTACGTCACCGAGCTTGAGACCGACGATACCGCGGCGTACGGCGCCGGAACGGTACTGATCGAAAAGCCGGCGCTCGAGGCACCCGACGCCTACGTCAACGTCTGCGGACGGATGGAGGATATGTCCGGCTGGCCGGCGAAAAAAGTGAACGATATCGTATCGCTGTACGCCAGTCAGAAGTCGTTTGACGGCACCGGGACGATCCCCGCGCGGAACGCGGCGTACGCGTACGTCAACTACGGGGGAAAATACCTCGAGGTCATCTACGACAGTTATCTTCCGGTCAATGGCGTCCCGAACGTCTATATCGAATATTCCTTCGGCTTTGAATTCCCCGTTGACACGACGCTCGAGGACGCGCTGAAGCAGATCGAGCCCTACGACGACGCGGCGAAAAAGACACATTACAGCGTGGAATGGAACTATAAGATCCTCAAAGAGCCCGAAGACACGAAAAAAGACGGGAAAGAGGACGAAGAAGAAAAGATCCCGCGCGGCTTCGTCGATCCGGTCGGCTACTTCGCGCTCTCTTCGGCTACGACGGCGACGGAGCTGCAGAACATGATGTACACCGTCGACGAATACTATCTCGTCCCCGTCACACTGAATACCTACGGCTCGATGATCTTCGGTATCTCCCCGAGCGGGGATATCCCGTTCGAAGGTTCCCCGGTCGCGGTCAACGGAAAAACGAAATACACCATCCGCGGTTCGGCGTCAAACGAGAAAGGAACGGATACGATCGAGCTGAAGCTGACGGATTTCGGCAGACGCGGAAGCTTTTATAAGGTCCAGGCGGACGTCACCGGTAAGGAGATCATCACCGAAAGCAGCGGCGACAGGAGGGAGAACGAGTTCGACTATTGGTGGACCGCGACCTGGAATATGGACGAAGACGGTCCGAACACAATGATCACGTTCACGACCCTGCTCACCGACGACACCGGGAAAGAATACGCCAGCAAATACATGGCGACGATCACGTTCCGGATCGCGGGCGTCAAGCCCACCAAGCGGAGCGAGGCATACCTGAAAGACAACGATATCAAGAGCATCGGTCCGACCGGAGGCAGCGATGACGGTCTGCCCGAGACCGTCGGCGGCATCATCGGCGTGAGTCTCCTGACCGCGCTGATCGGCGGCGCCGCCGGTGCCGTCGCGGGCGCGGCGGGATCGGTCGTCGGTGCAGCAGGATCTGCTGCGGCAGGGGCCGCG
>JAZLIW010000119.1:0-28785 GCA_045617585.1 Eubacteriales bacterium
CCCATCAGATGATCGTCAACGGCGTGCGCGAAATGGTAGGTAGGGATGCCGTCCGATTTCAGAAGGACCTCGTCCTTATCGTTCTCGGGGATCTCGATCGTTCCCTTGATCAGGTCGGTAAAGCGGATCTTCTTGTCCGGGTCGCCGTCGGCGAGCATACGAAGAACGAAGGGATGACCGGCCTTGAGATGCTCCTCGACCTCTTCCAGCGTGAATTCACGCTGCTTCAGCATGGCGGCCTTCTGCTCCGCCTCCATTTCCGGGGTCCATTCTCTTGCCTTGATCTCTGCTTTCTTGTCGGTATCGTGCAGCGCTTCCAGTTCTTCCTCGGTCGTAAAGCAGGGGTACGCCTTGCCTTCTCTCACGAGTTTTTTCGCGTAAACGTGATAAATAAAACCGCGCTCGCTCTGCTTGTAAGGACCGTAGGCACCCTTGTCGCAGATCTTTCCGTTTTCATCAAGAGACGCGCCCTCGTCAAAGTGCAGTCCGTATTCGGCGAGCGTTTTGATCAGCGCCTCCGCGGCACCTTCCACCTCGCGCTTTGCGTCGGTATCTTCGATCCTGAGAATGAAGACACCCCCGGACTGGTGCGCAAGACGCTCACCGACCGTGGAAGGGAACAGCCCGCCGAAATGAACGAATCCGGTCGGGGAGGGAGCAAAGCGCGTTACCTTCGCTCCTTCGGGAAGAGAACGGGGCGGATACATTGCCTCGATATCCTCGGGGGTCTTCGTCACCTCGGGGAAAAGAAGCTCAGCAAGTTTTTCAAAATCCATAGCAACCTCTTATATCAGTTTGATGTTGTACGTTTTTTCGTGTTCAAGCGTCGTTGTCGGACCGTGACCGGGATACAGACGGTAATCTCCTTCGATCAGGCGGATGCGTTCCATCGTGCAGTCAAGAAGCTCCGGATCCCCGCCGAAGAAATCCGTCCTGCCGAAGCCTTCCCGGAAGATCGTGTCACCGGTCAGGATCCCGTCGGAGAATTGCAGGCATACCGAACCGGGTGTATGTCCGGGCGTGTGGAGGACGCGGATGGTCTCACCGGCAAAGGGAACGGTCATGCCGTCCGAAAAAGAAAGCTCTGCGGGCCTTTGCGGCACGTCGATCCCGCCGTATCTGCGCATTAAGTTTTTGCCGTTGTCAAGCAGGATCTCCGTATCGTCGGGATGCATCCGGAGCGGAGCTCCCGTCTGCTTTCTGAATTCTTCCAGCGCCATGATATGATCGAAATGCGCGTGCGTCAGCCATATTTCACAGCAATGAAGGCCTTTGGCAGACAGTTGGGCAAGGAGCTTGTCGGCTTCATCGCCCGGATCAACGATGACGCAGTCCCGGGTATCTTCGTCCGTGAGGAAATAACAGTTCGTTCGCATGATGCCGACGATGAATTTGAGCAGTTTCAATGGTTCCTCCGTCAGAAATTATTCATAATATTATATCACAAGATTTGACTGATTGCAAGGGAATTCCGAGAAAAAAGCATAAAAGCGGAGATATCATAGGACAGGAATTCTCTTTCATACAATCATCCTACATGAAAGACGGGAGGAGATACGATGTTCGGTGAACTGATACTGAAAATACTGTCCGGATTCTCTTTTTTGTTTCTTCGCGTCGGATCCGGGCAAAACTTTCCCGGGCCGCTGTCTGCAGCGGAGGAGGAAGACTGCTTCCGAAGAATGAAAAAGGGAGATGCGGAGGCAAGAAACAAACTGATCGTACATAATCTGCGGCTGGTCGCCCATATTGTCAAAAAGTATTACGCTTCCGCGCCCGATCAGGACGACGTGATGTCGATCGGTACGGTCGGTCTGATCAAAGCGGTCGATACCTTCAAGCCGGAATCCGGGGTAAGGTTTGCGACCTACGCCGGGAAATGCCTCCAGAACGAGATCCTGATGCATTTCCGGGCGGCAAAGAAATATGCCTCGGAGGTCTCCCTGAACGAGCCGGTCGAGACGGACAAAAACGGGAATCCCGTCACCTACGAGGACCTGATTCCGGTCGACGATACGATCGCGGAGGATATCGATCTCAAGCTGCGAAGTGAACGCGCGAAACGGCTGATCCGCAGCGTCCTGACGCCGAGGGAGCGGCAGATCATCATACTGCGGTACGGTCTCCGGGGAGACGAACCGCTGACGCAGCGCGTGATCTCCGCAAAACTCGGGATCTCAAGATCCTACGTATCAAGGATTGAAAAGGCGGCACTTGATAAGCTGCGCGGGGGGCTGAAGCGTCCGGGATTCTGATCCGCGGTTCTATTGTGAAGCGGTCCCGCATAAGATCGTGATACAAATCAACGAAGAATTGAGGTTCCACTTATGAATCAAACCAGCGGCAAACCGTTTCAGGGCAATTCCGCTGCCGGTCTACTCCTTTGGGAAGGAAGAACGGAGATCGGCTGCGGTGGGGATTACCACCTTGCGGAGAGCAAAAAGGACGTGCGCAGGATCCTTTGGGATCGCTTTACCGTAACGGCTCTTACCGCGGAGGCGGGAGAAGACGCCGTTTCCGTCCGGGGAGAAGTGACTGCTTCCGTCATTTATCAGACTGAGTCCGGGGGATTATCCTACGCGGAGTTCGTTCTTCCCGTCGAAGGAAAGACGGACGCGCCGGGCGTGCGAGCAGACGACGTGATCCTTTTCAGCGGGAACGTCTCGGAACACTCTTCGGAAGTGCTGAATCCTGGAAAACTCCGTCTGTCCGGGCGTCTTCGTCTCTATCTGTTTGCCTTCGGCGAAGCCGATATGGAGCCGGTCCTCAAAGGTCTTGAGCAGAAGGACCGTGATTCCGTCCGGTTCCTGACGCGGGAATCCGAAAGCAACGAAATAAAGAACGGAAAGACCTTCGCGGTCCCGGTCTCCCTTGACCTGACGCCGCCTTCCGGGCAGCCGCCGATCGGAACGGTCGTATGTACTTATCTCAACGTGACGCCGATCACCGCGGAGGCGGGAGACGGAACATTGACCGTCACGTCGGACTGTTCCGCGGGCTGTATTTACGAGAGCGCGAACGGGAATCATTTTTCCGTGACAAGAAAGATGACGTTAAGTGAGACGGTCGAAGCGGAACAATGCGCCGCGGGAGACGGCGTCTTCGTGACCGTAACGAACGAACCTACGAAATACGCGCTGCGGGAGGACGGAGCAGGTGAAAACAAAACCGTCGAGCTCGACGGTGTGTACCACGTCAATGCCGTCTCTTTCCGGAAAAGAAATACCGTCTCTGCGGCAGATCTCTATTCCGTCCTGCTTCCTTCAAAGCCGGAAGAGCTCACCGTTGACGCAGTTTCCGACGTTTGCGTACTGAGTACCGGTTATTCGCATAACGTATCCGCCTCAAAAGAGGATTGCGGTGCGGAAAAAGCGCTCTCCGTCATTGCAGCCCACGCGGAACCGGACGGCGCAGAATTCACGGCAGACGCGGACAGAAACAAGATCGCCGTCACCGGAACGGTACGTCTTACGGCGCTGACGGCGGAGACGGACGAAAACGGGGAACCCGCGTACGGCAGGGCAGTCCTGACCGTTCCGTTCCGCTGTGAGCTGGACACCGGGCGGCTTCCCGATTCCGCGAAAAGCGGGATCGCGGACGTTTCGGTACAAAACGTGCGCGCAAGGGTCGACAGCGCGAAGATCTATTTCGATACCGAGATGACGGTAAGGGTAACGCTCATATCTCACCGCGAGATGACGTACGTCAACGAATGCGGGTTTTCCCGCGAGCCTTTCGCGGAGGATCGATTCCCCGGCGTGATCCTGTATTATCCGAATGAGAAAGATACGGCATGGTCGATCGCAAAACGGTACCATACGGACGCAGACGCGATCCTGTCTCTCAATCAAACGACGGAAAAAGAACTGACGGAAAAGCGCGTTCTTCTGATCCCGTGCGATAAAAACTGACACCTGTTTTCCGGAAAAGATATAGCCGGAGTGTCTCCCTTATCCGGGAGCCTCCGGCTTGCTTGTTTTACTGCGGCAGAAGCAGCTTGTAAAGGTCGCTTTTCGAGAGACCGCGGTCCCTCGCGGCTGCCTTGATAGCGTCCATCTTTTTCAGTTCTGCTTTTTCCATGTAATACGCAACGTGCTCTTCGACGGTCATATTCGCCCAGAACTGTTCGGATTCCTTCGCCGAATATCCCTCAACGACGAGAACGTATTCGCCTCTCGGCGCCGTCTCCCGATAATACGCAAGAGCGTCACCGACCGTCGTGCGAAGAATCTCTTCGTTCAGCTTGGTCAGTTCCCGGCAGAGTGCGATCCTGCGGTCGGTGCCGAGGATCTCTCCGAACAGCGCGAGCGTATCGGTCAGCCGATGCGGCGCTTCGTAATAGATCTGTGTGCGCGAATCCGTACGGACGCGTTCCAATGCCGCTTTCCGGTCCGAGACGCGCCCCTCTAAAAAGCCTTCAAACGCGAATCTTCTGGTATTCAGCCCGGAAACCGTAAGCGCCGTGATCGCCGCGCAGGCACCGGGAACCGAAGTGACGGGGACTCCCGCTTCGATGCAGTCCCTGACGAGATCCTCACCGGGGTCGCTGACGCCCGGGGTGCCCGCGTCGGAAACGAGGGCGCAGGATTCGCCGCTCAGCAAACGGCTGACGATATAGGGCCCTTTTTCATGACGGTTATTGTCGTGATACGGCACCATCGATTTGGTGATCCCGAGAGAGGCGAGCAGCTTTGAGGTCACCCGCGTATCCTCGGCGCAGAGGAAGTCCACCTCGGTCAGTACCTTGACGGCGCGGGAGGAAAGATCCGCAAGATTGCCGATCGGGGTCGCGACGAGGTAGAGCGTTCCTTCCTCGATCTTATTCTTTTCATCTTCAGTCATACTTCATATCTCCGGTTTCATAGATACGTTTCATTTGATCGGAATCCGTTCCGTCGGCGTTTTTCAAAAACAGAAGGGGCAGCAGCTTCATTCCCGGTGCCGCTCCTTTTTTTGCTTCCACGAGAAGAAGGGAGGGCTCGTGTGCCGGGGTAGAGGAGACGAAGACGGTGCGTTTCGGTTCCAGCCCTTTTTCACGGAGGGAGGAAAACAGATCGGTCATCCGGTCCGGACGGTAGACGACGTAAAACAGACCGCCGTATTTCAGGTTCCTTGCCGCCGCGGCGCAGAAATCCGTGATGGTCCCGTATACTTCGTGCCGTGCCGCGAATTTCTCCTCCGACTCGTTCGGAAAACCCGCGTCTGCACGGAGATATGGCGGATTGGAAAAGATCACGTCCGCTTCCGTTTTCAGTTCTCTTACGTCAAGGCAAAGGGGAGTGACACGTTCGGAAAGACCGTTGAGGGAGGCGTTGCGTCCGATCAGGTCGGCGTATTTCTTCTGGACCTCGACGGCAGTCACGTGCTTCAGCTTTCCGCGGACGGCGGCAAGAAGGGAAATGACGCCGCTTCCCGCGCCGAGCTCGATCCCCTCGGCGCCCGGTGCTTTTCTTAAAAAAGAAGCAAGCAGCAGTGCGTCGGTCCCGAAGCGCAGTCCTGAGGTATCCTCGATCAGGCGAAGATCATCGTTAATCCCGGTCATGATTTCCGTTTTCCTCACCCCTTTTCAGAATCAGTCGTTCTATTATAGCATGACGAACGGGGAATGTCAAATTCTTTTTCCTTTCATGTTGCATTCTTGCCGCAGACGTAGTATAATTGTGGAAGGGAGGGATGAACGATGACAACCGAAACGAAATGCAGAAAAGAATACGACCGGATCGTCAGGGCGCTGATCGCCGCGGGAAAAACCGTCACGGCGATGGAAAGCTGTACCGCGGGGACAGTCGCGTCTCTGCTGACCGATACGGAAGGAGCCTCCTCGGTCTTTCACGGCTCGGCAGTGACTTACAGCAACGAGGAAAAGATCAAGGCCGGCGTGCCGGAAGACGTCATCCGTTCGTACGGCGTTTATTCCGAGGAGACTGCCCGTGCCATGGCTGAAGCCTGCCGTTCCTCGTTCGGGACCGATCTCGGGATCGGCATAACCGGAAGTCTCGGAAGACCGGACCCAAACAACCCGGACAGCGTAACGGGAGAAGTTTTTGCCGCCGTAACAGACGGAAAGAAGTCCTGCTCCGCCTCCTTCCGCGGCATCGGAGGGAAAACGCGGAAAGACGCAAAGCTCGCGGCAGCGCTGCGTATCAGCGAACTGATCGTGCGGTTCCTGTAACCAAACGAAAAAGCCGCATACAGAAAAGAACACAAAACCGAGGAATAATAAACGGCACAAAAACAGAGACGGAAGCTGAAGAGGCAGCCGTCTCTGTTAATTTGTTTCGATATATGATTCAGAATCCGCGGACGATCTCCTTGAAAGTGTTCCCGCGCACCTCAAAATTCGGGAACGCGTCAAAACTTGCGCAGGCCGGAGATAGGATCACGATGTCGCCCTCCTGCGCGATCTCACGCGCTTTTTCCACCGCACTGCGGAAAACCGGCTCCGGATAGATCGGGAGGGGCGCTTCGGAATACGCGGAGCAGGCGCGGATGACCTGACCGATCTTTTCTCCGGTCGCTCCGGTCAGGACGACCGCTTTGCATTTTTCACAGACCGGGACCGCAAGAGGCTCAAAGGGGATATGTTTGTCGTATCCGCCGAGGATCACGATCGGCTTCGTTTTGAAATTGGACAGAGCCGCGAGCGTTCTCGTCGGGCTGGAATCGATCGAACTGTTGTAATACGTCACGCCGTCAACGACTCGTACGAGTTCACAGCGATGCTCGACGCCGCCGAAGGTCTTCGCAAGACGTTCCACGGTCTCACGGGAGACCAGTCCCTCCAGTGCCGCGATCATGGTCATATAATTATCGACGTTGTGTCTTCCCGGGATCAGGATATCGGAAGAAGCAAGGAATTCCTCTCCCCGCAAAAGGATCATCCCGTCATCCCGCAGGCAGACGCCTTCCGGATCGTTGAACATCGTGACCGAGGTTCCGGGGACGTTTTCCTCTCGCATGGAAGCGGTGATCGCGTTGTTCTGATTGAGTACGACGCGGGAACCGGGTTTTTGATGGAGAAAGATATTCTTTTTCGCCGCGGTATATTCCTCCATCCCCTGATGCCAGTCAAGGTGATTCGGGGAAAGATTGGTAATGACCGAAATATCGGGAGAACGGCGCATCGTAAAAAGCTGGAAGGAGGAAAGCTCGACGACGGCATAATCGTCCTTCGTCATGGTCTCGACGAGAGGAAGAAGGGGACGGCCGATGTTGCCGCCGACGAAAACGTGCTCCTCACCGTATTCCGCGGCAAGCGCCTTCGAGATCAGCGTCGTGGTCGTCGTTTTTCCGTCTGAGCCGGTCACGCCGATGATCCTGCAGGGGCATTCTTCAAAGAACAGTTCCATCTCGGAGGTCAGGATCGCGCCGTCAGCGACTGCACGCGCGATCTCCGGTTTATCGGGGCGGATACCGGGGGAGCGGAAAATATAATCCTCGTTCAGCCCGTCAAGATACCCGTCTCCGCAGAGAAAAGAGACGCCTTTATCTTTCAGCGCCCTCGCGCTTTCGGGAAGCTGGTCGAACGGTTTTCTGTCCCGCGCGGTAACGGTCGCACCGTGATCGGCAAGAAACGCGATCAGCGGCGTATTGGAAATGCCGATCCCGAGGACGGCAGCCGTTTTTCCGGAAAAATCAGTGTGAAGCATGGCAATGCCTTTCTTACTTAACGATAGGATTCAGCGGATCCTTGCAAGGGAATCGATCCCCGTTTTCAGTTCCTCCGCAAACGTTTTCAGTTCGTCCTCCGTCTGGTCGACGGAGAAGCTGACGCGCACGGTGCAGTCCGCGTCCCGCTCGGTCAGTCCAAACGCAAGAAGCACGCTGCTTGCCGTCCTCCGGTGAGAGGAGCAGGCAGAGCCGCTGGAAACGCAGATCCCGCGTGCGGAGAGATAACGCAGCATGACCTCTGACTTGATACCGGGCAGGGTAACGCTGACGATCTGTGGCAGATACGTTCCGGACGGCGTATTGACGCGGACACGATCCGGAAGGAATGAGAGAAGTCGCTGACGGAGCACCGCGGCATCCTCCTGCCGGAAGCCGGCAAGGGAGATCTGACGGCAGGCTTCACCAAAGCCTGCGATCCCGGGCATATTCTCGGTCCCGGAGCGGAATCCGTTTTCCTGCCCGCCTCCGTAGATCACGGGGACGAGTTTCTTTTGCCGGATCAGGGCAGGATCAACGTACAGCGCACCGATGCCTTTGGGGCCCTTGATCTTATGCGCGGAGACAGAAACGAGATCCGCGTGAAGCTTCTGCGGCTGAAGCGGGATCTTACCGAACGCCTGAACGGCATCGGTATGAGTGACGCAGTCGGGTACCGCTTCCTTTGCCGCGGCAAAGAGACTGCCGACGTCGTAGACCGCGCCCGTTTCGTTGTTGACGCTCATCAGCGTGACGAGAACGGTCCGTTCGTTCAGTGCCGCACGGTATTCGTCCGGATCGATCACGCCGCCTGACGTCTTCAGCCTGATCACCTCCGCGTCTCCGTCCTTTTCCATTTGGTTCAGCAGATTGGAAACGGCGGGATGCTCACTGTCGGAGGTGATGACGCGCGGAAGAAAACGGCGGTTTTTCGCTTTCAGAATGCCGCGGATCGCAAGGTTGTCGGCCTCCGTCCCGCTGCCGGTAAAAATCAGGGAATTCATATCCGGGTTCCTGATACCGAAAAGCCCGAGGACGTTCCTTCTCGCTTCGTCAAGTTCCTTCTTTGCTTCCAGCCCTGCAGAATGGACAGAGGAGGGATTGGCGGGGAAGGAACGAAGAGCCTCCGTCATTTTTGCGATGACCGGTTCCGAGGGGAAGGTCGTCGCACTGTTGTCAAGATAGATCATGACCCGCTCTTTTCGTTGAAGATGAGATTGTTCAGGATCTTATTCACGTGTTCCTCGTACACACCGTAATTCTCGGCGGAGGAAGTGAAGGTGAAAAGATACAGGGTATCGCCCTGATAGAAAACGACCTGCATGAACTTCAGTTCTTTGCCGGAAACGTTACCGGAAAAGACGTATTTCTTTGCCGTATATTCACCGTCGATCAGAAGGTCTTCGTTTTCGGTGACGAAGGTCAGCTCCTGCACGGACTCTTTCAGATAGGGGACGTACGCCGCGTAATAGTCCGCGAGAGCGGGCTTTTTTCCTTCTTCCGTCAGCTGATCCTCGTAGTCGACCTGCGTGAAGGAAACGGAGGCGTCCTCCGAGTAAGCGGTCGTGGCACCGTCCGAGGTACCGACCTTCCACTGCGTCGGAACAAACATACGGTAGGGAAGATCCTTGCCGGATGCCTGCTGCATCCCGGAGGGGACCCAGCCGTCGCTGAGATCGACGTCATCGCACGACGAGAGGAAGAGAACGGAAAACAGAAGGAGAGAAAGAAGGAGAACGGACGTAAGGAATGATTTTTTCATCGTATAGAGGACCTTTCTGAAAATCGTCGATATTTTTCTTATTATACTCTTACGGTATCACCGTGTCAACGGAAATAATGTTAATTTGTTTCAACCGCGGAAATATTTGCATTCTTTTGCTAAAAACATTTCTTCTCCTCTTGCATTCCGTTTCGTGCCGTGGTATAATATGATAGATAGATTGTTTGTATGAAGGAGAGATATTCGGATGAAAATCAGAGCCCTTGTCATCAGTTCCGCCGGAATGGAATTCTGCATCGAGCCGGAGTCCAAGGACGCGGACGGTCTCGTCTCTTACGCGAGAAACTATGATATTTTTCCGGGCGGAAAAGGCGCCGTCCTTGCGCAGGCGCTTACGGAATACGGTGCGGAAACATTCCTCTGCACGAAGCTGGGCGATGATTTCTTTGGCCAGCGCCTGAAAACGATGTTCTCCAAGCTTGGGATCAACAACCGCTCTGTTTTGCTTGAAAGAGGCATGAAAACGGCGATCACGAGCAAGATCCGTGAAAATGATTCGGTCAGAAAAACGATCTGCCGCGGTGCCGGGCAGTATCTCCGCCCGGACGACGTCGAAGACGCGCTATCCTGCTGCCCCGACGCGATCTTCCTGCAGTTTGAGATCCCGTCGAACACGATCCTGACGGCTTCCGATTACGCGAAGGCAAACGGGGTACCGCTGTTCATCGACGCCTCCGATACCAATATGGAGGTCCCGCTGGACCGCCTTGAAAACGTGGAGATCTTCTGCCCGAACGAACAGGCTGCTTACCGCCTCACCGGGCTGCGTCTGAGAACGCCGGACGAGTGCCTCCGTGCCGCGGTTATCATCAATTCCCGTGTCCGTGCGAAATATTACGTCATCCGGATGGGTGAGCGCGGTATCTTTTTGTACGACGGGGTCCGCTCCGAGTTCATCACGGCGTTTGACGTTCCCGTGGCGGACACGTCCTACGCCGGAGATATCTTCTTCGGTGCTATGTGCATGAAATATCTGTCAAACGGAAGAGACATTGCCGACGCCGTGAACTACGGCAACTTCGTCGCCGCGATCAGCGTCCAGAAGAAGGGCGGCCTTTCCTCCGTCCCGAAGATGAAGGAGATCAACGAGCTTCTTGCCGAATACAAGCCGGAGGATAACGAATGAGCGCTGAGACGGAGCCTTGCATCCGCCCGTACCGCAGGGAAGAAGGCACGTTCCCGTCTTCCGACGGGTTCCATAACGCGTTCTATACGGTCGATGCGCCTTATACCGCGCCCAAAGGGATCGTCCTGCTCGTACACGGCATGAACGAATGCTTTTCCAGATACGAGGACAGCGGCTTCGTCGACCGTCTCGCAAATGCCGGCTACGTCGTCTGCGGGTGCGATCTTCCGGGACACGGAAGATCGGTGAACGAGGGAGAAAAAAGAGGACATATCGCAGATTACCGTCACATGACCGAGGACGTTCACCGGATGGCGCTTGAGATACGGAAAAAATACCGGTATCTTCCTTTGATCGCGTTCGGGCACAGCCTCGGTTCCTTCGTCCTGCGGGATCTCATGAAGACCCACGGAGACGACGCGGACGGCATCGTCCTTTGCGGTTCCGTCGGAGCCAACATGAGCGTCGGCGCTGCAAAAGTCCTTTCCGGCTTTCTGTCCGTGTTCGGTAAAAAACATCGGTCCCCGCTGATGCGTGCGGCAATGTTCTCGTTTCTTTCATCCAGGCTCGGCGGCAAGGCAAAGACCTCGATCGGCTGGATCAATTCCCTGGAAGAAAAGACGGCGCTCCTCATCGGAAACGAGCTGTACGATTTCCCGCTGACCGCTGGAGGCTACGGACAGGTGTTCCGCCTGATCTCTTCCATTACGGGAGAACGCGTGACGGAAGATACGACAAAAAGCGCGGCGGTGTTTCTCATGTCCGGAGAGGACGATCCCGTCGGAGATATGGGAAACGGGATCCCGGAACTGTACGACGAATATTTCGAGTACGGGATTGATCCGCTTGAAAAAAAACTCTATCCCGGCTGCAGACACGAGATCATGAACGACCGCTGCGCCGATGAAATGACGGAGGATCTGATCGCGTTCTGTGACGACGTCGTTTCGTCCGTCATCGCGTTCAGGACCGCCGGGTACGCGACGAACGAATGAAAAAGCGCCCCTGCTATACGAAAGGATCGTAAAGGAACCATGAAAAAATATCTCGGGATCGACTACGGTGACACGCGGACCGGACTTGCCGTGTCCGACGCTCTTTGTTTCCTTGCCTCCGGGATCGGTACGGTCGAGGCGGGAGGACCGAGAAAACTGGCAAAGGAGATCGCCGCCTTCTGTACGGAACGGCAGATCACCGATCTCGTTCTCGGTCATCCAGTCAATATGAACGGTACGCTCGGTCCCCGATCCGAAAAAGTGCGTGCCTTTGCCGTGATGCTGGAAGAGGAAACCGGGCTTCCGGTCCATCTGCAGGACGAGCGCTGCACAACGATGGAAGCGCACCGTTACCTGAACGATACCGATACGCGCGGCAAAAAGAGAAAACAGGTCGTCGATACGCTGTCCGCACAGATTATCCTGCAGACCTATATGGATTCCCATAAAAACGACTGAACCCTGACGGAGAATCAGAAAGAGATTTATTTCGAATCAACATTGACAATCCGCAAAAATCGTGTATAATGAAGAAGGACCGAACGGTGCAATCGCGCCTGCTACGCCGAAAGGCTGCAGTGTGAGGAAAGTCCGGGCTTCATAGGGCAGGATAACGGATAACGTCCGCCGAAGGCCACTTCCGGGAAAGTGCAACAGAAATAAACCGCCCCTTCACCGGGGTAAGGATGGAAAGGCGAGGTAAGAGCTCACCGGCGGCATGGCAACATGTCTGCAAATGTAAACCCTATCCGAAGCAACACCCTGAGGGAGGCGTAAGCACGTCTGCCCGGCGGAATCCCTGGGGTGGCGAAGAGCTCATCGGCAACGGTGAGACAAGATAGATGATTGCTGCTCCGCGAGGAGTACAGAACCCGGCTTATAAGTTCGGTCTCCCATTTTAGACTCGTCCAAAGGAGGATATGAAATATGAAAACAACGAAAATCAAACTCACTTCCATCAAGGACGTCCGTGACTTCGTCGACATCATGACGGTGCAGTCCATGGACATCGACCTGACCTCCGGCAGATATACCGTAGACGCGAAATCCATCATGGGCATTTTCGCGCTGGATCTGCTCGCTCCGATCACGCTCGTCGCGTACGGAACCGAAGAAGAGTGCGCAGAACTTTTCGCAAAGATCAAACCGTTCGTGATCGAGTAAACACAAAACCGACCGGCGGCGGGACTCCGTATTCAAGGAGCCCCGCCGTTTCTCTTTGAAAAGCAAACGGTGTCCGAAATCCACTTGACAAAGGACATGCTTTGCGATATAATATATTCTGTATTATTGTAAAAACAGGGGAAGGGAGCAGCCTTATGAAATACAGGAAATCCGATCTCGGAAGATATTCAGGGGATTCCGCGCTGAACGATAATCTGTCCCTGAATCGCTGTCCGGATTGTGAAACTCTGTTTGAAGGAGACGTGTGTCCCATCTGCCGTAAACCCTGCCCGGAGGAAATGAAGGCGGGAAACCGTGCCGCGATCAAAGTAAAAAAGGAAAAAGCGGTCAAGGGCGCGACCTTCACTCCGGTTTATTTCCGCTGGTGGTTTCTGCTGATCCTGTGCATGATCGGTCTGACGCCCGTCGCGCTCATCCTGTTTCTGGTCAGTGAACGTCCAAAATGGCTGAAGGTCACCGTCGGGATCGCCGCGGGGCTCTTCTTTGTCGGACAAATCCTTCTGTTTACCGGAGCAGGTCAAAAACTGCTGACTGGGATCAGAAACAAAGCGAACGCGGGAGTGACCGGGACCGAGGAGGAATACCGTTCCGAATGCAGAGAGATCACAGCGGAAAACGCGCTGCGGGAACCGGACGCGTTAAGAAAGCAGAAGGTCCGTGCAGAGTTTCGCGTGATCGGTATGACGGACTACGGTTACGGAAACGTTTATTACCTTTGTTCCTTTGAGCCGGAGGGAACGCTGTGTTACGTGAACGATTGCCGGTCTGACCGGGACACGCGCTTTCTTGCCGGAGACCTGATCACGGTCTACGGCAGGTTCGGAGATGCATATTATGACGAAAGCGGAGAACTTCCGCTGATCCATATGGCGTTTGCCGACCTCGTTTCGGAAAACGAAACGGGCGGAGTATAAGAAAGAAGGAGTATATACGCTCACACAGGTCACCGTACCGTCTTATTATCCCTCCTTTTCCTGCAAATGCGGGGATTGCAGACACGTTTGCTGCAGCGGATGGGGCATCACCCTATCGGAGGACGAATACTTCCGTCTGCTTGGAATGGAATGCTCGACGCCGCTCCGTGAGAGGCTCGACCGCGCGTTCCATCTTGCGGATCACCCGGAAAAGGACCGTTACGCGCTCGTCAATATGAATTATGAGGGCTTTTGCCCGATCCTCCGCGACGACGGATACTGCGCACTTCAAAAGGAGTGCGGGGAAGAGGTTCTCCCGATCGTCTGCCGGATGTATCCCCGTTCCGTCAAGCACGGAACGCCGAACGAAGCGGTCATGTCCGCCAGCTGCGAACTCACTGCCGAGCTGCTCATCAAGGACGACGAACCGTTCTTCCTGAAGGATTACGTTGCCGACGTACCGTTCACAGGGATCGACAGCATGTTCCCGAACGAAGCCGCGCGCGATCTCAACCGTACCTGCATCGGTCTCCTCAGCGACCGATCCGTCTCCCTGAAAGAACGGATCGGCAGGATGGGCGAACTGATCTGCGGCGGAAAGGTCCTTCCCGAGGGCACGAGAGAAGAAGCCGTTATGACCGTTCTGCGGCTGATGCGATCCTATTCACGGACCAGTCACGCGATCGGTGAGCTTTCTTCCTCCGTTTTTTCCGTTCTCGGCGGCGATCCCGATACGCTCGATCCGGATTCCGTCGATCCCGCGGAAGCGGTACGGATCCTCGGGGAAAAGAGAGCAAAATTCCGTGCAGCCTTCCCGAAATGGGAGATCTGGTTTGAAAAGATCTTCTGCAATCATCTGTTCTATATGCAGTTCCCGTCGTCCGATACGGCTCTGTCCGATGAAAAGAACTATACCGCGTTCTGTGTCTGCTTTGCGCTTTGCGGGGCCGTTCTTCCGCTCCTGCTCGCAGAAACGGACAAAACGGAGAATTTCGTTGACTGTCTGTGTGAGCTCTTCCGCTTTGCGGAGCATTCCCGTCTGTATTCGATCGGAAAATTCCGCGTCATCCCGGACGGTCTTGAAGCGTTCTCACGCTTTTCACCGCTGTTCTGAACGCTGATACAAGGAGGTACCTCAAATGATAAGGATCGGATTGATCGGCTTCGGTGCGATGGGGAAGACCCACGCGTATGCGGTCGCTACGATTCCATTTTACTACGCTCCGCTGCCTTTTGAAGCGGAGATCGCCGGCGTTGTCTGCTCCCGCCCGGAAACGACTGATAGCGCCGCGAGGATCCTGCACTGCAGAACTTTCTCCACGCCCGAGGAGCTGATTTCGGATCCGGGGATCGATCTCATCGATATCTGTACGCCAAACGACACCCACGCGGAGCTGATCCGACTTTGCGCCGCGTACGGGAAACACATCTATTGTGAAAAGCCCCTCTGCCCGGATCACGCATCCTCCGCCGAGGCGGCGCGCCTTGCCGAGGAGGCAGGGGTCAAAGCAAAGACCGTCTTTCATAACCGCTTTTTTCCGGCGGTCATGTACGCAAAGGAGCTTCTTTCCAGCGGCAAATGCGGTGACGTTCTGTCCTTCCGTTTTTCTTATCTTCACGCGACCTGTACGGATCCGGTAAAGCCTGCCGGATGGAAACAGATCGGCGCGCGCGGCGGAGGCGTCCTGAACGACCTCGGTTCTCACGTACTGGATCTCATGATCCATCTTCTTGGCCCCGTCCGCTCCGTATCCGCAATGACGCAGATCGGGTACCCGGAAAGAACGGGTCCGAAGGGGGAGACCTCGTGGCAGACCGACGCCGAGGAAGCGGCGTATCTGAACGTCGTCCTCCGGAGCGGCGCACACGGTACCGTGGAAGCGTCCAAGCTCGCTTACGGAACGCAGGATGATCTGCGGTTCGAAATCTTCTGCAAAAACGGTGCGCTGCGTTTTTCGCTCGCGGAACCGGGCGTGCTTGAATCCTGCGACGGCGGAGATGCGGCGCCGTATTCCGGTTTCAAAAGAACGGACGTCGGCGGCAGATACCCGGCACCCGGCGGAAATTTTCCGAGTCCCAAAGCACCGGTCGGATGGCTGCGCGCCCACGTACACAGTTATTACGAGCTGCTGCTCTCCATTGCGGAGGATCTCCCGGTCTCTCCCGATTTTGAGGAAAGCGCGTACGTGCAGGCAGTCATTGAGACGGCGAAGCGTTCCGCCGCGAACGGGAGCCGCATGACGGAGGTCGTGATATGAAGATCATCGGTCTCACCGGAGGAAGCGGCGCCGGAAAAGGTTACGTTGCCGCACTGTTTTCAAAATGCGGCGTGCCGTCCCTTGACTGCGATCAGGTCTCAAGAGCGGTATGCGCAAAAGAATCCCCGTGCCTGAAGGAGCTCGCCTCCCTGTTCGGTGAGGAGATCCTCCTCCCGGACGGCTCGTATCACCGCAAGAGAATGGGCGAGATCGTTTATTCCGACCCGGAGAAACGTGCCTTGCTCAATTCCGTGACACACCGATACATTCTTGACGAATGCAGGAAATGGCTCGCGGAAAGGGAGGCGGAAGGATGCCCTGCGGCGATCATCGACGCGCCGCTCCTCTTTGAAAGCGGCTTTGACCGGGAATGCGGCGTTACGGTCGCCGTTCTTGCAGACCTTGAAACGAGGATCGGCAGGATCGTCAAACGCGACGGGATCACAGAGGACGCTGCCCGTCTTCGCATCGCCGCCCAGCACGACGACGGGTTCTACCTGACGCACTGCGATCACGTCATCATGAATCACGGCACGACCGAAAAAAAGGAACTGCTCTTCTGCGTCGGAAGTATCCTCGCTATGATCGGGGTATGACATGGCGGTAAGAAAAGCGGGAAAGAAAAAGAAGAAAAGCCGTTCTGCCTTTCCGGTCGTACTGATCCTCGCCGCGGTCCTCGTGATCTTCGGCATCGTGATCGCCGGACGTTTCTCCGACGGGGCGGAAAGGCTGGTTTACCCCACGGGGTATGAAGAATACGTATCACGTTACGCCGCGAAGTTCAGCGTTCCGGAAAGCGTCGTTTACGCCGTGATCCTGACCGAGAGTAAATTCGATCCCGACGCAAGATCAGGCGCCGGCGCGGTAGGCCTGATGCAGCTCATGCCCGCGACCTACGAGTGGTGCTCGTGGCGGCTGGGTGAGGAAACGGTCGAAAACGGACGGAATGATCCGGAGACGAATATCCGCTGCGGAACGTATCTTTTGTCCTATCTGTATTCCGAATTCGGCGACTGGGACACCGTCGCCGCAGCGTTCAACGCGGGTGACAGCCGGGTCAAAGAATGGCTCGAAGACCCGGAGATCAGCGAAAACGGGAGGCTCGTCCGGATCCCGTATCCGGAAACCGAAAATTACGTCAAAAAAATCCGTAAAGCCGCGGAGGCGTACGAGCGCCTCGCGGCAGCGGAAACATAATAAAAGGAGACAGTCATGGAACAGGAAGCAAAAGATCTGAAGGAAAGCTTGTTTTACAAGAGAAAAAACGTCTTTGAGGAATGCGACGACGAGACGAAACGGAAGAGCGCGGCATACGCGGAGGGATACAAAGCGTTCCTTGACGCGTCCAAGACCGAACGGGAAGCGGTGACCGCTGCCATCTCCCTTGCCGAAAAGGAGGGCTACGTCCCCTATGAATTCGGCGACGAACTGAAGGTCGGCGGGAAATATTACTTCAATAACCGCGGCAAATCGATCTATTTCTTCCGCATCGGCACCGAGCCGGTCGAAAACGGCGTGTTCATCTCCGCCGCACATATCGACAGCCCCCGTCTCGACCTCAAGCAGAATCCTCTGTACGAGGACAGCGGCATGGGCTTCTTCAAGACTCATTACTACGGCGGAATCAAGAAATATCAGTGGACCGCGATCCCGCTGGCACTGCACGGCGTTGTCACAAAGACAAACGGCGAAAAGGTGAATGTCGTGATCGGCGAAGACGAAGCCGACCCGTATCTCTATATCAACGATCTTCTGCCGCATCTCGCCAGAGAACAGATGGGCAAGACGCTCGCGACGGGCGTCACCGGTGAGCAGCTCAATATCCTGCTCGGCACCGAGCCTTACGGGAACAAGACCGGTGACAACTCCGTCAAACTCAACCTGATGAAGCTGCTGAACGAAAAGTACGGCTTCACCGAGGAGGACTTCCAGAGTGCGGAGCTTTGCTGCGTCCCTGCTTACCACGCGAGAGACATCGGTCTCGACCGCTCCCTGATCGGATCCTACGGCCACGACGACCGCGTCTGCGCGTATGCGGCGCTGACCGCGCTCTTTGATACCGCCGACGAAAAGAAGACCGTCGTGACGATCCTCGCGGACAAGGAAGAGATTGGCTCCGAAGGAACGAGCGGCATGCAGACTATGCTGTTCCTTGACCTGATGGAGGAGATCGCAAACGCCTTCGGCGCGAACTTCCACAAGATGCGCCGCAACTCCAAGTGCCTCTCCGCCGACGTAAACGCCGCGTTCGATCCCAATTTCTCGGAGCCCTACGAACGCTCCAACAGTTCTTACCTGAACGGCGGCGTCTGCCTGACCAAGTACACGGGCTCCGGCGGAAAGAGCGGTACCAACGACGCTTCCTCCGAATTCGTTGCCTATGTCAGAAATATCTTTGACGAAAACAGCGTCGTCTGGCAGTCCGGTGAACTCGGCAAGGTTGACGCGGGCGGCGGCGGAACCGTTGCAAAATATATCGCGAAGTACAATATCGAGACGGTCGACCTCGGCGTGCCTGTCATTTCCATGCACGCCCCCTACGAGGTCATCTCCAAACTCGATCTGTATATGACCTATAAGGCGTTCCACAGCTTCAACAAATGAAACCGAACGAGCGACTTCTTCTTGCCGAAAAAAAATACGAAGAACTGACGGCAGCGCTCTCCGAGCCCTCCGTCGGTTCCGATCCCGTAAAGCTGCGCGAGCTGACGCAGGCACAAAGCGAGCTTGCGCCGCTGATCACCGTACTGCGTTCCTACCGCGCGGAGGAAGCACGGCTTGCGGAAGCAAGAATGCTGCTCGACGATCCCGACGCCGCGGAAATGTACGCCCTTGCCGCTGAGGAAGCCAAAGACGCGCAGGCTGCTATGGAGATGCTCGAAAAAGAGCTGACCGTCCTGCTCCTGCCGCACGATCCGGACGACCGTTGCAATGTCATCATGGAGATCCGTGCAGCGGCAGGCGGTGAAGAGTCGGCTCTGTTCGCCGCGGAACTGTTCCGGATGTATTCCATGTACTTTTCTCGCGTCGGATGGACGGTTGAACCGATCTACGAAAACGAAACGGGGCTCGGCGGCTTCCGTGAGATCTCGTTTTCGGTTCGCGGAACGGACGTCTACGCGCGTCTCAAATACGAGAGCGGCGTGCATCGCGTTCAGCGCGTTCCGGTGACTGATTCCCAGGGGAAGCTGCAGACCTCTACCGTAACGGTCGCGGTCCTGCCGGAGGCGGACGAGGTCCGCGTGGAGATCCGGGACGCCGATCTGAAAATCGATACGATGAAGAGCAGCGGCGCCGGCGGACAGCACATCAACAAGACGGAATCCGCGATCCGCATCACGCATCTGCCTTCCGGGCTCGTCGTGGAATGCAGGGACGAACGCAGTCAGCTGCGCAATAAAGAAAAAGCCATACGGGTGCTCCGTACCCGTTTGTATCAGAAAAGCAGGGAAGAGGCGGACAGCAAACGCTCCCTCGAGCGCAGGACGCAGGTCGGCACCGGGGACCGCAGCGAAAAGATCCGCACTTATCATTATCCGCAGAACCGTATCACCGATCACCGCATCGGATTTACGGCTTATAATCTTGACCGCTTTCTCGACGGCGACATCGGCGCGCTTCTTGACGCGCTCGCAGCCGCCGACACCGCGGAAAAACTCAAATCTTCAAACGAAGGCATCGCATGAAAACTGAAAAGATCCTATTTCCCGATACGGCGTCCTTAAAAAGGGCAGCCGCCGTCATCCGGAACGGAGGCCTCGTCGCCTTCCCGACCGAAACGGTCTACGGCCTTGGGGGAAGCGCGCTCGATGCCAAAGCGGCAGAGAAGATTTACGCCGCCAAGGGGAGACCGAGCGACAACCCGCTCATCATCCACCTTGCGGACGCGTCGGACGCCGAAAAATACTGCGAGACGAACGGGATGTTTTACCGTCTTGCCGAGTGTTTCTGCCCCGGACCTCTGACCGTGATCCTCCCCAAAAAGGACTGCATCCCATATACCGTGACCGGAGGACTGGATACCGTAGCGGTACGCATCCCGTCCCATCCGATCGCAAACGCGCTGATCCGTCTCTCCGGCGTTCCGATCGCGGCACCGTCCGCCAATCTTTCGGGCAAGCCGAGCCCAACCTGCTTTGCCCATATCGAGCACGACCTCGACGGACGCGTCGATATGCTGATCGACGGCGGGGAATGCGAGATCGGTCTGGAATCCACGATCGTTAAGCCCACCGACGACGGACGTGGGCTCCATCTGCTCCGTCCGGGCGGCATCACGGTCGAAATGCTCCGTACCGTGACCGATACGGTGATCCCGGACAAATGTCTGACCGAAAAGCTGGCGGAAGGGACCCGTCCGCTCGCGCCTGGAATGATGTACCGTCATTACGCGCCCGACGCGCCGCTCTGCCTCGTGGAAGCGGAAGACGCCGCGTTCCTCTCGTTCGTTTCGGATAAACTGAAAAGCGGGGAAAACTGCGGTGTCCTTTGCTACGACGAGGATCTGCCGTTCCTCGGTGAAACGAATACGCTTTCTCTCGGTCCGAAAAACGAAAAGAATACGCAGGCGCACCGTCTTTTCGAGTGCCTGCGCGCCTTCCCGAACGTCACGATGATCTATTCCAGGATGCCGGAAAAGGACGGGATCGGTCTTGCCGTTTTCAACCGCCTGATCAAAGCAGCCGGATATACCGTGATCCGTCTTTAAGCAAAAAAACAGAACTGGAGGTCCTTCATGCCGAAGAAAAAAACGTCAGCGAAGAACGAGCCCCCGGTCAAGGTGATCGCCGAGATCGTCGATCAGCCGATCACCGAGACCATAGAAACGAATTTTATGCCCTACGCGATGAGCGTTATCATTTCCCGCGCGATCCCGGAGATCGACGGCTTCAAGCCGGCTCACCGGAAGCTGCTCTATACGATGTATAAAAAGGGGCTTCTGACGGGGCCGACGACGAAAAGCGCGAACATCGTCGGCGAGACCATGCGGCTCAACCCGCACGGAGACGCCGCGATCTATGAGACGCTCGTCCGTCTGACCCGCGGCAACGAGACGCTTCTGCATCCCCTCGTCGAATCGAAAGGAAGCTTCGGTAAACATTACAGCTCCGACATGGCGTACGCCGCATCCCGTTATACGGAAGCAAAACTCGCGCCGATCTGCGCGGAGGTCTTCCGCGGGATCGACAAGGACGCGGTCGACTTTACCGAAAACTACGATAACACGATGATGGAGCCCTGCCTCCTTCCGACCGCGTTCCCGAACATCCTCGTCAACCCCAATATCGGCGTTGCGGTCAGTATGACCTCAACGATCTGCTCCTTCAACCTTGCGGAGATCTGCGACGGAACGATCCAGATGATGAAGGATCCGAAGACGACCGCCGACCAGCTGCTCGAGATCGTGAAGGCGCCGGATTTTCCCGGCGGAGGAGAACTGATCTACGACAGAGACGCGATGCGCGAGCTGTACGAGACGGGACACGGCTCCGTCCGTCTTCGCTCCAGATACCGCTACGACAAAAGCGAAAACTGCATCGAGATCCTTGAGATCCCGTATTCCACCTCGATCGAGGCGATCATCAAGGCGGTCATGCAGCTCGTCAAGGACGGCAAGCTGAAAGAGATCACCGATATCCGCGACGAGATCGACCTGAACGGCTTCAAGCTGACGATGGACCTCCGCCGCGGCGTCGACCCGGACAAGCTGATGAACAAGCTCTTCCGCATCACGCCGCTCGAGGATTCCTTCGCCTGCAACTTCAACGTTCTGGTCAACAGCGTCCCGCAGCAGCTCGGCGTTCCGGGCATCCTGAACGAATGGATCAGGTTCCGTGTGAACTGCGTCAGACGGGAGCTCACGTTCGAGCTCGGCAAGAAAGAGGAAAAGCTTCACCTTCTGCTCGGTCTCGGCAAGCTCCTTCTCGATATCGACAAGGCGATCCGCATCATCCGCGGGACCGCGAAGGAGCAGGACGTCGTACCGAACCTGATGAAGGGCTTCGATATCGACGAGGTACAGGCAGACTACATCGCGGAAATCAAGCTCCGCAACCTGAACCGCGAATATATCATCAACCGCACGAAGGAGATCGAACAGCTGCAGGAAGAGATCGCGGACCTGCGGAAAACAGTCGCTTCCGAGATCCGTCTCAAGAACGTGATCGCAAAGCAGCTGAAGGAGATCAAGGATAAATACGGTAAACCGAGACTGACCGGCATCCTCTATTCCTCCGAGATCGAGGAATACTCTCCCGAGGAAGAAGTCGAGAACTACAACGTCAAGTGCGTCCTGACGAAGGAAGGCTACTTCAAGAAGATCACGCTCCTCTCTCTGCGCGGCAACGACGAGCAGAAGCTGAAGGAAGGGGACGAGATCCGTACGATCGCGGACGCGGAAAACTGCGACGAGGTCTTCTTCTTCACCGACCGTGCACAGGCCTACCGTGCCAGACTCGACGACTTCGAGCCGACCAAGGCCGCTGCGCTCGGTGATTTCGTCGCCGCGAAGCTTTCCTTCGACGAGGACGAAAAAACGGTGCAGATGCTTCTCCTGCCGAAGAACGACGGAGGGGAGGAACGGCAGATCGCCTTCCTCTTTGAAAACGGAAAGGGCGCGAGAGTTCCGCTCTCCGCATACGAGACAAAGAGCAACCGCCGCCGTCTGACCGGCGCGTATTCCTCCGCTTCTCCGATCGTCGGGATCGTGGAGGTTAAGAAGGATACCGATATCCTGATCCGCTCGGACGGTGACCGCGCGATCCTGATCTCCGGCGAGCTCGTTCCGCTGATGAAGAACCGCGCCGCGCAGGGCAATACGCTCCTCAGCATGAAAAAAGGTCAGAAGGTCGTCGAAGCGTTTGCCGTCCCGCCGGAGGAGCTTGATACGTACAAGCGCTTCCGCAAAAAACAGTTACCCACGACGGGAATCACAGTAACCGGAAAGGAAACGAAATAAACCATGGCCAAGAAAAATAAGAACGAAAAGGAATTCAAAAGCAGTTATTCCGCCACGACCCGTATCGTCGTCCTGATCCTCGCGCTTCTGATGTTCGGCGGTACGCTGGTGACGACGCTGTATTACTTTATCCACTGATCGTCCCGAACGATATCCGTGAATGAAAAAGGAGTAAAACTATGAAAAAGATCTGGATCATCCGAACGAAGGATTTTCTCTCCGGGATCGGAAACGAAGCAATGGGAAGATACCGCACGGTACTGCAGTACGACGCGATGAAGCTCGCTGTCGCCGTGCAGGGGATCCTGAACCGGAAGGAACCGACGATTTACATGGACTGGGAACCGCAGGACCTTTTCTGGCTCGACTATATGTCGGAGCCCGGCAAGATGCTGGAAGGATACGAGCGCGTTCCGATCGGCAGCTTCGACGATTTTCTCACTGTCTTCGGCGAGGAGATCCGCCGCTTCGGCATCGTCGCGTGGGACGAGAGCGTGCCCGCAACGATGAACGCCGCCACCACGGTCTGCGGCGTCGAAGACCTGCTCCCGATCCGCTATTCTGAAAAAGAAGACTCAATCCTTACCGCCGTCATGCGGAAAACGGGCGCAGAGATCCGTCTGAACCTCACCGGGATGTTCACCGGAAAGGGAACGATCCCCGGTACCGTCCGTCCTTCCTCCGGCTCGGCGAAGTGCGACGCATACCTCTGGGCGAAGGAAAAGTACATGGATCGCACCAATAAGAACATCCTGTTCTATACGGTCGACGGGATCTCGTGGAGCGACACCGAGCCCTATTATCCCGATCTCGGCAACGCGTTCGTCTACAACCACGACTACGCGATCGCGAAGCGCTGCTTCGTCTTTGACGTTTCCTCCTACGACGACGAGGTCCCGTGCGATGACCCCGGTCAGCCGCTCGGCACCGATTACGAAACGATGATCGAGATCTTCCGTCACGCGTACGACCGTGTCGGCGGAAAGGAAATGATCACGGTCTGCGGCTTCAACCCGTGGCAGCTCAAGTACACGGAATTCCACGGGAAAGGGAAGCACGGCGGCGTGGATGCCGAATGGAGATTCACCGAGGTGCTTTCCGCCTATAACATGATCAAGGACGCGGACGCCTACGGCTACTGCGGTCTTGCGAACGCCTCCGTTTATACGCTTTATCCGCTCAAGGATAAGTATCACAATCCCCGCCCGAAGGAAACGCCCGCGTTTGATCCCGACGTCACCTACGTCCTCTTCTACGTCGGTGATTACGACGCCGCCGCATGGACCAACCGCTTCATTCCGCGCTGGTACCGCGACCCGAAACTCGGCAAGAACCCGCTCATGTGGTGCTTCAATATGAACCTTTCGGACCGCATCCCGCAGGCGTTCGACTTCATTCACGAGAGATTCACCGAGAACGACTATTTCGAGGCGGGCGATTCCGGCGCCGGTTACAATAACCCCCGTCTTCTTTATCCGCCCCGCGTCCACTCCGATCTGCCCTCCGGTGCCGAGGTCTGGGTCGAACACAACAAAAAGTATTTTGAGAAGTTCGACAGCCACTGCATCGGCTTCATCATTGACGGAACGTCGCTGACGACCGAGCAGGAAATGGCTGACGTCTCCCGCTTTGCCGACGTCGGCGTCGGATATCTCTCCCTCGGTCACAAGCTCCCGACCAAGGTCGTGAACGGGACCGTCTTCCTTCCCCATACATCCGATATCGGCGTAGAGCACGTCGATCCCGACCGTGCCGCCGAAACCGCGGTGAACTGCATCCGTCATTCCCCGGAGAACAAAAATTTCTATCTCTTCCGTACCATTCTCGTTTCTCCCTCCGCGCACGACGAGATCATGGAAAAGATCCGTGAAAAGATGCCGGAACGCAAGTTCTGCTTTGCCGATCCCTATACCTTCTTCCGCCTTGCCAAGGAGGCAAAGGAGCAGGGGCTGATCTTCTGATCCGTTCATTTTATCGCAAAAAGCCGTCCGGACGCGCGTCCGGGCGGCTTTTCAGCATGAGGCGGTTACTTTTCGAGGACTTTGTCCTTCATGACGCAGCTGTATTGCTTCTCCCGGCGATCGTCAGAACGAGGGACGGGTTTTGTCCTCCATGACGTAGCCGTATCGCTTCGTCAAGGATTCAACGTCTGTCTTTTCCGCCTTCAGCGGAAGAATGAAGTACAGACTGTTGTTTTCGTACTTATCGCCGGTCTCATCATAACGCTCGAAATAGAACTCAACGATGACGGTAGCGTCGTGTTTTTTGATGGGGCCTTCTCCGCACAGACCGTCGACCGTCTGCATGAACTGGGAGAAATCTAATCCTTTCTTATGATTGTCTGCACTCAGACAGTAAACCTCATCACCGAGACCGTAAATACTGGCGGAGATCCATACGTTGTCAATGTCGAGAACGATCGCACGCTCGGCAAACTCGTGGAACTGCTGATGCTGTTCCTCCATATACCGGTGAAACAACTCCATCAGCTTTTCAAAAGTCTGCGGGAGCATCGTTTTGCTGATCGGTATCCTGACCGTACAGGTGTCGAAACCGTTCTTTGCGCCGACGATCAGACTGAATTCATCGGTATAAGGGATGCTGTTTTCGTTTTCCGCGACGTATTGATACCACTCGCTGAAGTCCTTCTGAGCAATCTCATATTTCATCACGGAGTACAGATCGTCAAGATCCCGGTCCGTCAGAGGATCCGTCGTGAATCCCCATTCGAGACGGAGGTAGTACGCGTCCGGAAGTTCACTGTAATGAATTCTGTACGCCTTGTTTTCCGACAGTGCTTTCGCGAGGATCCCGTACTGTTCTTCTGCGATATAAACGATGCGCTTTTTTTCACCGAAGGCAGTGCGGTATTCCAGCGTAAACGGAAGGTACGTCTTACCGGTGTCAAGGAAATAATGATAGTAATTGTTTTTCTTGTATTTATCCCTGATCGTACCATCGTTCGACGCACGGAGAACGTCCGTGTTTTCCTTCAGCGCATCGGCGGCGATCTTCAGGATCTCGGGATCGGTCAGCTCCAGATCGTCGGACATCAGGTCGTAGTATTGCTTCAGCGATATGCCGTAATTGTACTCACTCTTTTTCGTATATACGGAAACGGATTTCAGCTCCTCTGCGTCAGGAGCAAAATTCAGCTGATTCAGATAGACGAGATACATACCGAAGAGCATCACTGCGTTGACGAGCGCGACGACCAGCAGACCGGGAAGCGCCTTCAGCACGTTCTTCCATTTCTTCGTGGAAATCAGCTCGTATAAGCAGTAAAGAACGATCGCGATGATATAGAAGACAACGAAGCTGAAATCGAAATCACCGTGTCCCGTGACGAGGAAAGAAAGAAACTCGCCGAGCGGGATCGCGCAGAAGACGCTGGTCAGAGCGATGCGGAAGACGGACTGGACCTTTCTGTTCGGGGCAGGCTGTGTCGCGGTCTCCGACTTGCGGAGGCGAAAGAGGATCGCACCGACCGCGAGTGCCGCGGCAGCAAGGATACCGGTATAGGCGACCGCCTTCCACGAGTAGAAGATCTCTTCGGGGCTGTCAGATAAGATCAGGAAATTGAAGATGAAGGTCATGACGATGTTGTCCGAGGACGACACGAAGTCAAGGAGCGCGCCGTCGGGAATGATCGGGAGCAGGGAATCAAGTGCTTCCGAAAGGATCATAACGAGGATCCGAGGCGCGAATAGGATCAGACCCGTGATGATCACGTTGGAGAAGGTCGTGCCGGTCATCGTCATCGAGAGCAGCGTCACCGCGGCGGAGAGGAAGGAAGCGATCACAACCGAAAACGCGAACATGAAATAGTTCACGGTCATCGGACGGAAGAATCTCGGGAAGAACGTCTGCGTCAGCAGAGAAATGAGCGTGGAACCGAAGGAAATCACGACGATCCATGCCATGACCGCCGCGAAAAAGCTGAAATACAGACAGACGCGGGTATAAGGGATCGAATGATAGAAGTCCGAAGTGTTTCTCTTATTGAGGAAGCTGAAGACAGAAAGCGTCAGGATCGGCGCGATCAGAAGGAATACGAGGACGAGCATCCCGTGGAAGTCGTAAGGGCTCGTCGTTACTACCTGGATCGTACCGCCGTAATTCAGCGTGGAAAGGTTATCGATTGCTTTGGAGATCGGAACGAGGATCGCTTCCAGAGAGAAAATGATGCACATGACGATGCCGAGGGTACGGAGCTGTCTGATCCCCTCCAGAAACAGACGGAAGTCAAACGGGCGTTTATGCGCGTTCTGAGAGACGGGGGTAATTCTTGCGTTATCAGCGGTCATTTCGTTCTCTCCTTTCAGTCAAGCTGGAAGCTGTAACCGAGGGCTTCCATTTCGTAGGTGAAGATCTCTTCCAGCGTGAGAGGAAGAACGTCAAGGATCAGCGGGTTCATGGCACTGAGCTTTTCCACGGTCTCTTCTCTCGTTCCCTTGACGATCATATTGGAGACGGAGCCGTGCTTGACGAAATGCAGGATCTCGATCCCGTCAAATTTCGTCTTATCGTATTCGTAAGGGAAGGCGATCTGGATCTTGAACTGCGCGGTCTTCAGGTTCTGCACGTCGCTCTCGAGCACGAGGCCGCCGCGGTGCAGGAGCGCGAGCTGATCGCAGGTGTCCTCCAGCTCCCGGAGAGAATGCGAGGTGATGATCGCAGAGGCGTGACGCTCGATCACGTCGTCGCAGATCAGCTTCTTGACGTAGTTGCGCATCACGGGATCAAGCCCGTCGAAGGTCTCGTCGAAGAATATGTAATCTGGACGGCAGGAAAGCGCGAGAATGGTCGCCGCCTGCCGCTTCATCCCCTTGGAAAAGGTGTTGATCGACTTCTTCGGGTCAAGTCCGAAGGAGGAGGTCAGCTCCTTGTATCGGTCGGAGGAAAAATTCGGGTAAAAAGCGCGGTACATATCCGCCATACGTTCCATTGTCGCGTTGTTCAGGAAAAAGAGCTCGTCGGGAACGTATGCGATGCGCTGCTTGATCGCGGGGTTTTCCCAGATCGGCACGCCGTCGATCGTAACGGTGCCGGAATCCTGCTTGTAAACGCCGGTGATGATGCGGAGGAACGTGGATTTGCCCGCGCCGTTCGATCCGACCATGCCGTAGATGCACCCGTCCTCAATGGTACAGGTAATATCGTCGAGCGCGGTGAAATCACCGAACTTTTTCGTTAAATGCTCTGTTTTTATCATTTTGTTTGCTCCTTGGTTCAGTAAGTGAGGCGGTAAGCTTTTTCAACTGCCGACAGGATCTCCTCTTTGGGAACTCCCGCCTGCGCCAAAAGGCCGAGCAGTGCCGTGAATTCGTCCATTTTTTCTTTGTTTTTCTCCGAGATGAGTTTTACGGCGTTCGCGCAGACGACGCATCCTTTTCCGGGAACGGAACGGATCACGCCGCGGGCGGACAGGTCGGAAAACGCCTTCTGGATCGTGTTGGGATTGACGGACAGTTCCATCGAAAGCCAGCGGACCGACGGGATGAGGTCTCCTTCCTTCAGGATCCCTTTCTGGATGAATTCCTCACACTGTTCGATAAGCTGCTCGTAAATCGGTTTTCTTGACAGCGGATCGATCTGAAACATTCCTTCTCCTTTCTGTGTGTACTGTCATGCATAGTACACACATAACATATCACGTAAAAGCGGATTTGTCAAGCCTTTTCTGAAAAATGTTCTAATTTTTTCGTCGGGGACATACACATAAGCAATCAAACACTCGTAACGAGCGGAGGGAACGAATGATTAACTCGATGATCTACGACGATATTGCGCGCAGAACGGACGGTGATATCTATATCGGCGTCGTCGGCCCGGTGCGCACCCGAAAATCCACCTTTATCAAACGGTTCATGGGAGAACTCGTTCTGCCGAATATGGGGGGGGGGAATGGAAAGGACC
>JAZLIW010000120.1:0-5735 GCA_045617585.1 Eubacteriales bacterium
AAGACCGTCTGACCCGGCTGCGGGCGTCGGAGCCCACGCCGGATGAGATCGCCGCCTGGATGAACGACCCGGCGAACCGCACCGGGGAGACCGCCGCTCTTCCCTTCCGCCCCGTGACGGGGACGGAGATCGAGGAGGCACTCGACGCCATCGTCGACCCGGTCTCCCTCTCCGATCCCGTCTGCTCCGACGGAAGCGGCGGCGAAAGTCTCTCCGTCATGGACACGATCAGCGACGGGAATTGCCGGGAGGAGAACTGGATCGAGGAGATCGCGCTGAAGGAAGCGCTGAAAACGCTCCCCGAAAGAGAACGCCGCATCATCGGGCTGCGCTTTTACGGGTGCCGGACGCAGACCGAGATCGCAGAAGAGATCGGCATCTCGCAGGCGCAGGTCTCCCGGCTGGAAAAAGCGGCGCTGGAGCACATCCGGCGCCGCCTGACCTGATCAGGTGATATAGAATTCCTCTCCGGTATCGAGGCAAAGGACGCCCAGCGGACCTCCGAAGACGGCGCCGCAGTCGATCGCGGCGTGTCCGTTCCCCCTCCAGATCCTGCCCTTCGCCGCGGGGTCGATGAGAAAGGTGGGGGTATGTCCCGTCACCGTGATCCGGTCGGGAAGGTAACGCGTCCCGTAATCGGTTTCACCCGCCGAAAAGTCGAGGATCGGGCAGTCGAAAAGGTCCGCCCCCTGCCCGGGGGCAGGCAGCGTATGGGAGAGAAAAAACCGGTTTCCTCCCGCCTCTTCTTCCGCGTAGTATTCAAACGTGTTCCAATAAGCGAGCACCTTATTCTGCGCCGCGGCGTCCAGCTTCAGATACGCGTCGAGCGTCGGTTTCCCGCCGTCAAGGAACCAGAGCCGGTAGCCCTCGAGCAGCCGGTCGTCCCCCGCTCCGCCCCCGTAGGTCCTGCCGAGAGAGCGGAGCAGCCTGCAGGCGATATAATCGTGATTGCCCTTCAGGGGGATCACGTTTTTCCTCGTCATCATATCGAGCAGGATATCGATCCCGCCCTCGCCGCGGTCCGCGACGTCTCCGAGAACGTACAGCGTATCGTTCTCACCGAGTCCGATGACACCGAACAGTTTACGGTACGGTTCAAAGCATCCGTGCAGATCGGAAACCGCGTAGGTCATTCGTCGCTCCTTTCCCGGATTTACCCGGGTAAATCCGGGTCACAGGTCGAACAGCGTGATCTGATTCGTTTCACTGAGCCCCTTGAGCGCGCCGTTCTTGCGCAGGACCTCAATGACCGACTTCGAGATTTTGGCGCTGTCGCGCAGATCCTCGACCGAGAGGATCTTCCCCGAGTCTCTCGCCTCCTCGATCTGCTTTGCCGCACTGTCCCCGACGCCGCCGAGGGAGTTGAAGGGGCAGCGGATCGCGCCGTCCTCCGGCACGAAGGCGAAGGAGGACGACTTGAAGTAACTGACGGGAAGGAAACTGATCCCCCGTGCCATACATTCGTTTGCCATCATCAGCGTCGGGACGAGGCTCTGCTCCTTGGCGGTCGCGTCCTTGTTGCCGTTGATCTCTGCGATCTTCGCCCGCACCGCCCTTCTGCCGCCCGCGACGATCTCGGCGTCGAAGCCGCCGGGTGCCGCCGTCAGATATGCGGCGTAGAAGACGACCGGCATATGGACCTTGTACCAGCCGAGACGGATCGCGGACATGACGTACGCCGCGGCGTGCGCCTTCGGAAACATATACTTGATCTTCTTGCAGGAGCCGATATACCAGTCGGGAACGTTGTGCTCCCGCATTTCCGCCTCCCACTCCGGCGTCAGCCCTTTGCCCTTCCGTACCGCCTCCATGATCTTGAAGGCGTGGGCGTTTTCGACCCCGTAGCCGATCAGGTCGTTCATGATGTTGTCACGGCACCCGATCACGTGGGAAATATCGCAGATCCCTTCGTTGATCAGTTCCTGCGCGTTGCCGGTCCAGACGTCGGTACCGTGTGACAGACCGGAGATCTGGAGCAGGTCGGCAAAGGTCTTCGGCTTTGCTTCCTCGACCATCTTCATAACGAAGCGCGTGCCGAATTCAGGCAGGCCGATCGTGCCGAGGTTGACGTCGATATCCTCGGGCGTGACGCCGAGGGGCGCCGGGGAGGCGAACAGATCGTACACCTCGCGCGCGTTCATCGGCACGTCCATGACGGAGGTACCGGAATAACGCTCCAGCCACTTGTATTTGGTCGGGATATCGTGCCCGAGCTCATCGAGCTTGAGCAGCGTATCGTGCAGGTATTCAAAGGTAAAGTGCGTGGTCACGATATCGGAATTCGGGTCGTCCGCGGGATGCTGGACCGGGCAGAAATCGTAGATCTCGTATTCCTTCGGCACGACGACGATCCCGCCGGGATGCTGTCCCGTCGTCCGCTTGACCTCGACGCAGTGCCGCACCAGGCGGTTGATCTCCGCCTTGTTGACCGAGATCCCTTTGTCCTCCAGATAGCGCACGACGTAGCCATAGGTCGTCTTATCGGCAAGGCCGCTGATCGTTCCTGCGCGGAACACGTTCTCGGCACCGAACAGTTCCTCGGTGTATTTATGGACCTTGCCCTGCACCTCTCCCGAGAAGTTCAGGTCGATATCGGGCGATTTGTCCCCGTAGAAGCCGAGGAAGGTCTCGAACGGGATATTATGCCCGTCGTTTTTCAGCTTTGTGCCGCATTTCGGGCAGTTTTTGTCCGGCAGATCGAAGCCGGAACCGACGGAGCCGTCGGTAAAGAACTCGGAATACCGGCAGGACGGGCAGTAATAATGCGGCGGGAGCGGATTGACCTCCGAGATTCCGGCGCAGGAGGCAACGAACGAGGAACCGACCGAGCCGCGGGAGCCGACGAGGTAACCCTGGCTTTCGGAATACCAGACGAGCTTCTGCGCGATCATATACAGGACCGCGAAGCCGTGATCGATGATGGAGGTCAGCTCCTTATTGAGGCGCTTTTCCACGATCTCGGGCAGAGGCTTGCCGTACTGGTTTTCGGCGTGCTCGTAGCAGATGCGGTGAAGGTCCTCCTCCGCACCCTCCATTTTCGGGGTAAAGGTACCCTTCGGGAACGGGCGGATATCCTTCTCGATCATGTCGGCGATCTTATTGGTGTTCGTAACGACCACCTCGTACGCCTTTTCTTTACCGAGATAGGAAAACTCCTCCAGCATCTCCTCGGTCGTGCGGTAGTAGATCCCGACGTCCTTATCGAAATCGGAGAACTTCATCCCCGCAAGCAGGATCTTGCGGTAGACCTCGTCGGTCTTGTTCATGAAGTGCGCGTCGCAGGTCGCGCAGACCGGGACGCCCGCCTCGTCCGCGAGCTCCACGAGACGGCGGTTGAGATCCCGCAGCCCCTCGTCGTCCGCCGCTGAGCCTTTTTCGATCAGGTAGCGGTTGTTGCAGATCGGCTGGATCTCGACGTAATCGTAATACCGGATCATCTCGATCATTTCCGCCTTCGTTTTTCCGGCAAGCAAAGCCTCGAAGAGCTGCCCTTCCGAGCAGGCGGAGCCGAGCAGGATCCCTTCCCTGTGCTCGTCAAGCACGGTCTTCGGGATGCGGGGATGGCGCTTGAAGTATTTCAGATAGCTGTAAGAAACCAGCTTATAGAGGTTTTTCAGCCCGACCTTGTTTTTCACGAGCAGGATCAGATGGTTGGTACGCAGCTTGAGCGGATCGACCTTTTCGGACATTTCGCTGTTCATCAGCGCGAGATTCACGATCCCCATCTTCTTCATCTTCGCGATCATGGCGAAGAAAATGGCGGCAAGCATCGCCGCGTCATCGGAGGCGCGGTGATGGTTGAAATCGCCGAGGCGGTAGTATTCCGCAACGCTGTCCAGCGTGTGCTTTTTCAGCTCCGGATTGAGGAAGCGCGAGAGCGCGACGGTATCCAGATAGGTGTTCCCGAACGTCATTCCGTTCACGTCGCAGACGCGGCGGATAAAGCCGGTATCAAAATTCGCGTTGTGCGCGACGAGGATACGGTCCCCGGCAAAAGCAAGGAACTTTTCCACCGCTTCCTTTTCGGAAGGCGCGCCCTTCACCATCTCGTCGGTGATGCCGGTCAGCTCGGTGATATTCTTCGGGATCGGTTCTCCGGGATCGACAAAGGTATTGAAGACGTCGATCACCTCGCCGTCCTTCACGAGGACCGCACCGATCTCGGTGATATGATTGTTGAGTGCGGACAGACCGGTCGTCTCGATGTCGAACACGATGAATTCGTCGTTCCACTCGCATTCTCTGCTCCCGTAGACCGCGCGGGCGGTATCGTCGACGAAATAGCCCTCCAGTCCCCAGATCACCTTCTGATCCAGTTTCTCGGCGGCGAGCATCGCCTTCATATAGCCCTGCACGTTGCCGTGGTCGGTGATCGCGACCGCGGGATGCCCCCACGCGTTCGCCTGCTTGACAGCGTCATCGGGCTCGATCAGCGCGTCCATCGTCGACATCTTGGTATGCAGATGGAGCTCCACGCGCTTGACCGGGGCGTTGTCCTTTCTACCCAGCCGCTTGATCTTGCTGACGGCGACGGGATTCAGAACGAGCTCGTTATCAAAGGTATCGAATTTGACGTTGCCGAAAACGGCACAGGTCATCCCATCCTTCAGTCCGGAGACGAGCGGCGCCAATTCATCCACGCCGCCGATCGTTTTGACGGAGATCGAAGCGTCGTCGTCCGTGATGCTCATACTGAGGATGGTTTTATCCCCCTTGCGGTTGAGCTTGGACTCAATGCCGAAGATCTCGCCCAGGACGCACACGTTTCGGCGCTGGGATCTCAGGTTCCGCAGAGGCGTCGGAACGATCCGGAACTCTTTGCCCCAGATCAGCGACGGCTCCTCCACGTCGAACATCATATTGCCGATGCGGTAGGAGGTATCGCTGAGTGCCTCCGCCTCGGTGTCCCCGCCGCCCGAGACCGCGTAAACGCGGGTCAGCTTCGGTCCCTCTTCCTCTTCCGGTGCCGTCTGCGCCGGTGCCGGAGCGAAGGAACCCATCGCCATCAGCGCGGCGTTGTTCTCTTTTTCGAGCGTTTCGTAGTCGAAGTGATATCCCTCCGTCTGCCGGATCTCGACCGGGAAGCGCAGACCGAACTCCGAGAACACGATATCGGAAAGGATGTCGGGCGTCTCCGCGACGTACAGAAGATCGATCCCGCCGTTGGAAGACGCGATGTCGATCACGATCCTGCCGCCCGAGACCTTTGCCGTATAGTCACAGAAAAAGCCGCGGCTGACGGCGCCGGTCCGCTGCAGCTCCACGATCGCCTCCGGCAGATACGCGTCGGTGAACAGTTCCTTCGGATAGCGCGGCAGGATGCGGACGGAATTCAGCTGATAGACCTCCATCAGATCGCGCTCGATCTCGTAGAGCGTTTTCTTGGGCACGAGATAAGACCAAAAAGCACAGACCTCGATCATTCTGTGCTCCTTGTCGACCTTCGTTTTCACGTTCCCGGCGTCGTTCAGTACCGTCGCCTTGAACTGCTTGTCCGGTTCGTATTTATTAAAAATATCGAGAAACTTTCTGGTTCTTTCTTCCACTGCGGTTCCTTTTCTTTCGGTCAGAATGCCGCGATCTCACGGATCAGCGTATCAATGATCTCCCCCTCGGGGATCTTGCCGACCGGTTCCCCGCGGCGGATGAGCAGCGCCTCATGCAGGCCGCCCGCCACGCCGACGTCGGCGGGCTTCGCTTCCCCGGGGCCGGGGGCGGCGCCGCCCCCGCCGCGA
>JAZLIW010000121.1:0-13728 GCA_045617585.1 Eubacteriales bacterium
TGAAGGTCAAGGCTTCCTCCGGTATCCGTACCTATGAGGACGCGCTCGCTCTCATCAACGCCGGTGCGGAACGCCTCGGCACCTCCGCCGGCGTCAAGATCCTCGAGGGCGCCGCAAAGCAGAACTGAACGACAGGAAAGGGACGCTCAACCGAGCGGAATGAACGTATGAAGGCTTATTTTTCCGAATACCGCGGCGCACGCGCGCTGGCGATCGATACCGGAAAGATCACCCTCCTCTTCCTCCCCGATCACGGCGGCAGACTGATCTCCCTGATCGACCGCCGGGGCAGGGAATGGATGGCATCCGAGACGGGAGAAACCTATCGCGGTCTGACGCTTGACTCCGTCTACATCGACGCCGACGTGTGCGGCATGGACGATATGTTCCCGACCATCGATCCGGAGGAGGCGCCCGTCCGGGGCGGCGTCCGGAACGGGGTCCTCTACAACGATCACGGCGAGGTCGCGCGCTCCCGTTACGGCATCGCGCGCCCGGAAAATGATCAGCTCGATATGCATTTCACCTCCTCCCGCCTGCTTTACCGCTTCTCCAAGAACGTGACGGCGACCGAGGAGGGGGCTGCGCTGATCCACTACGAGATCGAAAACCTCTCCGCCGAGCCCTTCCCCTGCCTGTACGCCGCGCACTGTATGCTGGCGTACGCGCCGGGCGCCGAGGTGCTTCTGCCCTTCCCCGAGGGGGAGACGGTCGAGATGTGCTTCGACGAGGACGCGCAGTACGGCGTCCGGGGCGACCGCGTCCCGCTGACCCGTGCCATGCTGACCGCAGAGAATGAGGGCGGGACCGGGAACGCCTACAAATTCTACTTCCCCGAAAAGACCCCGGTCGGCGAGATCCGCTACCGGGTCGGGGAATACGAGCTGGTCATGGAATACGACGCCGAAAAGCTCCCTTACGTCGGCGTCTGGATGAACAACGGCAGATTCAAGGATCATCCCTGCGTGACGCCCGAGCCCTGCTCGCTCCCC
Source organism: Eubacteriales bacterium (assembly GCA_045617585.1). Classification (GTDB taxonomy): domain Bacteria; phylum Bacillota; class Clostridia; order Oscillospirales; family CAG-272; genus CAKRZE01. The sequence goes on from JAZLIW010000121.1 coordinate 993, forward strand.
TTCGACAAGGTGAGCGAGGCGGAAAAACGCGGGCTCAGCGCCGTGATCCCGCCGCACGGCACGCTGGAATTCGATATCCGTCTCTCCGTTGAGGCGGTCCCGCAGGACTGACCCGATCCGAGGGAAGACCGAAGAGAAGAAAGGAAACAACAAATGACGAACGAAAAAACCTGTAAGATCGTCGTGGTCGGCAGCTTCATCGTCGACCTCGCGGCGGTCACCCCCGCTTTCCCCAGAGACGGAGAAACGGTCGTCGGCGACCGGCTGAAGCTCGGTCCCGGCGGCAAGGGCTCCAATCAGGCGACTGCCGCGTCCCGCGCAGGCGGTGAGGTCATCATGGTGACCAAGACCGGGCGCGACACCTTCCGTTCCTTTGCCGAGGAGCATTACCGCAGAGAAAATATGACCGACAAGTACGTCTACGCCGACGAGAACGAGGACACCGGGACCGCGATCATCGAGGTCCACCGCACCTCCGCGGAGAACCGCATCATCGTCATGAAGGCGGCGAACGACTTCCTGACGCCCGCCGAGGTCGACGCGGCGGAGGAAGAATTCCGCACCTGCGACGCCGTTCTCCTCCAGCTGGAATCCAACTTCGACGCGATCCGCGAGGCGATCGCGCTGGCGAAGAAACACGGCAAGCCGATCGTCATGAATCCCGCGCCCGCGCAGAAGGTGCCGGAGGGCTTCTTCGACGGGATCGACTACTTCACGCCCAACGAGACCGAGGCGGAGTTCTTCTCCGGCATCGTCGTGAAGGACGAGGAGAGCGCGTACGCCGCGGGCAGAAAGATGATCGCCGAGCAGAACGTCGGCTGCGTCATCATCACCCTCGGCAAAAAGGGCGCCGCCGTCGTCATGAAGGACCGCGAGATGGTGGTCCCCACGACCGACCTGAAGCCGATCGACACGACGGGCGCCGGCGACGCCTTCAACGGCGGTCTGACCGTGGCGCTTGCCGAAAAGAGAGAGATCGAGGACGCCGTGAAGTTCGCGAACTGCGTCGCCTCCATCTCGGTGACCCGCCTCGGCTCCTCTCCCGCCATGCCGCACCGCGATGAGGTGGAAGAGCTCTACGCCCGCTTCTACGGGAAAAGATAAGAGAGGACGGAAAAACGATATGGAAATGAAAGCGATCACGGTCCTCGGACAGGACGATATCGTGATGCGGAACGAGCCCGTGCGGGAGCTGGAGCCCGACGAGTGCCTCTGCCGCGTGGTCTATACCGGCGTCTGCGGTACCGACCTTGCCATCTACGCCGGGACGACGACCTTCGTCACCTCCGGCGCGATCAAATATCCGGTCCGCATCGGTCACGAGTGGTCCGGCTACGTCGTGAAGACCGGAAAGGACGTCACGCTCTTCAAGGAGGGCGACCGCGTCGTCTCCGAGACCGCCGTTGCCTGCCGCAAGTGCGCGGATTGCGCGAAGGGCGACTTTGCCAACTGCAGGCATACCCGCTCGGTCGGCACGATCGACGCGTGGGACGGCTCCTACGCGGAATACGTGATCTTCCCCGAGAGCCATCTTTACCATCTGCCCGATGAGATCAGCTACGAGCAGGGCGCGATGATCGAGCCGCTGCAGATCGCCTACGCGGGCATGAGAAAGTTCACGATCACGTCCGACTCGGTCGTTGCCGTCATCGGCACCGGCCCGATCGGGATGTGCTGCGTCGCGCTCGCCAAGGCGATGGGCGCGAAGCAGATCATCATGATCGGCAGGACCGACTTCAAGCTGGACGTCGCGAAGAAGATGGGCGCGACCGACACGATCAACATCCGCAGCGTCGACGCCGTGGAGGAGCTGATGCGCATCACCGGCGGGCACGGCGCGGACTGCGTCGCGGAGACGTCGGGCGCGGATTCCACCGTGCAGCAGTGCATCTCGATCGCCGCCAAGCGCGCGTACGTCGTGCTGCTCGGCTTCTACGAGACGAAGATCGACGGGCTGGATCTCTCCGACGCGATCTTCAAGGAGCTTACCTTCCGCGGCATCATGGGCGAGTGGAAGCTCGTCCCGCAGATCATCGATTACATCATGGAGTCCGGGCTCACCACCATGCCGATGGTCACCCGCACGATCGGGTTCGACGACTGCGTCGACTATTTCAAGAACCACAGGACGACCCATAAGGTCGATATCAAAACGCTCGTGCGCATCACGGACGTCAAATAAGAAACGAGGTTAATATCATGACGAACGAAGAAATCATGAAGGGCTTTATCGACAGAGCCCGCGCCGCGCAGAAGAAATTCGTCGCGGAATTCGATCAGGAGCGCACCGACGCGTGCGTCAGAGCCATCGCGAAGGTCGTTTACGACAACGCAGAGATGCTCGCGAAGATGGCGGTCGAGGAGACCCGCATGGGCGTCTATGAGGACAAGATCAACAAGAACCGCGGCAAGGCAAAGGTCATCTGGAACTCCCTGAAGGGCGTCCGTTCGATGGGCATCATCTCCGAGAACGAGGAGACCGGCATCATCGAGATCGCGCGTCCGGTCGGCGTCGTCGGCGCCGTCACGCCCTGCACCAACCCGATCGTCACCCCGATGTGCAACTCCATGTTCGCCCTCAAGGGTCAGAACGCGATCATCATCGGGCCGCATCCGCGCGCAAAGAAGTGCAATCTCGTCGTCGTCAACATGATGCGTGCCGAGCTGGAAAAGCTGGGCGCGCCCGCCGACCTGATCCAGACGATGGAGGAGCCCTCCGTCGAGCTTTCCGCCCTGCTCATGAAGTCGGTCGACGTGGTCGTCGCCACCGGCGGTATGCCGATGGTCCGCTCCGCGTATTCCTCCGGCAAGCCGGCGTACGGCGTCGGTCAGGGCAACGTCCAGTGCGTGATCGACCGCGGCGTCGATATCGCCGTTACGGTCCCGAAGATCGTTGCCGGCCGTATCTTCGATAACGGCATCATCTGCTCCGGTGAGCAGACCGCGATCTGCCCGAAGGAGAACTACGACGCCATCATGGCGGAATTCGTGAAGAACGGCGCGTACTACACCGAGGACGAGGCGGAGCGCGCGCGTCTGACCGAGGCGCTGTTCCCGAACGGCGTGATGAACAAGAATCTCGTCGGTCAGTCGGTGAAGAAGGTCGCCGAGGCTGCCGGCATCGAGATCCCCGAGGGGACCAGGGTCATCGTCGTCAAGGCGGACGGCTGCGGCAGGGCGTCCCTGCTCGCCAAGGAAAAGATGTGCCCCGTCATCGCCTCCTACGCGTACGACACCTTCGAGGAAGGCATCGCGATCGCGCAGGCGAACCTCGACTGCGAGGGCAAGGGACATTCCGTCTCCCTGCACACGAACGATATCGACCACGCGAGATACGCCGGTGAAAAGCTGGAGGTCGCGCGCGTGCTCGTCAATCAGATCTGCTCCACGATGAATGGCGGCGCGCTGACCAACAGCCTGACGCCCACCACCACCCTCGGCTGCTGCTCCTGGGGCAACAACAGTATCTCCGAGAACTTCTCCCACAAATTCCTCCTCAATATCATCCGCGTCGCGTATCCCAAGAAGAACGCGAAGGTCCCGACCGACGAGGAGATCTGGGGCTGATACGATCGCCGTTCCGGACGGGACCGTGCGCTGAAACGGTCCGTCCGGTGCGGTCGTTTTCTCCCGAAATCAATGACAGAAAGAAAAGGATCATACGATGGATCTGATGGAATATAAAGCGAGAGAGCTCTTCGTCAAATACGGTCTCCCCTCCGGCGTCGGCGTCGTCGGGGACAGCGTGGAAGAGATCCTCGCGGAAAAAGAGAAGATCACCTATCCCGCGGTCGTCAAGGCGCAGGTCGCCGTCGGCGGACGCGGCAAGGCGGGCGGCATCAAATTCGCGGAGAACGAGGAAGAGCTCGTTTCCGCCTGCCGCGCGATCTTCGGCATGGATATCAAGGGCCACACCGTGAAGAAGATCATGGTCAAGCCCAAGGACGAGATCGGCAGGGAGCTGTATCTCTCGATCACGCTCGACCGCGGCGCGCGCCGTCCGGTCATCCTGTTCTGCCCGGAGGGCGGCATGGAGATCGAGGCGCATCCCGAGAAGGTCATCAGGTATCCCGTGGACCCGACGAGAGGCGTGCCGGATTACGCGGCGCGGTACCTCGCGGGCAAGGCGGGGCTGAACAACGATCAGTTCAAAGAACTCGCGGCGCTTCTGACGAAGCTCTACCGGCTCTTCCGTGAATACGACTGTATGCTCTGCGAGATCAACCCGCTCGCGATCGACGCGGAGGGGCATCTGCTCTGCCTTGACGGCAAGGTCTCGATCGACGATTCCGCGCTCAAGCGTCTGCCCGATATGGCGGAGTACGCGAAGAGCGCGCCGAAGGAGGCGCTCGTGGAGGAGGCGGAGAGCTTCAACTTCCTGCTCATCCCCTGCAATCAGGCGGGCAACATCGGCATCATGTCGAACGGGTCCGGGATGCTCATGTCCTGCATGGACGCGCTGGCGAAGCGCGGCATGACCACCCGCACGACGCTCGACCTCGGCGGCGGCGCGACCGCGGAACGGATCAAGGAGGCAGTGCGCATCCTGCTTTCCGACCCGAAGATCGAGTATCTCTTCATCAACATTTTCGGCGGCATCACCCGCTGCGACGAGGTCGCGGGCGGCATCCGCATGGCAAAGGAACTGTACGGGATCCGTCAGCCCATGGTCATCCGCTTCGAGGGGACCAACAAGGACAAGGGTCTGGAAATCATCAGCGGTCTGGAAGGCGTGACCTACGTGGACGGACTGCTCGCGGGCGTGGAGGTACTGGCTAATGAGCATTCTCGTCAATAAGGACACGAAGCTGATCGTTCAGGGCATCACCGGACGGGAGGGCACCTTCCATACCGAGCAGATGCTCGCCTACGGCACGAACGTCGTCGCGGGCGTGACCCCGGGCAAGGGCGGACAGACCGTCCTCGGCGTCCCGGTCTACAACACCGTGAAGGAAGCCGTCGAGGCGACCGGCGCGAACGCGTCTGTCGTCTTCGTCCCCGCCATGTTCACGAAGGCGTCCGCGCTCGAGGCCATCGACGCGGGGCTGAAGCTGGTCATGACGATCGCCGAGCACGTTCCGGTGCAGGATATGATGATGGTCTCCGAGGCCGCGCGTGCCGCGGGCTGCACGGTCATCGGACCGAACTCCTTCGGCGTCATCTCCCCCGGGGAGAGCAAGGCGGGCTTCATGGCGCACCGCATCTTCAGGGAGGGTCACGTCGGGCTGATGTCCCGTTCCGCGACCAACTGCTACGAGACCGTGTTCCTGCTCACGAACGAGGGCATCGGTCAGTCCACCTGCGTCGGCATCGGCGGCGATATGATCCCGGGCTCCACCTTCTCGGATATCATGCCGCTCTTCGAGGCGGACCCCGAGACCGAGGTCGTCGTCATGATCGGTGAGATCGGCGGCTCCGACGAGGAAAAGGTCGCCGAATACATCAAAGCGCACGTGACCAAGCCGGTCGTCGCGCTGATCGCCGGCAAGAACGCCCCGAAGGGACGCTCGATGGGCCACGCGGGCGCGATCGTCGCCGCGGACGGCACCGGCTCCGCCGACCACAAGGAAAAGGCGCTGCGCGCCGCCGGCGTCCATATTGCCGATACCACGACCGACGTCGTCCGGGTCGTCAGGGAACTTCTTGCCAGATAATCAAAACCTTCTTTTCAGGGAATCAAACGAAAGGAAAAGAACGATCATGGATTCTTCTCAGCTGAAAAACGTATATTTCACGATGAATAAGATCCGGAAATTCGAGGAGAAGGCGCTCCACCTGTTCGAGACGAACAAGCTGCGCGGCTCCGTGCATCTCTGCATCGGTCAGGAAGCGACGCCTGCGACCGTCTGCGAGCTGCTGAATCCGGACGATTATATCGCCTCCACCCACCGCGGACACGGTCACTGCATCGCCAAGGGCGCGGACGTCCGTCTCGCGCTCGCCGAGCTGATGGGCAGAGCGACCGGGTACTGCAAGGGCCGCGGCGGTTCCATGCACATTGCCGACGTCGACGCCGGGAACCTCGGCGCGAACGCGATCGTCGGCGGCGGGATCCCGATCGCCGTCGGCGCGGCGCTTGCCGCCAAGATGCAGAAGAACGGCAGGATCGCCGTCTCCTTCTTCGGCGACAGCGCGACCAACGAGGGCGTGTTCCACGAGTCGCTGAACTTTGCGGCGGTGTGGAAGCTGCCCGTCGTCTTCGTCTGCGAGAACAACGGCTACGGCATCTCGGTCCCCCAGTGGGAATCCACGGCGGTGCGCGATCTTTCGGTCCGCGCGGCGTCCTACAATATCCCCGGCGTGACGGTCGACGGCAACGACGTCCTCGCGATCGCCGAGGCGTTCTCCGCGGCGGCGGAGCGCGCGAGAGCCGGTGAGGGTCCGACCCTCATCGAATGCAAGACCTACCGCTGGATGGGTCACTGGACCGGCGACCCGCAGCCTTACCGCACCCGCGAAGAGGTCGAGGAATGGAAGAAGAAGTGCCCCGTCAAACGCCTGCGCGAATACCTGCTGGAAAACGGCATGGCAGCGGCGGAGGAGCTTGACGCAATGGAAAAGAAGGCGGCGGATCTGGCGGACGAGGCGGAGGAATTCGCGCTGAACAGCCCCGAGCCCGATCCCGCGCACGTTCTTGACGACGTATTTTACGAAGGGGGCGACAACTGATGGCAGTCATGAGCTACGTACAGGCCATCAAGGAGACGATGGCGGCGGAAATGCGCCGTGACGAAAAGATCTTCGTCATGGGCGAGGACGTTGAGGTCCTGGGCGGCATCTTCGGTGCGACCAGAGGACTGGCACAGGAATTCGGCGTGGAGCGCTGCTTCAATACGCCGATCTCCGAGAGCGCCTTCATCGGCGCGGGCCTCGGCGCGGCGTGCGCCGGGATGCGTCCGATCGTGGAGCTGATGTACATGGACTTCGCGTTCGTGGCGATGGATCAGATCCTCAATCAGGTCGCGAAGACCCGTTACATCTTCGGCGGCAAGGCAAAGGTGCCGCTGGTCATCCGCGGACAGCAGGGCGTCGGGCGCGGCAACGCGGCGACCCACTCCCAGTCCGTCGAGGCGATCTTCATGCACTTCCCGGGCATCAAGGTCGTCATGCCGTCCTCCCCGGAGGACGCGTGCGGTCTGCTCCGCACCGCGATCCGCGACGACAACCCCGTCATGTTCATCGAGCACAAGCAGCTCTATATCAGGAAGGGCGAGGTCCCCGAGGATCCCGACTTCATGATCCCGTTCGGCAAGGCGAGAGTCGTGCGCGAGGGCAGAGACTGCACGATCGTCGCGACGCACGTCTACGTTTATAAGGCGCTCGAAGCCGCCGAGGAGCTGGCGAAGGAGGGCATCGAGGTCGAGATCGTCGACCCGCGCACGCTCGTTCCGCTCGACGTCGAGGGCATCTGCAATTCCGTGAAGAAGACCGGCCGTGCCGTCGTCGTCCACGAGGCGCACCGCACCTGCGGCATCGGCGCGGAGATCGCCTCCACGATCATGGACAACGCGTTCATGTATCTGGACGCTCCGGTCGAACGTCTCGGCGCCAAGGCGTGCCCGCTGCCCTTCAACCTCGGGCTGGAGAACGCCGTCGTCCCGCAGACGCAGGACATTATCAACGCCGTCAAAAAGACCCTCTACAAGGCCTGACCGTCATTCTCCCCGCCCTTCCCGGCGAGAGGGCGGAGAACGGAGGAAGCTCGCCGGAGAAACGGAAGATATGTTATGGCTCATATCGTTATTATGCCCAAGCAGGGGCTGCAGATGACCGAGGGCACGATGATCAAGTGGTATTACGCCGAGGGCGAGACCGTGAAGGCGGGGACTCCGCTCTTCTCGATGGAGACCGACAAGCTGACCATTGACATCGACGCGGAGGAGGGCGGCACCCTGCTGAAGATCCTGCACGGAGAGGGCGACGTCGTTCCGATCACCGAGCCGATCGCGGTCATCGGTGAGAAGAACGAGGCGCTCCCCGCCGGGTTTGCGGGAAAAGGTGACGCCGTACAAGCAGCTCCCGCCGCACAGGCTGAGCCTGCCGCACAGGCGGCTCCCGCGGCACTCCCCGAGGGCGTCACGCCGGTCATCATGCCCAAGCAGGGGCTGCAGATGACCGAGGGGACCATCATCAAATGGTACGTCCGGGAGGGCGGCGCCGCGGAGGAGGGCAAGCCGCTCTTCTCGATGGAGACCGACAAGCTGACCATCGATATCGACGCGCCCGCGTCCGGCACGGTCCTGAAGATCCTTGCCGAGGAGGGCAGCGTCGTCCCGATCACCGAGACGATCGCCTATCTCGGCAAGCCGGGCCCCGTGATCCCCGACGGGAACGCGCCCGCGAAGGCGGAAGCCGCGCCCGCAGCGGCCGCGGCAGGTGCCGCACCCGCAGAGACGGTCGCTTCTCCCGCGTTCGTCCGCAAGCCCGGACAGCGGCTCTTCATCTCGCCCCGCGCGCGGATGAAGGCGAAGGAAGCGGGCGCCGATCCCGCGCTGATCCCCGGCTCCGGCCCGGACGGCATGGTCATCGAGCGCGACGTGCTCGCGTATCTTGCCTCCCGCCCGAAGACCACGCCCGTCGCCGCGGTCATCGCCGCGCAGAACGGCGTGGACCTGAACGGCGTGAAGGGCACCGGCGTCAACGGAAAGATCATGAAGGAAGACGTCCTGAACGCGATGAAGCCCGCGGAAGCACCTGCCGCACCCGCCGCTTCCGCAGCGGCGGAGAACGTTCCCGAAGAGAAGAAGGACGAGACCGTCATCCCGATCCGCGGGATGCGGAAGGCGATCTTCAACAACATGATGAACTCGCTGCACGGCATGGCGCAGGCGAACCACCGCATGAAGGTCGATATGACCGAGTGCAGGCGGCTCCGCGAGGCGCTCAAGGCGGCGGGGCAGAAGGTCTCCTTCAACGATATCCTGATCCTCGCGGTCACGAAGGCGCTGCTGAAGCATCCCTGCGTCAACGCCTCGACCGACGGGACGAATATCTACGAGAAGCACTATACGAACGTCGGTCTCGCGGTCGCCGTCGAGAACGGGCTCATGGTGCCGAATATCAAGCACACCGAGAAGATGACGCTTCCGGAGATCGCGTCCGCGTCGGCGGCGCTCGTCGCGAAGACGCGTGAGGGCAGGCTGACGATGGACGATTACACCGGCGGCACCTTCACCGTGACCAACCTCGGGATGTTCGACGTGGACGAGTTCACGCCGGTCATCAACGCGCCCGAGGCGGCGATCCTCGGCGTCGGCAAGATCGGCGACACGCCGGTCGCGCTGAACGGGCAGGTCGTGATCCGTCCGATCATGACCCTTTCCCTGACCTACGATCACCGGATCATCAACGGGGCGCCGGCGGCGGAGTTCCTTCAGGACCTCAAGAAGCTGCTCGAACAGCCCTACCTCATGCTGTAAGGGAGAAACGCCATGGAAAAGAAATATACTGCCGCCGTCATCGGCGGCGGACCGGGCGGCTACGTCTGCGCCATCCGTCTGAGCCAGCTCGGCGTGAGGACCGCGCTGATCGAGCGCGCCGAGGTCGGCGGGACCTGCCTCAACCGCGGGTGCATCCCGACCAAGAGCCTGCTCCAGTCGGCAAAGGTCTACAAAACGGCGAAGGAAGCGGAGCTCTACGGCGTTTCCTGCGGCGAGGTCACCTTCGATTACAAAAAGATCGCGGCGAGAAAGGATTCGGTCGTCTCCACGCTCCGCCGGGGCGTGGAGGGGCTGGTCCGCGGGAACAAAGTCGACCTGATCCGCGGGGAGGCTTCCTTCCTCGACGCGCACACGCTGAAGATCGGGGAGGAGACGGTCGGCTTTGACTATGCCGTCATCGCCGCCGGCTCTCGTCCCGCCGATCTCGGGATGGGCGGCATCGATTCCGACGGCTTCCTCGCGCTCGACGCGCTGCCGAAGACGGCGGCGATCGTCGGCTCCGGGGTCATCGGCATGGAATTCTGCACGGTGCTGAACGCGCTCGGGACCGACGTCGATATGTACGACGTCGCGAAGGAGATCCTGCCCGGCACCGATCCCGACATCGCGGCGCTGCTCCGGCAGGAGATGATGAAGCGCGGCGTGCGCTTCCACCTCGGCGAGAGCTTCGATAAACACGCCTGCAAGGCGGAAAAGATCATCACCGCGGTCGGCAGACGCCCCAACACCGAGGGGCTCGGTCTTGAGAACGCGGGCGTGAAGAAGAACGAGCGCGGCTATCTCCCGGTCGACGATTACTGCCGCACGAACGTGGGGCATATCTTCGCGATCGGCGACGTGAACGGCAGAGTGATGCTCGCGCACGCCGCCTCCGCGCAGGGCGACACGGTCGCGGAATCGATCGCGTCGGGCAGCCTCAAAAAGGCGGAGATGAAGACGGTCCCCGGCTGCATCTTCACCGATCCCGAGATCGCGCTGGTCGGTTTGTCGGAGGAGAAGGCGAAGGAGCTCGGCTATGACGTCGTGACCGGCGTCTTCAGCGCGTCCGGCAACGGCAAGTCGCTGATCGCGGGCGAAACGCTCGGCTTCGTCAAGGTCGTCGCCGACCGGAAGACGCACGAGGTCCTCGGGCTCCGTCTCTTCTGCGGCCACGCGACCGACCTGATCGGCGAGGGCATCGCCGCCATCAGGCTGGAAAGCACGCTCGAAGAGATCGCCGCGGCGATCCATCCGCACCCCACGGTCAACGAGATGATCATGGAGGCGTTCCGCGACGCGCTCGGCTGCTGCGCACACAAGATCAAACGATAACAGGAGGAGATCCGTTATGGAAGAAAAGAAACTGCATTATCTCGTCGTCGACGTGGCGAACGTCAAACCGCTCTGCTTCGGCGCCGAGTACGAATCGAGAATGATCCTGGACCACGTGATCACCGGCAGAGACGGCGTGATCCAGATGAACCACGGCACCGTCATGCCCCGCTGCGCCCTCGGCGGCGCGACCCACGAGGAGGACGAGATCTACTACATCCTCTCCGGAAACGGCACCTGCAAGCTGGACGAGGACGTCGTCCCGGTCCACGGCGGGCAGGTCATCTTCATCCCGAAGGGCACGTTCCACGCGCTCGACAATTCCGGCTCCGACGAAAAGCTGGAGATCCTGACCTTCTGGAAGGACTACCGTTTCAACGACGCTTACGAAGAGCGCATGAAGCAGTGGGGCAAATCCTTCAAGACGGTCGACGAAGACTGAAAAAGGGGAGGTATCGCACGGCGCGGTGCCTCCCCCTTTTTCAACGGTGGAAAGGAAAGGAGCATAACATGACGTACGATATGCTGGTCGGGGAATTTACCCGCGCGCCGAGGGACGTGCGGACGGTCCCGACGACAAAACGGGAAGGGGTGACCTTCTACGTTTCCGCAAAGGGCGGAAAACTTCTGGTCGAGGCGGGCCGCAGCGGGGAACACCGGAGCCGGGTCGCGAGAAGAACGCTGCAGGAAAACGAGTGCGAGGAGATGCTGGCGCTCTGGCAGCGGCGGAAAAAAGGAGAACCGGTTTACAGGGAGGCGCAGGAGCGGACCGTATCGCAGGTGTACTGGTACGGCATTTTCGCGGAGCTGGGGCTGTAAACGGCGGAAATCCTCTTTTTTCGTCAAACGCTTGATTTTTCCGGCGATATCCTGTATAATGAACGATAACAAACGATATCTCCGGACGGAGGAACACGGGATGAAAAAACCGATCGGATTTTACGATTATACGGTGATCGCGACTTATCTCGGCTTCGGCGCGGCGGGAATGGGCTGCTTTTATACCGCCGAGGGCAAGCCGCGGGAGGCGCTGATCTGCCTGATGCTCGCGGGAGCGTTCGACATGGTGGACGGGAAGATCGCCTCGACCAAAAAGGACCGCACGGTGCCCGAGAAGAGATTCGGCATCCAGATCGACTCTCTCTGCGACCTCGTTTCCTTCGGCGTTCTGCCGGCGCTGTTCCTGAACTGCTTCCCGCTCTCGGGCGCGGTGCGGCGGACCGTCGGCATCCTGTTCGTGCTTGCCGCGCTGATCCGGCTCGCGTATTTCAACGTGACCGAGGAGCTGCGGCAGGATCAGACCGACGGGAAGCGGGAATATTACGAGGGACTTCCGGTCACCTCGGTCGCGCTGTTCCTGCCCTTCCTCTATCTGTCCGCGGCGCTGCTCGGCATCCCGGAGGCGGGCGGGGCGGCGATGTATCCTGCCGCGCTCGCGCTGACCGGCATCCTGTTCCTCTCCCCGTTCCGGCTGAAAAAGGCGGGCGGAAGGATGATGGCGATCATGGGGACCTTCGGCGCGGTGCTGTTCGCGGGGCTGTTTTTCGTCCGCTGAACGCGACACCGAAAAAAATATTTGTCACGGCATCTGCATCCCCGCTTTCCGTTTTGCGCGGAAAGCGGGGATTTCTATGTGTAAAGTGACCTAACAGAGCGGGACGATCCGCAAAGAATGCAGTCATATTCAACAAACCGAAAAAAACTTCAAAAAAGGTGTTGACATTTCGGGGCGGGAGTGCTATAATGTACAGGCTGTCGCGGAGAGGGGGACCTCGAAGCGATAAGCCGCTCCTTGAAAATTGAACAACGAAGAAGATAAGCAAAGCACGGAAGAGTATGGTAAGCATACGAGCCGTGCGGAGTATCTCGAACAATTCCTTAAACACAAAAGTAAATAAAGCGTAAGCTTGGAAAAACTCTGAACGAGAGTTTGATCCTGGCTCAGGATGAACGCTGGCGGCGTGCCTAACACATTCAAGTCGAAC
>JAZLIW010000122.1:0-8022 GCA_045617585.1 Eubacteriales bacterium
ACCGAACCCGTTACCGAGCCCGTTACCGAGCCGGAAACGGAGCCCGAAACGGAACCCGAAACGGAACCCGAAACGGAGCCGACCGAAACGGAACCGGTGACCGAGGCAGAGCCTGCGCCGGGACCCGGACCCGAAGAGGAGAACTGAACGGAAGCACGGCAGGTGCTTCAAGGCGCGGCGCCCTTTCGGAAAGAGGCACGAAATGTTCATACAGGAAACAGAAGAGAAACTGTTCGAGAACGATACGACCATGACCCTGACACTGCTGGCGGAAGCGGTACGCGCTACTCTGCCGGTCCGTGCGATGGTGCTTTTGGCGATGACGTCGGTCTTTGCGGTGATCTGGGCGATCGCCGACCGCATCATCTACTCGGACGGGATCGGTTCCCCCGGCAGACCCGGATTCAGGGTCGCCGTGCTGATCGCAGCGGGAGCCTCTCTTCTGTTTCTTTTTGTCGTTTACCCCTTTCTTTGCGGGCTGTCGACGCTGTACCGCCTGCGGAGAGCGCAGGGGATCAGGCTCCCGCACCACAGTTTTTCCTTCTATTCCGGGGAGGTAGAGGTGACCGGGGCAAACGGCGTGACCGTAAACTATCCGTATTCCGCGGTGGAACGGGTGAAAAAAACGAGGCATCTTCTGCTCCTCTGCCTGAAGAACGGAGGGCACGTCGTCCTGCGGCTCGATTCGTTCCATGGCTGCGACCCCGAGGATTTTCTCGCGTTCGCGGCGGAGACCTTCCCCGGCGAAACGGGGCGGGGGACCTCCCTCTGACGGAGGAAAAACGGAGATATCACGGGATCCGCTCTGCGGATGCCGACGGAGGATCATATGAAAAAGAGCGATTATCTGGACCTGATGGAGCGCGTGATCTCCTGCTACACGGAGGAGCATATCCGCGCGTATTTCGACCGCGTGAAGCGGGAAGGGATCACGGAGCACGGCTTTCCGCGGCTATGTGCCGATATCGGCATTCTCGTTTCCGCGGGGAGAAAGCAGGAGCTTGCTCCGATGTTCACCGAAATGATGACCTTTGCCTGCGCGCAGGCACCGGTCAACCGGAAGCCCTCGACAGGGAACGACTTCTCGGTGAAGGAGCTGACGTTCGCACTGCTCGCGGCGGAGGATTCCGGGAGATTCCCGCGGGAACTGACCGACGCGTGGCGCGCCTCGCTTTCGGAGATCGATCCGTACAAAACCTATAACTGCATTGCTCCCGTTCCTCCGGTCCGCGTCGGCAACTGGGCGGCGTTTGCCGCGGCGAGCGAGCAGGTGCGGAACAGCGTGGGGCTCGGGCAGACGGAAACGTTTATCGAAAACGAGCTTGCCTCCCAGATGATCGCCTTTGACGAAAACGGGATGTACCGTGACCCGAACGAGCCGATGCTGTACGACCTCGTCGCGCGGCTGCAGCTGACGATCTGCCTTTTCTTCGGGTACCGCGGCAGATATGCGGCGGAGCTGGAGGACCTTCTGGAACGGGGGAGCCTTCTCTCCCTCGGGATGCAGTCGGTGACCGGCGAGATCCCGTACGGCGGCAGGAGCGCGCAGTTCCTCTTCAACGAGGCGGCGCTGGCTTCCTTGCTGGAATACGGCGCGTCCCGGAGCGCGGAGAGGGGAGACCTCCCGCTTGCCCGCAGATACAAGGCGGGAGCGGAGCGCGCGGCGCTCTGCCTCAAACGGATGGTGGAGAAGGAACCGCGCCATATCAAGAACCGTTTTCCGCGGGACAGCGGCTTCGGGTGCGAGGGATACGGCTATTTCGACAAATATATGACGACCGCCGCGTCCTTCCTGTATCCCGCGATCCTGTTCGGGGACGATACGATCGAGCCGGACTCTACCCCGGCGGAAAACTGTGTGATAAAAACCGGAGACCGGTTCCACAAGGTGCTTTTGAAGAACGGGACGGTGTTCGCGGAGTACGATCTGTGCGCCGATCCGCATTATGACGCGAGCGGGCTCGGCAGGGTCCATACGGTCGGCGTTCCCTCGCCGCTTTGTCTGTCGGTCCCGTTTGCCGCGCAGCCGCTGTACGGGATCGGCGGGGTGAACAATCCTGGCCCCCTGTCCCTGTGCCCGGTGGCTCCGGACGGAACTGCCATGTGCGGACCGGAGGCGGAATGGGAAATGACCTCCTTTGATCCCGCGATCCCGGAGGCACGCTTCACGGTACGGCTGAACGGGACCCGGACGACCGAGAGCTGTACGCTGACCGCGGACGGCGCGATCCTGCGGCAAAGCGGGGAAGGGATCCAGCGGCGCGCGCTCCCCGTCTTCCGCTCGGACGGAAAAGAGGAGACCGCGGTCCGCCTTCTCTCCCCGGGCTCGCTCGAGGTGCGGTACGGAGACGCCGTCTGCGTCTTTGACACGGACGGAACCATCATGCCCGCAGGGCAGACCGCAGGGCAGATCTACCGCAACCGGAACGGGATCTACGAACGCTGGGAGGCAGCAGGGGAAGGAACGCTGACCGTCCGGATCTCCATGCGGAACACGCATGGATCGGACCCGGAAAAATAAAAGAAGGAATTTCTCTCATTCTATTGACTTTTTGAAGTAAACTGTTATAATAGTCGGACAGTCAAGCAATATATGCCGTTTTGCTGCTTGCATCCCGGTGAACGGGAGAGAGGAGATGATTGCCGTGCTGCCGCTGGATCAATTCAACGACGCGGCGAGAGACGCCTTCCGACGTTACGGTGTCGATCCGGACAAGCTTCTGGTCACGGTCGACCTTGACCAGAACGTGGACGGAAACTACGGAGAGACGTGGCTCGCAATCGACAAAGAAAGCAAAAAACTGCTGCTGATCGCTTCCCCGAAGAGGGTCAGCGAATCCGGGGAGAAGAACGGAGGCGACGCCTACGATACGTTCCGGACGTACGACCTCGACCGGACGTACGGATGGTACGTCGATAACTTCGTATCCTCCAACCGTCTGCTCGCACTCGACGGAGACCCCGTGGAGATCGAACCCGATCTGCCGCCGGAGGAACGGGACAAAAAGTTCAAAGAACGCCGCAAGGCGTCCTCGACCGTCGTGATCGCCTTCTGCACGAACGCAAGGAAGAGAAAACTCTTTGCCTTCATCGACCTGATCCGCCGCGTGCAGGACGGAAGAGAGATCGGCGAGGACGACCAGATCTTCGAGCAGTTCCATCAGAAATGCCCGAAGTGCGGAAAGGAATATAAGGACCAGAACCGCAAGATCTGCGAGGACTGCTCCAAGGGGAATAAGGTCTTCGGCAGATTGATGAAGTATTTCACGAAGTTCCGCGTCGAGCTCGCGGTCGTACTGCTCTGCATGGTCGCGACCTCCGGGATCTCGCTGCTTTCCCCGATCATCAATGGTCAGCTTCTGTACGACCAGGTGATCTCCGAGCCCGCGTTCGACGAGAACGGGGTGCAGACCCTCGGTAAATACCATTCCGAGCAGTGGGTCTTCTACGTGATCGGGCTGATCTTCGCGATCGCGATCCTGTCGCTTGTCATCAACATCATTCAAAACCGCGCGAACGCGAAAATGTCGTCCCGCGTAACGCTGAACATGAAGATGGATATCTTCTCCTCCATGCAGAAGCTGTCCCTTTCCTATTTCAATAATAACCAGACCGGACGCCTGATCACCCGCGTCAACTACGACGCCGACCGGATCCGCTCCTTCTTCATCGACGGCGTACCGAACCTGATCATCAACGGACTGAACTTCATCGGTCTGACGATCTTCCTCATGATCATGAACTGGAAGCTGACGCTGATCGTCTTCGTCCCGGTCCCGCTGATCATCCTGATCTTCAAGTACATGCTCCCGAAGCTGTGGAGGATGTACACCAAGCAGTGGCGCCGCTCTTCTTCCCTGAACGCGGTCCTCGGAGACAGCCTGAACGGCATCCGCGTGGTCAAGGCGTTCGCAAAGGAAACGGACGAGTCCACGCGCTTCCGCAAGTATTCGACCAGTCTTTACGAGGCGAACCTCCAGACGAACATGGTCTCCCTCGTCATCTTCCCGGTCATCTCGCTGCTGATCGGGATCTCGTCCCAGGCGATCTGGGGCTTCGGCGGACTTGAGGTCATGAACAAGCACATGACCTACGGTGAATTCACCGCGTATTTCGGTTACCTCGGCATGATCTTCGGGCCGCTGAACTTCTTTACGAACTTTACCAACCTGATGACCGAGACGATCAACGCCGCGCAGCGTATGTTTGAGATCATCGACGCGGTGCCCGAGATCACCGACGCGCCGGATGCCGTGACGATGGACCGGATGCGCGGGGAGATCGAGTTCAAGAAGGTCAATTTCCACTACGCGCCCAACCGTCCGATTCTGAAGGACGTGAGCTTCCATATCAATCCCGGTGACGCGGTCGGTCTGGTCGGTCATACCGGGGCGGGAAAGAGCACGATCGCCAATCTGATCAACCGTCTGTACGACGTGGTCAGCGGCTCCATCGAGATCGACGGCGTTGACGTGAAAAAGATCAAGGGCGAGTCGCTGCGGAAGAACATCGCGATCGTCTCGCAGGAGATATTCCTGTTCAAGGGCACCGTCGCGGAGAATATCCGCTACGCGCGTCCCGACGCCTCGATGGAGGAAGTGATCGCCGCGGCGAAGGCGGCGAACGCGCACGACTTCATCATGCGTCTGCCCGACGGATACGAGACGATGGTCGGAACGGGCAGCCGCTCGCTGTCCGGCGGGGAACGGCAGCGCGTGTCGATCGCGCGTGCGCTGCTCCTGAACCCCAGCATCCTGATCCTTGACGAGGCCACGGCGGCGATGGATACCGAGACCGAGCGTCTGATCCAGGACGCGCTGACCGAGCTGATCAAGGGAAAGACCACGATTACGATCGCGCACCGCCTCTCCACGCTGAAGGACTGCAACTACCTGATGGCGATCGAGAACGGCGAGATCGCGGAGCAGGGAACGCACGAGGAACTGATCGCCAAGAAGGGCATTTACTACCGTCTTTACAAACTGCAGGCAGAATCCATGAAGCGCGTGCTTCAGGGCTGTTGAGAAAGGCAGGGGTCTATCATGGCTGATACCGAAACGAAAAAGAACGAAGAAACGAAGGCACCGGTGAAGACCGAAGAAACGAAGGCACCCGAAAAGACCGAAGAAACGAAGGCGCCGGAGAATGCCGATCGGAAAAAGGACATCCTCGACGATATCGACGAGGGCGACCTGATCCTGCAGAACGAGCGGGAATCCATCCCGCTGACTCCCGAAAACGCGGTCTTTACGCGCTCCAAGGGCGGTCTGATCTCCCTTTCCCTGAAAAAGGAGGACGGCGAGACCGAGGAATTCGAGCGCGTCGTGATCCTGCGCGCGTTTCCGGTCACCAACCCGACCGAATTCCTTTCGGTCCGCGAGGGCGACGGGAAGCAGAACGAGCGCGGACACGAGATCGGCATGGTCCGCAGGATGTCGGACTTTGACGGTGAGACGCAGCAGCTGTTCCTGGAAGAGCTCGACCGCAGATATTTCACGCCGGTGATCAAAAAGATCACGAACGTCAAGGAAAAGTTCGGCTTCTCCTACTGGGAGGCGCAGACCACTGCCGGGAACGTGACCTTCATCCTGAACAACCCGTTCAACAACATCCGCGTTCTCGACGACGGGCGCGTCTACATCAACGATCTGGACGGAAACAGCTTTCTGATTCCGGACCCGAAAAAACTCGACCCATACAGTTACAGGAAGATCGAAGTATATCTCTGATCGGGGGGATCTGACGTGAAACTGATGTTTGATCTGCCGGAAGCGGACCAAAAGGCGCTTGACGAGGTCTTCTCTCCCGACGAGAAGAAGATGTACTGTCTGCCCTTCAATATCTACGAGGACAGATTCGTCGACGGCTATATGGTCTTTACCGACAAGCATATCTACAAGCTGCTCGAAGGAAAACTCCTTTCCGTCCACTCCCTTGCGGGAGCGGGCAACTTCAAGACCGAGATCATGTACGGGAGCTGCGGCTTCTACGGGACCTTCGACGGGGGGACCGAGCTGCTTTGCCAGTTCGTCTCCGGCAGAAACCTGCCGCGGTATTCGGTCATGGTCAAGGCAATGGAGATCCTGACCGAGCAGGACGATACCACGCCCGTGACGGACAAAACGCAGGAGCGCTTCTGTCCCAAGTGCGGCCGGCCCTATATCCGCAATTCCACGATCTGCCCCTACTGCATGGACAAGAAAGAGGTCTATCGCAAGCTCTTTGCGATGACGAAGGGACTGCGCCTTCTCATGATGGTCCCGTTCTTCGTTTCTCTGTTCGGGGTGATCTGCGGCTTCATCGTACCCAAGATCCAGGCGATCGCCGTCGATAAGTATATCACGGCAACGGAGGGAGCGGATCAGAACGGCTTCCTTCTGATCGTTCTCGCGATCGTGACGATCGACCTTCTGCAGAGGGCGCTCGGCGTCTTCCGGAACCGCTGCGCGGCGATCGCCGGCGGCAGGTTCACGCTGATGCTCAAGAACCTTCTGTACGAGAAGATCCAGTCGCTTTCCATCTCCTCCATTTCCCGCCGCTCTACCGGCGACCTGATGGGGAGAGTCAATAACGATACGAACAATATGCAGAGCTTCATTATCGGCCAGCTGCCCGATCTGTTCTATCAGATCGTCGCGTTCCTCGCCGCGCTGATCGTCATGATGACGATGAGCCCGATCATGTCCCTGTTCGTCTTCGTTCCGATCCCGCTGACCGTCTTCCTCGTTTCCAAACTCTGGAAAACGGTCGAAATGCGCAACCGGAAGAGCTGGGTCCTCGGCACGAGGACCGGGCGTCTGCTGCAGGATATCCTGAACGGCATCCGCGTGGTCAAGTGCTTCGGGCAGGAAGAACGCGAGATCTCCCGGTTCAAGGAAAGCTCGGTCCGCTCCTCCCGTCAGGACGAATCGAACGCGAAGCTCTTCGATACCATCTTTCCGTTGATTGGCTTTGCCATCCGCTTCGGCAGCTATCTGATCCTGCTCTACGGGAACTACAAGCTGTTCCACGGTGAGATGACGGTCGGTTCGCTGCACCAGTTCAATTCCTACGCGAACATCATTTACGGGCCGCTGCTGTGGGTCACCTTCATTCCCCGTAATATTTCGAGCTTCCTGACCTCCGCCTCCAAGGTCTTCGAGATCCTTGAGGAGGAACCCGAGGTCAAGGATATCGGTCTTCCCATCGACATCCGGATCGAGGGCGACATCCATATCAGAAACGTTACCTTCGGTTACGAGACTTATCTCCCCGTGCTGAAGAATATCACTGCCGATATCCGTCAGGGCGAGATGATCGGTCTGGTCGGCCTTTCCGGTTCCGGCAAAACGACGCTGATCAACCTGATCATGCGTCTGTACGACCCCGGAGAGGGCGAGATCGTGATCGACGACGTGAACATCCGGGATATCTCGCAGGAGGCGCTCCGCTCGCAGATCGGCGTCGTGCTGCAGGAGACCCTGCTGTTCTCCGGGACCATTCGCGAGAACATCTGCTACGCCAAGCCGAACGCGACCGACGAAGAGGTCATTGCCGCCGCCAAGACGGCGAACGCGCACGATTTCATCATGGCTTTGCCGGAAGGCTACAACACGATGGTCGGCGAAAAGGGCTACTCTCTGTCGGGCGGTGAACGGCAGCGCATCGCGATCGCGCGCGCCGTGATCCACGACCCGCGGATCCTGATCCTTGACGAGGCAACGGCAGCGCTGGATACCGAGACGGAAAAACTGATCCAGGACGCGCTCAACAAGCTGGCGAAGAACCGTACGACGATCGCCATCGCGCACCGCCTCTCGACGCTGCGCAACGCGGACCGTCTGCTCGTCCTCGATAAGGGACGCCTCGCGGAGTTCGGCACGCATCAGGAGCTGCTCGAACAGAAGGGCATCTACTACAAGCTGGTCATGGCACAGAGAAAAATGGCAATGGCGGTCAAGGAACTGGACGCCTGAACGGAATAAGAAACGCCCGCGGCGGTTGCTGCGGGCGTTTCTGCGCTCATCTCTTGACTTTCGGACA
>JAZLIW010000123.1:0-15663 GCA_045617585.1 Eubacteriales bacterium
CATGGAGACCAATGTCATTTCGGTCCACACGCACGATGACCAGGAAAACGTCGCGCAGATGATGTCCAAGTATAATTATCTGGCCCTGCCCGTCGTGGACAGCGGCGGACGCATGGTCGGCATCGTCACCTTCGGTGACGCGATGGACGTCATGGAAGACGAGGCGACCGAGGATATCGAGAAGATGAACGCCATGGCGCCTTCGGAGAAGACGTATCTGCGTTCGACGCCCTTTGATCTCTTCAAGCAGCGCATCGGCTGGCTGATGCTGCTGATGGTTTCCGCGACCTTCACCGGCATGATCATTTCGAACTTTGTGAATGCCCTGGCCACGGTCGTGGTGCTGACCTCCTTCATTCCCATGCTGATGGGTACCGGCGGTAACTCCGGCTCGCAGGCTTCGGTCACTGTCATCCGCGGCATTTCGCTCGGCGAGGTGGAATTCGGCGACATCGGGCGCGTCATCTGGAAGGAGCTGCGTACCGCGATCTTCTGTGCCGTCACGCTGGGCGTCGTCAATTTCGGCAAGATCATTCTCGTCGACGGATATCTGCTTCACAATTCCGCGATCACAGGGAACCTGATGATCCCGCTCGCGATCTGCATCACGCTGGCGGTCACGATCGTCGCCGCGAAGATGATCGGCTGCACGCTGCCGCTTCTTGCGAAGAGGCTCGGCTTCGATCCCGCCGTCATGGCGTCCCCGTTTATTACGACGCTGGTCGACGCGGTCTCCCTGCTCGTCTATTTTGAGATCGCGAAGATCCTGCTCCACTGCTGAAAACCGAAAGGAAACCGATATGAACGATTATATCATGAAGCTGTCTCCCGCGCTGAAGGACATCATTTGGGGCGGTCACCGTCTCTCCGACGAGTACGGCAAGGGCGAACCGGGGCAGAAGATCGCCGAAAGCTGGGAGCTTGCCCTGCATAAGGACGGCATCTGCACGGTCGAAAACGGAGAAAACGCCGGAAAAGGGCTGAACGAGGTCCTCGGGACCGACGAATTCCCGACCCTCATCAAGCTGATCGACGCGTGCGACAATCTTTCGATCCAGGTCCATCCCGCGAAGACCGAGATGTGGTATATCGTGGATTGCGACGAGGGCGCGCAGCTCGTTTACGGTCTGAAGGACAAATTCAACGAGGCTTCTTTCCGGGAAGCGCTGAAAAACGGCACGGTGGAATCGCTTCTGAACTACGTTCCCGTTCACAAGGGAGATATCTTCTTCATCCCGACCGGTCTGGTCCACGCGATCGGCAAGGGGATCCTGATCGCGGAGATCCAGCAGAATTCCAACGTCACCTACCGCGTTTACGACTATAACCGTCTGCAGAACGGCAAGCCGCGGGAACTCCACGTAGAGCAGGCGATCTCGGTGATCCGCGACTTTTCCGAGGAGCAGATCAACGCCGTCCGCTATTCGGGGTATGAAAAAGAACCCGGGATGATCGCGTCCTGCCAATACTTCACGACCTACCGGTACGATATCCGCGGGAAGATCGTCCGTAAGGCGGAGAACTCGTTCGAGTGCGTCATGTGCCTTGAGGGAGAGGGCTTCTGCGGGGACGTCCCGATGAAGAAGGGCGACACCTGCTTCGTTCCCGCCGGGTACGGAGACTATTCCGTTTCGTCCGCGAACGGGATGAACCTGATCGTGACGACAGTCTGACGGGGAACGATCGGCGGATTATCACATAAAGGGAGAACGATATGGGCGAGTTTATCGGAATGCTGCAGCCGTTCCTTTGGGGAAGCCTGATTCTGATCGCCGTCTTTGTGATCCTGTTCCTGAAAAAGTACAGGGAAGGTGCATACTATAAAGTCACGCACCTTCCCTATCTTTCTGTCCGGACGGATCTCGGAAGATACGGTGAATATCTGACGTATCAGAATCTGAAAGCATTTGAAAAAGAAGGCGCACGCTTTCTGTTCAACGTATATTTGCCGAAGGAAAACGGGGAAACCACCGAGATCGACGTTCTGATGCTGACCGGGTGGGGACTGATCTCATTTGAAAGCAAGAACTACAGCGGATGGATCTTCGGGAGCGAGCAGCAGAAAAACTGGTATCAGACACTTCCGGTAGGACGGGGGAAAAGCAGGAAGGAAGCCTTCTACAACCCCGTGATGCAGAACGGATCCCATATCCGGCACCTGAAGGAGCTGATCGGTGCAGACGCTCCGGTATATTCGGTTATCGTGTTCTCGGATCGGTGCGAACTGAAAAGCATCACGATGAACAGCACGGACGTTCCCGTCGTCAAGCGGGCTGATGTCCTGCGGGCGGCGGAAGGAATCAAAAACAGAGCGTCCGGCACACTGCTCTCCGAAGAAAAAACGGACGGACTGTACGATATGCTTTATCCGCTTACGCAATCGGATGAGGAAACGAAGCTGCGGCATATCGCGGCGATCCGGGAGCGGTACGGAAAGGAAAGTGCCGTGCCGCCTGCCCCGTCCGGAACCGAACCGTCCGCCGCGAAGGAAAAGGAGAGAGCAACTGCTGCGATCCTACCGGGAACGGACGTCTGCCCGGTGTGCGGCGGGAAACCGGTCCTTCGTACCGCGTCACGCGGTGAAAACGCCGGAAAACAGTTTTACGGCTGTTCCAATTTTCCGAAATGTCGTTACGTCTTTGAGAACAAAAAGCGGAAATGACCCGGTCCCCGTTTCTTTCGCGTTTCATCCCTTTTTGCATTTCGGAAAGCGCCGGGATCTTCCGTTTGCGTTTTTACCCTGACGGTCAGCCGCGAACGATCTCATAGAAAAGCGGCTGCGCTTCACCCTGATCTCGGGATGTTAGCAGCCGCTTTGAATTCAAAACGGATTTTAGCCGATGTATGCCGTGTTATGACGGGCCGGACAGGAATTACCTCCCCCAATACCTTGAAAACATGGCAAAACAGCCGATCGGTTGGTATAAATAGTATGATAAAAATCATGTTCGTCTGCCACGGGAATATTTGAAACCAGCAAGAAATACCGCAAAACACCACGCTATAGAAAGAAAAACAGGATAAATATACCGGTTTTACCACTGGTGTACCACTTTTAGCAATAGGGTGCAGCCTCCTTTTGGGGGCTGCTTTTTTAGTAAACGAAAAAGGCATCACATTGTCAATGTGACACCTTTTGGGTTAATTAATCTGCGGATTATCTGTCCTGCCTAACAGATAATCGAGTGAAACGTGAAAATAGTCGGCAAAAGAAATCAACGTTTTGTAATCAGCCTGTCGATCCATACTTTCATATCTGCTTATGACTGCCTGATTCATATTCAAATCCATAGCCAATTTCAGTTGGGAGATCCCTTTCTCTTTTCGGAGTTCTTTCAGCCTGAACTGCATACAAATGTCCTCACCTTAAAAGTTTTTATTAACAAGTACTTGACAAAATTATACCATTATGGTATATTGATAATATACCAAATTGGCATATTTCATAAAGATGTGAAAATGCCGATATTCTAATTTTGGGAAGGTTTATATATCGGGAATATGATGGATTGAACATATCCTCCCGAACCGCGATTTCATTGGAAAAAATCCAATATGCATAAGCAATCAATATGTGAAAAAGGAGAAAAATGATATGGCAGGCTTTTTTAAGGGGTTAATGAGGGCAAATGCAGCAAATTTCGGTGACCTTGAGGGAGAAATGACGAAACTCAAAAGCGGTAAGCTTACCATTTCGATTGAAAAAGGAAAGTGCATCGCATGGATTGTCGGTCAGGACGATATTGAATTATCAAAAGATAACGTCAAAGGTCTCGAATTTGTTAAGCATGACAACGTCGTTACTGCAAGCAATGGCGGTAAAGCGGAAGACGTTTCAATTTACAAAATTGTGATGAAGGATGGTGCTGAAGGTACGCTTCGTTTGATGCAAAACAGAGAAAAAATGGTTTTGAGATTATTGCAGTAATCTGTTAAAAAGCTTGTGCATATTGGATTAATATTAAATTATTTAGGAGGACCATCATGGCAATTGATGTGAAAGCGATTTCCTGTCCGCAGTGCGGATCTGCTGATGTGGAAATGATATCTGATAACAAAGGAAAATGTAACTATTGCGGTTCTCAATTTTCAGTTCAACAGCGCATAGAAAATCAAAACGTATACAATGAAATTCATATCCACGCGAAAAATGATGATTCATCATCGGATGAGGTGATGAAAGTAGCGATTATTCCGGAATTTACAAAAGAAAACTTTGTCAGAAAAGCATGGATTGAAATGGCAAAAGAAGATATCCCATTTGACGTGTTTGATAATGATTTTCATGACGTGATTCAAAACGAGCATCAAGTTTTGATAGATACTGTATCCGCAGAAATGGAGTATCAGGCCAGTATTGGTTATGACCGCGAAGAGCCGTATATCGCTTATGAGGATTATTATGAAGATGAGCATTATTATGAAAACGGGCAGGAAAAAACCCGCCGTGTTAAAAAGCAGCGGCAAGTAACGAAATACAAAACGGTAACCGACTGGAGTGCTCAGCACGGGACACATAGTGCCAGTTCGATTGCTACGGTAGAAAACACGCCCGGGCAATATTTGGATGAAGGATTGTTTATCAGCAGTTTTCGATATAAGAGCAATGAGTCAATTTCTCCGATACCGGAAGAAGCTGCGGCTGAAATTACTGTTTCAAGCGAAGCACACGAAGCAGCGACGGAAGAACACCGTAAAGTCCTGTTCAGAAATTTGTATATGGCACTTCCCGGCGACCATAAAAAGGATATTGACTATCATATAACAAAAATTACCAAATCCACCCAAACGATAATTATTGCGCAGGAATATGAGACTACAATCTCATATAACGGAAAAACATATACCAAAAGAGCGTTTCCCTTTGGTAAAATGGAGATAGGCGGAGACACGATCGAGAACAGCGAAAGTCTTGACAGCGTTACTAAGTCCAAAAGAAATAACATACCTGATATGGTATGGAACAAAACAAGATCCATATCGTTTATTACGATCGCTCTTTTGGTGCTGTCCATAATCGTGAGCTGCTTTATCCATATTACTGCTTTCGTCGTAATCTGTTTTCTTGTCGCTGTTGCGGCGTTCGTTCTGAATACCGTGTCAGTAAGTAAACAGACAAAGATGATTACAGCCGCGGTAGAATCAGAAATTGCGGATTTTTCGTCAAACTATAAAACCAAGCAAAGAGAACTCCTGAATAAAAAGCTTAAGTCGCTTGGAATGGAGCCTGCAAAGGCTGACGAACTGTAAGGGGGCTACTGAAGTGGAAGCAACAAAAATTACTCGAATCGTTCTTCTGGTAATTGCTTGTATTACATTTTTAGTTGGTTTAGGATTGTCTAATAATGCTGCAGAAGAAGCTGCGCACGACGTGACGAAAATCATCGTCAATATTACGGAGAAATCTACGGCGTCCGATGGGGTATCTTTGACGTATGAAATAACGAATGGAACGAAATCCAATTGGAGTTCTCTCGAGATAATGACTGAAGTTTACGACAAAAGCGGTAATTCGTTGGGAACTCTTCGTGCAAGACTGGGGTCTTATTATGGTGGTATCAATTTGCAGCTTGAGGCCGGCAATACACTAAAGAGAAGTGTGACTTTTGAGATGAATTCGACTGATATTATGCGGATCCTTTCCAATACTGATTTATCGGATTTGAGTTTCGAGTCTGAAATAACCTATGGAGTATATTATAAAGATTGATGAACGCAAACATATAATTACAATAGCAAAAACGTATTCTGTTTGACAATACCGCGTCATTGGACTATGATCCCATGACGCGGTATTTATATGCAGTAAATATCGTAACCCTGAATCAGCGCCATTCAGAGGGCGCATTTTTCTTATACCTTATTCGGACGGAGTATTGAAATGCTTTCATTGAGACGGTGATGAAAATATGGTGATGAGCGCTTGAAAAAAAGAAAGAATATGATATAATGATGGTATGACAAACACGAAAGGCAAAAATGTTTTTTCATAATGTCCGTGTTTATTGGCAAGTCCCGTTTTGAGGCTTGTCAGGGAAAGGACGGGATGACGGATGAAAAGGATCATGTTCGTCTGCCACGGGAACATCTGCCGCAGCCCGATGGCGGAAATGATCTTCCGCGAGCTGCTGCGGAAAAGCGGAAGGGAAGCGGAATATGCGGTCTCCTCCGCCGCGACCAGCAGTGAGGAGATATGGGACGGGATCGGCAATCCGGTCTATCCGCCCGCAAGGGAGGAGCTGCGGCGGCACGGGATCCCGGTTTCGGAGCACCGCGCGGTGCAGCTGACCCGCGGCGATTACGGCAGGTACGATCTCTTCGTCGGGATGGACACGGCGAACGTCCGCAATATGACGCGTATCTTCGGCGCCGATCCCGAAAAGAAGATCGTGAAGCTCCTGTCTTTTACCGACCGGGGCGGGGACGTTGCCGATCCGTGGTATTCCGATCGGTTCGATCTTGCCTACCGGGATATTGCCGAAGGGTGCGGTGCGCTCCTTGACGCGCTGACGAAAGAAAGCGGAACGTGATCGCGGGGCAGACGGAAAAAGAAAAACGGAAGACCGGCGTTCCGAAGCTTTTACGGAAAGAAAGGGACAGAAAATGATCAGGGAGAACGGGATCTTTATCAGTTACCGGCACTCATATTCGGACTATGCGGGACGCATTTACGATGAATTGAAACGCAGAGGGCTTTCCCCATTTATGGACGTCTACCAGATGTCGCAGGGGAACTTCCACACGGAGATCGGGGACAAGATCCGCGATTGTCCCTATTTTCTTCTGATCCTGTATCCGGGCTGCCTGGACGGGCTGCGGGAGGACGACGTCTTCTTCCGTGAGATCCGGACCGCGCTCGAATGCAAGGAACCCTCCGAACTGCTGATCGCCGCACATCAGGGCTTCGTCTTTCCCTCTGCGGAACAGTTGCCCGAGGCGCTGCGGGGGCTGTCACAGCACCACTACGATTACGTGACGCACGAGCTGTTCGGAGAGGGGATCGACCGGCTGGTCCGGAACATCCGGCCGGAAAGGATCGGAAGGACGGTCAACTGGCGGGAGTACATCGCCTGCAACGCTTCGACCGCCGTCATGTCGCGGGAGGAGATCGAGCACCGGTACGCGACGATGGAAAACCGCTTCGGGGCAGAGCTCGTCACCGCGGTCAGGGAAGGGCGCAGATACGAGGGCCCGCGGACGGTGAAGCGCATCTGTATGTCCTGCTATGCCGCAAGTCTGCTGTTCAACCCCGGGAGGGAAATGGTCGACGACCGGGCGTTTGACAACGGTCTGCTGTTCAATCTGTTTGCGGAGCTTTTGCGCGATCCGGATTTCTTTCTGGAGATCATCATCAATGCCCCGGGCTCCGAGGGCGCGCAGGAGGCGATCCGCAACAAAATGCTCGGGAACAAGGCGCTGGAGGATTACCCGGAAGCGGTCTTTCTCGGCGCTTACGCCGGTCTCTGCCGTCTGATCGAGGAGGATCCCGTCTTCATGCAGGCATACCGGGAGCGCAGATTCCGCTTCTATCTGACCGACGCAGTCATGACGGGGGCGATCTTCCGGACGGAATACAAGGAACCGATGAGCGAATTCGACCATATCAAATTCGACGTGTACAGCTTCAACATCGATTCCAACATGAGCCGCCGCTGTATGCTGTTTTTCCGCGCGGACAACGCGGAAAATTACGATTATTTCTGCCGTACCTACGAATATATCCGCAATCACCGTCTGAGTCAGAAAGAGGTCCGTGAGAAGCACGACGGCTGGATCGCGGAGTGGGACCGTGTCAGGGAGGAGCTGTGAATATGGAGGAGATCAGACGGGAAGAACTGGAAGAAGCGTTTTCCCACGGCTACCGGCAGTATCTGACCGGACGGCTCGCCCTGCCGCAGCCGTATTTACGGCATTTTGACGACGATATCGAGATCGGCATCTCCGATTATCCCGAATTCCGGGCGGACGTGCCGCATGTCCATCCGATCGCGACGGAGCACGTTTACGTCCTTTCCGGCGCGGTGCGGATCCGCTTTTTCGGCACAGAGGCAGGGGATGCGGAATATCGCGCCGGAGACTTTGTCCTGATCCGTCCGGGCGTTCCGCACGCCTCGAAGAACGCGCCGGGGACCCGCGTCCTGTTCGTCAAATCCCCGGGCGGCAACGACAAGACCGTGTTCCGGGTCGGTGCCGACACGCGGGAATGGCTGTCCGCGTGGGACGTTCCGCTCTCCGACGCCCCGGCAGATGAGCCCCGGTCCTGACAAAAAACGGCGCGGTCCCCTCAATCCGTGAGGACCGTGCCGTAGGCGTTCAGTACGCCGTTTTCATAGACGATGCATCCGTCGTTCCCGATCGCCGCGACCGGGAACGACGTATCTTTTTTCAGTTCTTCAAAGTGGGCGCGGCGCTCCTCCGAAAAATGACAGATCAGGCGCCGCGGGAAGAGCCCGAGGCCGGAATAATCGTCAAACCCTTCGGGCACCTCGTCGTATCTTGCGGCGTGCCGCAGATCGGGCGTGAGGAGATGCGCGCCGGCGCTGCCGCCGACGAAGACGCTGCCCTCCGAGACCGCACGCGCGACCTCAAGGTCAAACCCGGCGGCGCGGTAGATCTCTGCCATGCGGAAGGTGTTCCCGCCGCTGATATAAACGACGTCCGGGTGCATTCCCCGTGTGAGGTCGGGGACCTTGGCGTCAAAGACCGAGACGAGCGCGGGATCGAAGCCGAATTCCGCCAGCCTGCGGTGGAATTTCCCGCTGCGGATCACGTCGTGGCGGGCGTGCTCGTTCGGAAGGAAGAGCAGGGTGCATTCTCCGATCGGCTTCGGCAGATGATCGCGGATCACGGCGGCGGAAAGGCCGTTGCGGAAATCCGCGGAGGAAAGGATCAGTTTCACAGCGGTCGTTCTCCGTACAGAAAAGGCTGAAACGTGTGGACGGGGATCGGGGTCTCCTCGGCGAGCGCACGGAGACGCGGGAGCGCTTTTTCCAGCGCGTCCCAGTATGGCTCGGTCAAAAGCCACGTTCCGCTCATCAGGTAGAGGTTTCTGAGACCCGCGTCGATCTCCAGCTCCGCTTTCGCGATCAGGTTCTCGGGGGACAGCGCGTTTGCCGGGAAGACGGTCGTCTCGCTGTAACAGAGCGACGGGTCCCCGATCAGCGCGAGGTGATTGCCGATCGAGCGGAGGATATCCGGTTTCGCGCTCGGGGAGAGGAAGCTTGCGTCGGAAAAATGCCCTTCGCCGACCCGGTACCGGAGCCCGGTCGGCATCGCGGCACGGATGCGCTTCAGGTCGATGCCGTGGCGGCGGTCGCCGTTGATCATCACCATGATGCCGTTTTCGACGCCCTCCGGCGTCGTCTCTTTCAGAAAACGCGGGATCTTCTCGCATTGATAGTCCATCCAGCGCCCGGCGAGCGAGGAATCTCTGCCCGAAACGATCTCCTCCCGGGTGACCGTTCTCCCTTCCCGCACCGAGAATTCCTCCATGCAGCGGGGGCAGAAGCAGCCCTGCAGGGCTGGAGAATACATCCCCAGGCGCAGGTCGTCGTCGTTGATCAGGCGCGTGATGCCGAGGGATCTCAGCGTTTCGTTTGCCGCCCGGGTGTCCCGGATCATGACGTCGTCGATGCAGGTCGTCGTCGGCAGATACTGCCCCGCCGCGTTCATCCGCATTCTCCAGCCTTTTCCGATCGAGAGGTCGACCGTGTCGTCGCCGGGATCCAGCGCGTTCCCGCCGTGCCCGCAGGGGAGGTTGACCGCCCCGACGCCAAAGCCCTCTTCCCGGAGCAGTGCCGCCGCGCGCCCGATCTCTCCGGGATCCGACTCGAACCGCCCGTAGAAATAGCCGAACAGATAGATAAACTCTACGCCGCACTTTTTCAGCCGGCGGAGCACGCCGCGGTATTCCTGATCCGTCAGGATGCGGTGCGGCGACAGATCGTAGGTGAAATTCAGTTTCATGGCGATACCTCGTTCCTTCCCACGGTTTACCGTTTCAGGATCTGATCGAGCTGTTCCTCGACAAAGGCGTATTTTTTCGGTTTCGGTTTCCGGATCATTTCCCCGCGGAAGACGACGGCAGTCGGCGCGCGGAGCGTTTCCAGTGCGGAAAGGGAAGCGGTCGGATCCTCCCGGACGACCATGAAGTCGGCGCTCTTGCCGACCTCGACGGTCCCGGTCTCACCGTCGATCCCGACGATCTTTGCGTTCAGCGCGGTCGCCGTATGGAGCGCGAACGTCGGTGTGACGCCGAGATACCGGCAGAAGTACCACAGCTCGCGCCAGGTATCGGTATGGGTGATGAAGGGACAGCCGGTGTCGGTCCCGAGCCCGACCGGAACGCCCGCCTTCAGGCAGGCGCCGATGCACTCGATCATATTGGAAAACATCGCCTTTCCGTTGAGCAGATCGGTCTCGGTCAGTCCCATATAGCCGGTCTCGATCAGGGCGAAGGGGACCGCCGGGGAGAGCGTGGCGGTCAGCACCGTGCCGCACCGCTTCATTTCCGCAATCAGTTCGGGCGTCGGTTTGCCGCCGTGCTCCACGGTGTCGATGCCGGCGTCAAGCGCGACCCGCATCCCTTCCGTTCCTTCCACGTGTGCCGCGACCGGGAGACCGAGCTTATGTGCTTCGTCCGCGGCGGCAGCGGCGATCTCCGGAGGCATTTTCAGGATCCCGGGCTCGCCGGGGACGTCCGCGTCCAGCACGCCGCCCGTGATCATCAGCTTGATGAGGTCGGGCTTCGTCTGCGCGAGGCCGCGTACCATCTGCCTTGCTTCCTCCGGGGTCGTGACCGGCAGCGCGACCGAGCCGGTCATGTGTCCGCCGGGGACGGAGACCGCGTAGTTTGAGACCAGCATCCGCGGTCCGCGCTCCCTGCCCGCGTTGATGCGGTCGCGGTGGTAAGAGTCGAAATCAAAGAGACCTCCGACGCAGCGCACGGTCGTCGTACCGGAGAGAAGCTGCTGCCGCACGTTTTTCCCCGAGAGATACCGCAGCACCGCGCGCACGGGCGCCAGACGGAGGAGCTTTGCCAGTGCCGCGTAGTTGAGCTTCTTTTTGGAGGGCTTTCCCGAGGTCGGGGTGTGGATGTGCAGATTGATCAGCCCCGGGAGCAGATACCCGCCGCCGAGGTCTTCTTTTGCCGCTCCTTCCGGGATCTCTTCCGCAGGGATCACGGAGTGAATGCGCCCGTTCATGACGCGGATCGCTTTCCCGGTGACCGGCGTCATGTCCGCCGTGCCGTCGAGGATCTTCATATTGTATAAATAGTATTCTTTCATTTTTATGACCGTGGCTTTCACTGTGCGAAAGCCGCCTTTCTTCATGGATCACGGCGGGTCAGGCAGAGCCGGATCTTAACTCACCGAATCTATTATACCGCACGGACGCCGATTTGTAAAGGGGAGGACGCGGACCGGGGAAGGAAAAAGGCAGCCGCGCGTCCTTTCCGCCCGTTTTGATAAAAAGAGGGCTGTTGCAAAGCATTAACAAACTGTGAACGGCCTGTGCAATTATTACAAGAAAATCCAGAGATGCAGGATAGACACCTCTGGATTTTTGTTTCTCTTGTATAGGGCAACCGCGCAAAAATTCAATTTGCAACAGCCCCTGAAATGCGGGAAAAACGATTATTTCTTGAAGCGCTCTTTCGCCGCGTAGGTGGTGTGGAGCAGCTCGTGCGCCTTGTGGGAGTTGGGCTCGCCGAGGAACTTTTCGTAGAGCTCTGCGACCTGCGGATTCTTGTGGGACTGACGGAGCGCAGCTCTTTCATCCTCGGAATACAGCGCGTTCGCTCTCTTCTGCTGATAGGTGTCGTAGATGTCGTCATCCTCGTTGGGCAGCATGGAGGGACGGACGTACGGCTGACCGCCGCCGTTGATGCAGCCGCCGGGGCAGCCCATGATCTCGATGAAGGTGTAGGGGGACTCGCCGGCACGGATCTGATCCATCAGGACCTTCGCGTTCTTCATCGCGGAAGCGATGGCGACCTTGATGGTCTTTCCGCCGAGGGTAAGCTCCGCTTCACGGATGCCTTCCAGACCGCGGACCGCGTCGAACTTGATCTCACCGTATTCCTTGCCTTCCAGGACGTAGTAAACGGTACGGAGCGCAGCCTCCATAACGCCGCCGGTCACGCCGAACAGATGGCCGGCACCGGTCGCGTCGTGGACGATATCCTGATCGTAATCCTCGTCGGGAAGCTTGGCAAAGTTGATGCCGCTTCTCTTGATGAGTTTGCCGAGCTCACGGGTGGTGAGGACCGCGTCGACGTCAGCGAGACCGTTCACGTCGTCGGAGAGCTGAGGACGCTGCTTCTCATACTTCTTGCAGGCGCAGGGCATGATGGAAACGACGAACATATCCTCGGGCTTGACACCGATCTTCTCGGCGTAGTAGGTCTTGAGGATCGCGCCGAACATTTCATGAGGCGACTTGCAGGAGGAGAGGTGAGACAGCTGATCGCCGTAGAAATACTCGGCGTAGTTGACCCAACCGGGAGAGCAGGAGGTGATCATCGGAAGAACGCCGCCGTTCTTGATACGGCCGAGCAGCTCGTAGCCCTCTTCCATGATGGTAAGGTCGGCGGCAAAGTCGGTGTCGAAGACCTTCTTGAAGCCGAGACGGCGGAGCGCTGCGACCATCTTGTCGGTCACGGGCGTGCCGATCTTCATGCCGAATTCCTCACCGAGCGCAGCGCGGACGGCGGGAGCGGTCTGGACGACGACGTACTTGCCGGCAGCCATCGCGGCGTCGACCTTGGCGATCTCGGATTTCTCCATCAGAGCGCCGGTGGGGCAGACGTTGATGCACTGACCGCACATGATGCAGGGAGACTGGATGAAGGAACGGTTCTCGGCAGGACCGACGATGGCCTTGAAGCCGCGGTTCTCGAAGCCGAGGATACCGATGCCCTGCACGTTTCTGCAGCGCTCCACGCAGCGGCCGCAGAGGACGCACTTGGAGGTGTCACGGACGATGGTGGGCGTCAGCTCGTCGTAAGTGGCGGGCGTCTTCTCGCCGGGATACATATCGGGGCGGGCACCGGTACGGCGTGCCACGTCAAGCAGCTCGCAGTACTCGTTCTTGTCGCACTCCTGGCAGTTTCTGTTGTGGTTGGAAAGGATCAGCTCCACGGAGGCACGGCGTGCGGCGACTGCCTTGGGGGAAGAGATCGTGATCTCCATCCCTTCGTTGATCGGGTAAACGCAGGAAGCGACGAGGCCTCTCGCGCCGGTCGCCTCAACGAGGCAGACGCGGCAGGAACCCTGATTGCATTCACCGTGATTGAAGGTGCAGAGGGTGGGGATATCGTATCCGCACTTCCTGCAGGCTTCAAGGATGGTCAGTCCGGCATCAACCTGATAAGGGATACCTTCGATTTTAATATTTATTTTATTCTCAGCCATTTTCGTAGATCTCCTTATTCCTTGTCGATTGCCTTGAACTTGCAGGAAGCCTGGCAGAGACCGCACTTGATGCACTTGTCGGGATCGATGACACGGCTGGGCTTCTTGTGACCTTCGGCAATATAATCGGACGCGGTGATAGCGGATACGGGACACTGTCTTTCGCAGAGGCCGCAGCCGATGCACTTGTCCATATTGATCTTGTACTGCATCAGGCTCTTGCAGACGTGCGCGGGGCACTTCTTGTCCACGATGTGAGCGATATACTCGTCTCTGAACTGCTTCAGCGTGGAGAGGATCGGGTTCGCTGCGGTCTGACCGAGCGCGCAGAGGGAGTTGGACTGGCAGGTGGAAGCAAGCTCTTCCAGTCTGTCGATGTCCTCCATCGTGCCCTTGCCCTCGGTGATGCGGGTCAGGATCTCAAGCATTCTCTTGGTGCCGATCCGGCAGGGAGAGCACTTGCCGCAGGATTCGTCGCAGATGAATTCCATATAGAACTTCGCGACGTCGACCATGCAGTTATCTTCGTCCATGACGATGGCACCGCCGGAGCCCATCATGGAGCCGCGTGCCTTCAGCGTATCGAAATCGATCTCGGTGTCAAGGTCTTTTTGGGTGAGGCAGCCGCCGGAAGGACCGCCGGTCTGGATCGCTTTGAACTTCTTGCCGTTCGGGATGCCGCCGCCGATGTCGTAGATCAGCTCGCGAAGGGTCGTGCCCATCGGGACCTCGACCAGACCGACATTGTTGATCTTGCCGCCGAGCGCGAAGACCTTGGTACCCTTGGAGCCCTGCGTACCGAACTGAACGAACTTGTCGGCGCCTTCTCTCAGGATATAAGGAACGGTAGCGAGCGTCTCAACGTTGTTGACGCAGGTGGGACGGCCCCACAGACCCTTGACGGCAGGGAACGGAGGACGGGGACGGGGCATACCTCTCTTACCCTCGATGGAGTTCAGAAGAGCGGTCTCCTCGCCGCAGACGAACGCGCCCGCGCCGAGACGGATGTGTGCACGGAAGTTGAAGCCGCTGCCCATGATGTTGTCGCCGAGCAGACCTGCGTCTTCAAGCTGCTTGATCGCGAGCTTCAGACGGTTCACTGCGATGGGATACTCCGCACGGACGTAGAAGTAACCGTTTTCGGCACCGATCGCATACGCGCCGATCGCCATGCCTTCAATGACCGCAACGGGGTTGCCTTCGAGGATCGAACGGTCCATGAACGCGCCGGGGTCGCCCTCGTCGCCGTTGCAGACGATATACTTGTCGCCGCCGCCGGGAGCAGCAAAACTCCACTTACGGCCGGTGGGGAAGCCTGCGCCGCCGCGTCCGCGGAGGCCGGAATCGAGAACTTCCTTGATGGTGGCGTCACGGCCGATCTCAAGCGCTCTCTTCAGACCCTGGAAGGCGCCTGCGCCGAGTGCTTCGTCCAGATCCTCGGGGTCGATCCTGCCGCAGCCGTTCAGGGCAACGCGGACCTGCTTCTTGTAGAAGGTGATGTCGTCCTGCTTTGCGACCTTTTCCTTGGTCGCGGGATCGACGTAAAGGAGTCTATCGACGACTTCGCCGCCGATGATGTCCTTCTCGATGATCTCTTCGACGTCGTCGATCGAGACCATGCGGTAAAGCGTATCCTCAGGGAAGATCTTGCAGAACGGACCCTGAGAGCAGAAGCCGAAGCAGCCGACCTGGTTGACGGTGACCTTATCGGAAAGGCCCTTTTCTTCGATCAGCTTCGCGAACTTCTCGCGGATGGCAGCGGAGTCGGAAGAGAGGCAGCCGGTACCGCCGCAGAATACGACGTGACGCTTGCCGTCCTTACCGCTGAACTTGTCTTCCAGACATTTGGTGCAGGCAGACTGCTTGTTTTCGAGTTCTTCAAAAGACTTAATCATCAGTTTGCGGCTCCCTTCAGTTCATCAATGATCCCCTGTACCTGGTTGACGGCGACCTTGGGGTAAACCTTGCCGTTCACGGAAACAGCGGGGGCAATGCCGCACGCGCCGAGGCAGCGCAGTGCGTCAAGCGTGAATAACCCGTCTTCGGTGGTCTGACCGGGTTTGATCCCGAGCAGCTCGGAGAATTTGTCGATGACCTGCTGTGCGCCCTTGACGTAGCAAGCGGTGCCGAGGCAGCAGCCGATGACGAATTTGCCCTTCGGCTTGAGAGAGAAGAAAGAGTAGAAGGTGACGACGCCGTAGATCTCGGCGACGGAGATGCCCGTTCTCTCGGAAACGAGCTCCTGAAC